>JANOQY010000136.1:0-3837 GCA_031414995.1 Betaproteobacteria bacterium
TTGGCTCGTTGCCTGCTGCGCGCGGCCAGCGCAGTAGAAAATACAAAACACTAGCATTGGCGGGCGTTTCAGAGCATTTATCCCTAAAAATGCTCACTGAATGGCGTTTTACGCAATTACGTGCTTTTTAGGGCAGGGCGGGGATCGCTAAAAACTAAGCGTGCGCTTGCCGCAGCATTGCCCAGTTAAATACAGTGGATGTGGTCGGAAATGCCCGCTTCTGCACGACGACAAAGCCGAGTTTTTCATAAATCTCCACATTCCCGGCGCTTTGCGTCTCCAGATATACCGGCATGCGCTCGGCATCAATGCGTTGAAGCATGTTGCCAAGTAGCGCCGTACTAACGCCCTGGCGCTGCTGATGCCGATCAACGCCGGTCAGAAACAGGTAGTAATGAGGCATTGGCGCGCACTGTTTGTGCATCACGTCAAGGTGATGTGCAAATCCGATCACTTTGGCCGTGCCTGCCAACCCATACTTGAGTGGCGCCCGGAACATGCCGGCGCGCCAGATATCTGCCACGGTCATCGAAGTTCGCCCCGGCGGCAGCCAAAGCGCCAAACCGTCGCGCGCATGCGTGGCGTAGCACTCGCCAATTTTCAGCGCTAACGCGCAATTACAGCGCATGAAGTAGCGAAGCTGCGCCTCAATATTTCTTGGCGAAAAGAGCTTTGTAATCGGTTGATCGCCGATAAAGACGCCGGTCAAAAAGTCAGTTGCCCAATCCAGATCAGACTCTGTCAGCCGCGCAATCGGTTCGCTGGCGGTGGTTTCTGCGGCTGTCACTGGCGGTTTGAGATTGAGGGGCACATAAATTTATATTTTTATTTATTGTTTAACATCAACATTATATCAGCGTTTATTGATAATCGAGATTAGGTATAGCGCAGGAAAAATAGCCACGTTTCAGGGTGCCTTGAAGCTGCATTTTACCTACAGCCGCCGGCTTTAACTTATATTCGTACAGCGTGTAATTTATATTATGTCAAATCAAAGAAGCCTTGCTAAATCATACTCATGCTTCAGCGTCGCAAGCGCAATCGGTGGCTATGACCAACATCGGGAATAGAGTAAATTCCGTAACGTCGAAACAACAATCAAATAAGGTCTGCCATGGGACTCAGAACAAAATTCAATCTCGTGTTGTTCATCGTGTTCGCATTGGGGCTCGCAGTCACAGGCTATATTTCCTACACGCTGTTGCAGAAAAATGCCCGTGATGAAGTGCTCCGCAATGCCGGCATCATCATGGAAGCCACGCAATCGATGCGGGATTACACGCAAAAGCATGTAAGTCCGCATCTGGACTATCAGCCAGATACCTTTCTGCCCCAGACCGTGCCTGCGTTCGCGGCGACCGAAATGATGAACGGGCTGCGCAAGAAATACGCTGATTACAACTACAAAGAGGCTGTTCTGAACCCCACCAACCTGCGCGACCGGGCAATTGAGTGGGAGGCGGACATCGTAAACGCCTTTCGCAGCGATGCCGTCAAGACGGAGATAAGCGGCACCCGCCTTTCAGCAGCCGGCCCATCTTTGTATCTCGCGCGCCCTATTCGAATTACCGAGGAAGGCTGCCTGGCATGTCATAACACCCCCGACAAGGCACCTGCGGCAATGATTGCAAAGTATGGTGCCAACAATGGTTTTGGCTGGAAACTCAACGAAATCATCGGGGCCCAAGTGGTGTCGGTACCAATGTCGCTGCCGATTGAGAATGCGGATCGCGCGTTTGTCACTTTTATGGCCTCGCTCACCGGCGTATTTGCGGTGTTGTTTGTGATTCTCAACGTGATGTTGTCGTTGCTGATCGTTCGCCCTATTACGGATATGTCGGAAGCGGCAAATGAAATCAGTACTGGCAATATGAACATTCCCGAATTTCCGGACAAAGGCCGTGACGAAATGGCGCTGCTCGCAAAATCGTTCAACCGCATGCGTCGCAGCCTGCAGAAGGCAATTTCGCTCATCGATGAATGACCTGCAACCCATAAACGGAGCTCGGTAAACCATGGCCGCCGCAGTTCCATGCCTACCTGATGGGCACACCATCAACGAATACCACATCGACAAACTGTTAGGCGTCGGAGGATTCGGCCTCACCTATCTTGCCACCGACCAGAACCTGAATTTGCCGGTGGCGATCAAGGAGTATTTTCCTTCCGATATCGCCGTGCGCGGCACTGGTGGCACTGACGACAGCGAAGGCGACACCTCAATTCGCCCCTCAGCCGATGAGAATCGCGAAACCTTTGAATGGGGGCTGGCGCGATTTCTCGATGAAGCACGCACCTTGGCCACCTTCCGTCACCCAAATATCGTCCGTGTGATGCGTTTTTTTCAGGCCAACGCGACTGCCTATATGGTGATGGAGTTTGTGCAGGGCGCATCGCTGGCGGACTGGTTGCGGACGCGTCGTCCCCTGCCCCAGGTTGCTATTGAAAAAATCGCCCTGCCCCTGATCGACGGGCTCGGTGTTATTCATCGCACCAATTATCTGCACCGTGATGTGAAGCCGGGCAATATTTACGTCCGCGAAGATGGCAGCCCGGTATTGCTTGATTTCGGTGCCGCGCGCTCGACTGTCGGCGGTCGCGAGCTGACAGCCATTGTCAGTCCCGGCTATGCGCCGGTTGAGCAATACAGCGAATCGAGCGCACAAGGCCCGTGGACGGACCTTTACGCGATGGGCGGCGTGATGTACTGGATGGTGACCGGCAAAAAACCGGTGGATGCCACAGCCAGACTGAAAAACGATCCGCAACCACGCGCGGCTGATATTGGCGATCATTCGATGTACAGCAATGAGTTTTTATCCGCCATCGACTGGGCACTGATGCCGGATGAGCAACAGCGTCCACAGTCGAGTGAAGAAATGCTGGCGCGCTTGCGAGGGCTGCCTGCCCCGCCTGCACAAGCTGATATGCCGGACCTCGCTGATGCTGATCGAACCATGCCGCTTGGTGCACCGGGCTCCTCCGACTCGGTAGCGGCAGAGCACCCCCGAACGGTTCCTGCGGCTGCATTGCAGACAGCGTCCGTTCTGGTGTCGCACGATGCAGGGCAACTCAAAGAAATTGAGAATGAGCTTGCCAAGCGCATCGGGCCGCTTGCTGCAGTGCTGGTAAGAAAAGCGGCAAAGAATAACGCGACCATTGAGGCCGTGATCGAGGCTGTCACTGGTGAAATCGACGATGAGGAGGAGCGCGCCGCATTTACCCTGCGGATGAAAGAAAACACTCGTCCGCCTGCTTCGGGCTCGCTGCAAGATCGCACCGAGATAGCAACCCAATTGGCTGCGACGCGGTTCGCGGTTGATGTTCTGGACCGCGCCGAAAAGCGCCTCGCGCAGCATATTGGTGCGATCGCGAGGGTGATTGTGAAGAAAGCGGCGATGAAGGCTCGCGATGAAGGTGAGCTTTATCTCATCATCGCCGACGAAATTGAAGACCAAAATGATCGCAAAGCGTTTATCAGGAAGGCGATTTCGGCTTCCAAGAAGGTGTAGACGCAGGATTAGAAGCAGGTCTAATCGGAGTCGAGACTTCGTTTTTTGCGTCGATTATTTAAGTCTGACGGGCTGCTAGTAAAATCACGCTTTACGTGCCGAATTTTTACCAAGCCACCCTTCCCCGCTTTGCGTCATTCAAAAAAAATCAAAGCAACATGCCGTGTGACATTGCCATGCGCCGATAGGCTGCCATGTGCGGTCTGAGCGGCTTTATTGACCTAGCGGGCAGCACACGCGATGCGGCCGAGGTATTGCGCCGCATGAATCGCCGCCTCGCCCACCGTGGGCCGGACGCAGAGGGCTACTTCCAGCAAGGGCCAGC
>JANOQY010000137.1:0-3892 GCA_031414995.1 Betaproteobacteria bacterium
TTGCGTTGCAGATCGGCCATTTGCGTCTTGATCGATTCGATCTCCTCGCGAATATGTTGCGTGCCCTGCACTTGTGCTTTTTCAGCCTTCCAGATTTCTTCAAGGTCCGAGTATTCCTTCTCGAGCCGCTTGATCTCTTCTTCGATTAGCTTGAAGCGCTTTTTCGAACCCTCGTCTTTTTCTTTCTTGACCGCTTCGCGTTCAATCTTTAACTGAATCAGGCGACGCTCAAGCTTGTCCATCGATTCCGGCTTGGAATCGATTTCCATTCTGAGGCGTGCAGCGGCTTCATCGATCAAGTCGATGGCCTTGTCGGGCAGGAAGCGGTCGGTAATGTAGCGGTTCGATAGCTCAGCTGCAGCGACGATGGCTGGGTCCGTAATCTCGACACCGTGATGGGCTTCATAGCGTTCCTGCAGCCCACGCAGGATGGCGATGGTGGCTTCCACGCTGGGTTCGCCGACTAACACCTTTTGAAAACGCCGCTCAAGAGCCGCATCTTTTTCAACGTATTTGCGATATTCATCAAGCGTAGTTGCACCGATGCAATGCAGCTCACCTCGCGCCAACGCCGGTTTCAACATGTTGCCCGCATCCATCGCGCCTTCGGCTTTGCCTGCACCTACCATGGTGTGCAGCTCATCGATGAAGACGATGGTTTTACCGGCATCCTGCTCCAATTCCTTCAGTACAGATTTAAGGCGCTCTTCGAATTCACCTCGATATTTGGCACCAGCCAGTAACGAGGCCATGTCGAGAGACAACACACGTTTGTCCTTGAGCGATTCCGGCACTTCACCGTTGACGATGCGCTGTGCCAGCCCTTCGACGATGGCCGTTTTGCCGACGCCAGGTTCGCCAATGAGGACGGGATTGTTTTTGGTGCGACGTTGCAGCACCTGAATGGCGCGGCGAATTTCGTCGTCGCGACCGATAACGGGATCGAGCTTGCCATTGCGGGCGCGCTCGGTGAGATCCATGGTGTATTTTTTGAGTGCCTCCCGCTGTCCCTCGGCCTCCTGATCATTGACGCCTTCGGTACCGCGCACCGCCAACACAGCCGCGTCCAGCGCCTGCTTGTTGGCACCGTGCTCTTTGAATAGCCGCCCGGTATCGCTTTTGTCGTTCAGTAATGCCAGTAAAAACAATTCGCTGGCAATAAATTCATCCCCCCGCTTGCTCGCTTCCTTATCGGTGAGATTGAGCAGATTACCCAAATCACGCGAGGCCGAAATTTCCCCGCCCTGCCCTTCAATCTTGGGCAAATGCTTGATGGCTTTTTCTAGCGCGGTTTTTAACTTTGGCGCAGCGATGCCGGCGCGGGCGAGTAATGATGCCGTGCCGCCGTCCTCCTGATTGATGAGCGCGAGCAACAAATGTTGCGGCTCGATATAGCCGTTGTCATTCCCGAGTGCCATGCTTTGCGCGTCAGAAAGCGCCTGCTGGAACTTGGTTGTGAGTTTGTCGGTTCTCATTTTTTGGTTTCCTGGAAAAGCGGTTTTAGCGGTTGTGTTACAGAATTGGGGTTATTAGCGGATAATTTCAAGTATGGACGCCCCATTCAGACACATGCATGACCTGGAAGAAATCATCACCGACGATGTCACCCGCGCGCTGGCGGAGGACATACGCGGCGGCGACCTGACTGCATCGCTCATTCCCGCAACGGCGCGCGGACACGCACGGGTCATCGCCCGCGAAGCTGGCGTGATTGCCGGTTGCGCGTGGTTTGAACGCTGCTTCACCGAATTGGACCCGGATTGCGAGGTCTTTTGGCATGTAGAGGATGGCGAGGGTGTCGCCGAAAATACGCAGCTTTGCGAGATTTCCGGTAACGCCCGCGCCATGTTGTCGGCCGAACGCACGGCGCTCAATTTTCTACAGTCCATGTCTGCGATTTCGTCACAAACCCGAAAATTTGTGACGGCAATCATCGGCACCAAGGCAAAAATTCTCGATACGCGAAAAACCCTACCGGGGCTACGCATGGCCTCAAAATATGCCGTCCATGTTGGCGGCGGCAATAATCATCGCATCGGTCTTTTTGATGGCATTCTCATCAAGGAAAACCACATCATTGCCGCAGGCGGCATCAAGCCTGCCTTGCAGGCAGCACTTGCTTTGGTGCAACATCAGGCACCAGCCAACACGATGATCGAGATTGAAGTTGAAACGCTGGCCCAGCTTCTGGAAGCACTCGACGGTGGCGCAAAATTGATTTTGCTCGACAATATGAACAACGCACAGCTGCGGGAAGCCGTGAAATTAACCGGCGGGCGGGCGGAACTCGAAGCCTCAGGCGGCGTCAATCATCATAGCGTGCGTGCGATTGCCGAGACGGGAGTTGATCGTATTTCGATTGGCTCGCTGACCAAAGACATTCAGGCGCTCGATCTTTCGATGCGCTTTACGCTTCACTAGTCATATTTCCTCCACTTATTTCAATTTAGGTATTACTCGACCATGATTTCCAACCATCCAAAATACCTGCTCGCCATTGCTGTATCCAGTCTCGTGCTGCTTTCAGGTTGCGCATCAACGACGGCATCGAAGGCAGATCCGCTTGAAGGCCTGAATCGGGCCACCTACCGGTTTAACGACGCTGTTGACGAGGCGGTGATCAAACCTGTGGCCAAAGGCTATCAAGCCGTGACGCCAACTTTCTTCCGTGCGGGTGTCACTAATTTATTCACCAATATTGGCGATGTCGCAACCGCACTCAATAACCTGTTGCAGGGTAAAGCTGGCGACGCCGCTTCTGACACAGGGCGCTTCTTGATCAACTCAACACTAGGCGTGCTGGGCCTGTTCGATGTCGCAACACCGATGGGGCTGGAAAAACACAACGAAGATTTCGGCCAGACGCTTGGCGTATGGGG
The DNA here is from genome assembly GCA_031414995.1 of Betaproteobacteria bacterium. Classification (GTDB taxonomy): domain Bacteria; phylum Pseudomonadota; class Gammaproteobacteria; order Burkholderiales; family Usitatibacteraceae; genus UKL13-2. Next base: position 2,880 of record JANOQY010000137.1, read on the forward strand.
CGTCAATAGCGGGCCGTTCCTGATGCTGCCATTGATGGGGCCATCGACGTTACGTGACGCCGCCAGTCGTCCCGTTGATGGCTACGCCGGATATTCCCGCTACGTAGACCACGTCCCGTCACGCAACAGCGCGTTCGGACTGGAAATCATCGACCTGCGCGCCAATTTGCTGGGGGCAAGCTCCACGCTTGACGCCGCCGCGCTCGACAAATATCAGTTTGTCCGTGACGCCTACTTGCAACGTCGGTTGCGCAGTGTTTACGACGGCAAGGCACCGCAGGCAAAACTCGATCAACTGGAAGACGATCTGGCCCCTCCGGCTGCACCGAAGGTTGACAAAAAATAGGCCCGCGCTTAATTGCGATGGTTACCGACGACGAACAGCGCCAGCTCGATTCCTTCATCGATAAGTTCTCGCCCGACATTGCGGCCAGAACGCGTGAGGAGCTTTTCAGAATGCGCTCGCTTCTCCCTTGCGCAATCGAAATGGTTTATGACAACTACAATGCGCTCGCAATCGGTTTCGGCCCCAGCGAACGCGCATCGGAGGCAATTTTTTCGTTGGCCGTTTTCCCACGTTGGGTGACGCTGTTTTTCCTGCAAGGTGCCAAGGTGCCAGACCCGGAAAAAATGCTTAAGGGCAACGGCAAGCAGGCGCGTCACGTTCGATTAACTGACCCCGATAAACTGCTCTCAACTGAGATGCGTGCGCTGATGCTGGCGGCGCTGACGTGCGCGCGAGTGCCGCTGTCGCCGCACACCAGGCACCGCGTGATCATCAAATCCATTTCGGCCAAACAACGTCCGCGACGGTAGCCAATTATTTTTACTACTTCTACCATCGACATGACCTCACTAATTTCACACATAGAACTCGTCACAGGTGCAGACCCCAAGGGCAGCGTCATATGGATGCATGGCCTCGGCGCTGATTGCTGGGACTTTGTTTCCATCGTCAAGGAACTCGGGCTGCCCGAAGATTTGCCACTGCGCTTTATCTTCCCGCAGGCACC
>JANOQY010000138.1:0-1981 GCA_031414995.1 Betaproteobacteria bacterium
CGTTGCCTGCATGGCGTGACGCCGGTAATGCCGATTGATGCTGCCAAGCCAGCGTATCGGGACGTATTGGTCGTTACATTTCGTGCAACGTAAACGACTAAACTCCAGTCAATATAAATCAAGGAATCAACATGAAATATCTGCACACGATGGTCCGCGTAAACGATCTTGACGCCTCGCTCGACTTTTATTGCAACAAACTCGGCCTCACGCTCACGCGAAAAAATGAATACCCGAATGGTCGTTTCACGTTGGCGTTTGTGTCGGCCCCGGGCGATGAAACTGCCGCCATCGAATTGACATACAACTGGGACAAGGAAGAGTTGGGCAGCGCGCGCAACTTCGGCCACGTGGCGTATGCAGTCGATGACATTTATGTGCTCTGCCAAAAGCTGATGGATGCAGGCGTCACCATCAGTCGACCGCCGCGCGACGGGCGTATGGCGTTTGTGCGCTCACCGGACAATATCTCAATCGAGCTATTGCAAACAGGGTCACCTTTGCCCCCGCAGGAGCCTTGGACGTCGATGCCAAATACGGGAGTCTGGTAAGACTTTCCGGCTACTCCGCGAGCATGCTGGTCAGCGCCTGTTTGTTGGCTTCAAGCGCGACAAGTTGTACGCCGTCTTTGTGCGTGAACGACGCCGCCAATCGCTGCCCGGCCAGATTTTCCGCGTTGACCACTTCGATGCTGAAGCCAAGATTCTCTTTTCCCCAGACTTCCGGCGAGTTCCATTTCCCCTGCGCCGAATTCGGCAATCTAAGCGCCTTGGTCTCGCCGGGAAGCAATGGCGCGGCGCTTAACTTGTAATTGATGTCGTCACTGAACAATATCTTCCCGGTCGCAGATTCGGTGGCGGTTCCACGTAAGTACAAATAGCTGAGCGGAACATCGGTGCCGTTTTTCACCTTGAAATCCATCACGCTCATTTTCTGTGGCCCGATGCTATTGAAGCGCAGCGTGGGATCGAGAATTTCGATGGGGGCAAGAATCCCCTTGGTACTGGCTTTTTCCTCGCGCAGCTTGATCAGCCGTGCGATATCAGCGTCGATGTTGGCAAGCTGTTTGGTGGCTTCTTCACTCTTTCGCTTCTTGCCAGCCTTGATGATCTCGCGTCCAGTCATGCCGTGGACAATTGGCATGAGCTGATCTGCTAATTGTTCAGGGCTCTTGGTCGCTGATATTTTTTTTAGCGCGCCGAGGATGCCACCCTCGAACCCAATGCTGACATTCGAAATTGCCAGCACTAGCAAAGCATCATCGAGCCGCGCCACGTCGTCGGGCTTGGCGGTTTTTTTGATGGCGGCGAGGCTGGTTTCAAACGCTTTTTCGTTTGAGCCGTCGAGCTTGCGGTCAAGCCCGGATGAGCAAGCAACCAGCGCTAGAGCAACAAGGATCGAAAAAATAAGTTTCATGTGACGCGTTCCCCTCCAATGAATTGTGCGCGCCAACCCGGGAATTCAGGCCTGCGCCGGGATTATCGCTCCATGCAGGCCCAGTAACGCTTCAAGATGATGACTTTCCATCGCAGGGCGGCAGAAGTAGCCCTGAAATTCATCGCAGCCTTCATCACGCAACGAATTAAATTGATGCTTGTCCTCAACGCCTTCGGCCACAACTTTCATCGACAATCCGTGCGCCATCGCGATCACGGCACGGGTGATGGCGAGGTCGTCACGATTGTGCGGCAAATCTTTGACGAATGATCGATCAACCTTAAGAATATCAACCGGCAACTGTTTCAGATAAGAAAGCGACGAATAGCCGGTCCCGAAATCATCGATGGATAACCGCACACCGAGTGCACGCAGGGAATTCAGGCGCATGATGGCGTCATCCAGATTTTTCATCACTGCGGTCTCAGTAATCTCGAGTTCGATCATCGCCGGATCAGCGCCACTGTTTCGCAGCGAATCGGCTACCTGTTGCACGAGGTTTGGATCGGCAAGCTGATTGGCGGAAAGATTCACGGCGATCGAG
>JANOQY010000139.1:0-13567 GCA_031414995.1 Betaproteobacteria bacterium
CGGCAACAACAATGCAGGTCCCACTGCGTCGTTCGCCTCGCGAAAAAACGACAGCCAAAAAAGCAGAACGAGAAACCCGACAAACGGCAATGCGAGTTCAAAACGCTCGCGTATTTTTTTGCGATCCCGCCACCACAGCCAAACCGCGAACGGCAGTGCTGGCAAGCCGTACCAGGCCAGACGACGAATATAGTAGATTGGGTCAATTGCACCTTGCGTACTCGCAGCCAGCAGCGGTGCGCCAAGAATTGCGTCCGTCCACATCAGCGGAGAAATCGAGCCCTGCAGTAGAAGTGCGACTGGGTACAGCAGCATGAAAGGTAGCGAAACCAGCAGGGCCACGCCGACGCCTCGTTGAAAGAGCCGATTTCCCCATTCGCCCAGTACCCACAACAGCACGATGGCGATAAACGGGATCGCCAACGCAGGAATAATTCCAATCGACATCGCTACGATGCCGGTGCCGACCCCGGTCGTAATGCCACCTTTGATGGTCTCAGAGCGGATGCGCGTCATTCCGTAAAATGCAATCGCCATGCCTGCGAGTCCGGCGAGTTCGGGGTTCATGTCGTGGCCGCGCAGGAAGATGCCCAGCGATCCGATCAGTAACAAGACGCTGATGCGCCCCGCACGTTCATCGAACAGGCGTTTTGCGGTCTTGTGCGCATAGATAAGCGTGGTTGCGATAAAGAGACCGGTCGCGAGTCGCGCACCATCGTGAAGCGGCAGCAGCGGCGAGAAAATTTTTGCCGTAATGGCGGCGACCCAATAATACAGCGGCGGGTAATCGTGATTCGGTATGCCCGCGACGGTAGGCACCAACCAATTACCGTCTTGCAGCATCGCGTAAATGATGCCGAAAGTGGTCGCTTCCGTTTTCCAGGGGTCGTGGCCGATCAGGCCCGGCAGCGTCCATGCAGCACAGATTATGATGAAGAGTGCCGTTTTCACGGGCGTTGAGATGCCGTCAAAAATGATCGGCTGGCGCATCGTCGTCGAAAAGGTATCTGAAAGGCGATCGCTCAATTTTTGGCCAGCCTTGTCGGACTTAGGCTTCATATCGCAGACACCGTAAGTGATCGCGCGGTCATTACCGAATTGATGCCGACAGGACGGCAGAAATGATTGACCAACGTGCACCTGACCTGAAGCAAACAAATGACATCGCAGAAATCCTAAGTTTTATTGTAGACATTCAGGGATTGACAGCATTATTTTACGCCGCTGTCTGGCATGCCTGAATGCGCAGAACGAAAACAAAACGAAAACAAAAAAGGCAGCCGAAGCTGCCTTTTTTTGTGCGCGCTGATACGACTATTTTGCTTTGCTGGCTGATGCCTTTGTCTTGGGCGCTGGTACTGGTGCCGCCACTACGGGCTTTTCTGCAGAGCGCGTATAGCGCTGTTTGAACTTGTCGATACGGCCAGCCGTATCCATGATCTTGTGCTTGCCGGTATAAAACGGGTGTGACTCGGACGAGATCTCGATACGGATCATCGGATATTCCTTGCCATCGGTCCATTTCATTTTTTCCTTGCCCTTGGTCTCGACTGTCGAGCGGGTCAGGAATTTGAAATCACATGACGAGTCAAAAAAAATGACTTCGTGGTATTCGGGATGGGTATTCGGTTTCATGCTGTTTTGCCTTTCTTTCCGTAAAGGGTGGCCACTAAAGCTACCTCTATGCAGACAAGTGTTTGAAGAGAATCAATAATTATGCCGGAAATAGACCAAAAAGGCAAAGCCTAGCCAAGCCACTGACAACTTGGCGGTCAGTTCTTTTTCATCGAATCGAAGAATTCGCCGTTGTTTTTGGTTGCCTTGAGCTTATCCACCAAAAACTCGGTCGCCTCGAGTTCATCCATGCTGTACATCATTTTGCGCAGCACCCAAACCTTTTGCAGCAACTCAGGCTTGATCAGCAATTCTTCTTTTCGCGTTCCTGAACGATTTACATTGATTGCCGGGTAAACACGCTTTTCAGCGGCGCGGCGATCAAGATGCACTTCCATGTTGCCGGTACCCTTGAATTCTTCGTAAATCACGTCGTCCATACGGCTACCGGTATCTATCAAAGCTGTCGCAATGATAGTCAGCGAGCCGCCTTCTTCGATATTGCGCGCGGCACCAAAAAAACGCTTCGGACGTTGCAGGGCATTTGCATCGACACCACCGGTCAATACCTTGCCTGAAGCAGGCACTACGGTATTGTAGGCGCGCGCCAGTCGGGTGATCGAATCGAGCAGAATGACCACATCCTTCTTGTGTTCGACCAAGCGCTTGGCTTTTTCGATCACCATTTCAGCAACCTGCACGTGGCGCGTGGCTGGTTCGTCAAACGTGGATGAAACCACTTCACCTTTCACGGTGCGGGTCATTTCGGTTACTTCTTCAGGGCGCTCGTCAATCAATAACACGATGAGCATGACTTCCGGATGGTTTGCGGTGATGGCATGTGCAATGTGCTGCAGCATGACGGTTTTGCCGGATTTTGGCGAGGCCACTAGCAAGCCGCGCTGACCCTTGCCGATTGGGGCAATGATGTCGATCACGCGGCCGGTGATATTTTCTTCGGATTTGATATCGCGTTCAAGCGTGAACGGTTTGTTGGGAAATAGTGGCGTGAGGTTTTCGAAAAGAATCTTGTTCTTCGCGTTCTCAGGTGCTTCACCATTGACCTTGTCGACTTTCACCAGCGCAAAATAACGCTCGCCTTCTTTGGGTGTGCGAATTTCACCTTCTATGGTGTCGCCCGTGTGCAGATTGAAACGGCGAATCTGCGAGGGGCTCACATAAATGTCGTCCGGCCCGGCGAGGTAGGAAATGTCGGGAGAGCGCAGAAAGCCGAAGCCATCCTGCAGCACTTCAAGCGTGCCGTCGCCGAAAATGGCTTCGCCTTTTTTTGCCTGATGCTTCAGGAGCGCGAAAATGAGCTCTTGCTTACGCAGGCGGTTGGCGCCTTCGAGTTCGAGTACGTTTGCCATCTCGACGAGTTCGGAGACGTGCTTTAATTTTAGTTCAGATAGTTGCATGGCTTTGGTTGTTTGAAAAATGCGGACAAGAAATAGCCGCTAAACATAGCGCCTCTGCACGCGGGTTTTCCGAGGGATCCCAAGGAAAACCGGGTTTCAACTCACAAGGTTGGGAGGTAGGGCGGAGGTGCTATAGGACACTACGGGTAATGCGGGACATCTACGGAATGACAATCAACGCAGATTTCGGTGCAGGATAGGGCGGCTTCGCGCCCTTGTCAATGACTAAATGTTGGCGTCGATAAATGCGGCCAGTTGGGATTTTGACAGCGCACCGACTTTTGTTGCTTCCACATTGCCGTTTTTGAACAGCATGAGCGTCGGGATTCCGCGAATGCCGTACTTCGGTGGCGTGGCCTGATTCTCATCAATGTTCAATTTGGCCACTTTGAGCTTGCCAGCATATTCCTTGGCGACATCTTCGAGAATTGGCGCGATCATCTTGCACGGACCACACCATTCCGCCCAGTAATCGACCAGCACGGGCGTGGTGCTTTGCAGCACTTCGAGATCAAACGTGTCATCAGAAACGTAGGCAATTGCATCGCTCATCGTGAACCTCAAAATAAGAAACTGGAGAGCATTATGACATTGAACGACGCCTCAAACTTGGCCGTCATGTGATGACGGCAAGGCGATGCCGCTCTGCTAAAATATGAAGTTGATAGTTGAAATTCAAGAAATTCAAAGGCTGTGTATGACTTATGTTGTGACCGAATCCTGCATCAAATGCAAATACACCGATTGCGTCGATGTGTGCCCAGTGGATTGTTTCCGCGAAGGGCCCAATATGCTCGTCATCGATCCGGACGAATGTATCGATTGCACGTTGTGTGTGGCCGAATGCCCTGTCGAGGCAATATTCGCCGAGGACGATGTGCCGGAAAATCAGCGTAAATTTATTCCGATCAATGCCGAGCTCGCCAAAGGCTGGAAGCCGATCATTGCGCGTAAACCCGCACCTGTAGACGCGGATGACTGGACCAAGGTAAAAGAAAAAGCACATCTGTTGGAAAAGTAGCCTGTTGCGGCCACGTGCCGCAACACTGTTTAGTACATCTGCCGTTTGTTTGAAGGGGTCGAAGGACAAAAACGTGAGCGCATTGTGAGTTCTGCTTTTGCATCGGCCAGCCCATCAGTTTCGCTTTCATTCGAGCAGCTTTTAGCGGCGCTATCAACGGATGAGCGCATCGCCGTCCTCACGCCCAATCGGCGTCTCGCGGTGTATCTCAAAGACCAATTTGATACCGCGCAACGCCAAGCGGGAAACAAAGCTTGGGCCACGCCCGATATCCTCCCGTTTCCGACGTTTCTTGAACGCACTTACCGTACATGGACGTTGCGGGGAGAAAACCGCACGCATGCGCACCACCTAAATTCTGCGCAAAGCCACTTGCTGTGGGAACAGGTGGTTCGCGCGTCAGACGTTGCCAGCCATTTATTGAGCCTCACCCAAACCGCCAAGCAAGCCGCTGCAGCATGGTCGGTGGCACATGCCTGGGATTTATTGCCTGCGATGCGCCGCAGCCCGCTGAACGAAGATGCAGAGGTCTTTCTCACTTGGGCAAAACGTTTCGAGCAACTTTGCCGTGAACAGCATGTGATCGATGCTGCGGTTTTGCCAACAGTCATGGCAGCCTATTTGCGTGAAGCAAATGCGGGCAAGAGCAAAGATGACTGGACAGAAATTCTGCCGGGTAGGATTTTCACGACAGGTTTCGATATCGTCACGCCGCAATTACAAAATTTTCTTGATGCCTGCGTAGCACGCGGTGTGTCGGTATGCACCGCAACTTCTTTGCCTACGCGCACACAGGCGGACGCGCAATGCAGGCGAATCGAATTTGCAACCGAGGACGCCGAATTACGTGGTTGCGCGATGTGGGCGCGGCGGCGTCTACAGGCGGATCCTGAACAACGTGTCGCCATCGTTGTCCCCGATTTGCGATCAAAGCGCAGCAAGGTTATCCGCGCGCTCACCGACGCACTGCAGCCAGGGGTGCGCGCGGAGTCATCAATGCCTTCAAGTGGTGCGTTGAACGGATTCAACTTATCGCTTGGGCTTCCGTTGAATGAATATGCGCTGGTTCACGACGCGCTCTCGTTGATCGATTTTTCGCAGAACCGCCCGAACCCGTTTCTTCAGGTCAGCGCCTTATTGCGTTCGCCTTTTATTGCCGGGGCGAGTAGTGAAATCGGCCCACGGGCAAGGCTGGATGCGGCGTTGCGTGAAGTCGTTGGGCCAGACATCAGCTTGTTTGCACTGCAACGAAAATTAAAACTCGCGAATGAGCCGCAACTGATGCGTGCCGTTGGCGGGTGCCAAACTCTACTGGCACGCATCGATCGGTTGGCGAGCATCGACAGTCCGGCTTTAACTCCTACATCTACACGCCAGCTTCGACCTGCTTCAAGAAAATTTTCTCCACGCGATTGGAGCCGACATTTTGGTCAGGTGCTTCTTGCCTGGGGATTTCCCGGCGAAGAAACGCTCGATTCCACCGACTACCAAGTGGTGGAGAAATTTCGCGATTCGTTGGCGGCGCTGGCACTTCTCGATGCAGTACAGCCGCACATGCGCGCAGACGAGGCGCTCAACCATTTGCGCCGCATTGTCGCCGATACAGTTTTTCAGCCGGAGGCCGCGAGCAACACAACAGCGCCGATTCAAGTGCTGGGTATTCTGGAATCTGCAGGACAATCTTTCGACGCCTTATGGGTGGCGGGTTTAAGCGAGGAAGCATGGCCGCTCGTGGCACGGCCCAATCCATTCATATCCGCCGTGTTGCAGCGCGCTGCTGGCGTGACGGAGGCTTCCGCAGCAACCTCTCTGGCGCTGGATCAACGCATTACCAGCGCTTGGCGGGAGAGCGCGCCAGAAATCGTTTTCAGTCATGCTGAAACAGGCGACGGTAGCAAAGGGGGCGAACAAAAGCGCGCTGCGAGCGCATTGACGCGGGATATTCCGCTGACCGAATACTCCTTGTTGATTGCGAACGATGTCTCTACCGATTATGCGCATGCACTTTTTTCCAGCCGTCAGCGCGAACCGATTCCCGATACACCGTTGGCAGCGCTGCCCATGCCAACAAAGGTCGGTGGTGGCGCAACTGTGCTACGCGATCAAGCCGCCTGCCCATTCCGCGCATTTGCGCGCCATCGCCTGGGTGCACGCACACTCGGGTCGCCAGAATCAGGTCTCGACGCGGCTGAACGCGGCACATTGCTGCATCGCGTATTGAGTCTCTTGTGGAAGCGTCTGCAAACCCATGCGCAGTTACTGGCGATGGATGAAATCGAAACCAAAAACTTGGTGGATGCGTCGGTTGCAAAAGCCATTAGCGAAGCACACAGCAAGGGATTGGATAGTCTTGCCGGGCGCTTCGCTGATATTGAACACGTCCGGCTATCCCGTTTGGTCACCGATTGGTTGACGTATGAGCGCGAGCGCACGCCGTTCGAGGTCGTCGCCTGTGAGGAAGCGCGCGACGTGTCGCTTGCTGGCTTATCAATGCGGCTGCGGCTTGATCGATTGGATCGACTTGAAGACGGCACCCATGCGCTGATCGACTACAAAACTGGTGCGGCAAAGGTGGCGAGCTGGTTGGGCGAGCGACCGGACGAGCTGCAATTGCCGCTCTATTTTCAGACGGCGACGCAAACCATTTCGGCGCTCGCGTTTGCACGCGTCAAACGTGGGGTAAGAGGAAAAGTATTTGGCTTCGAGGGCGTCTCGGCTGCGGAAAATCTGTTGCCGGATGTGGGTCCAATCGAAACCAAAATTGGCATGGAGAAGGCGGGCTATATCTCATGGGACGTGCTGACCGCAGAATGGGAAGGCGCGCTTGACGCACTCGCGGGCAACTTCATCAGTGGCGACGCGCTGGTTGATCCGAAGAACGGTAGCCTGACTTGCGCGCAATGCGATCTTCAAAGTGTGTGCAGGATTTCGGACTTCATCGGCTCACAAGTGGCCGACGGCGACGATGGTGAGAGTGACAAGATTGACAAGGCTGTCGATGAATAATCTCTCGCACGCAGTTGCTGATCGCGCACAACGTGAACGCGCGATCTACGTATCGGCATCGTTTATCGTGCGTGCACCAGCGGGTTCTGGCAAAACACGTTTACTTATTCAGCGCTATCTAGCGCTGTTGGCGCGCGTCGATGAGCCCGAAGAAATTGTTGCCATCACCTTCACGCGGAAGGCCGCAGCCGAAATGCGGCAACGCGTACTTGACGCGTTTGCTTCTGTAAACCAACGAAACGATAGTGATAACGATAGCGATGATGCCGATACGATGTGCTTGGCACGGGCGGCGCTGGCGCGAGACGCAGAACGCGGCTGGCAGATTCTTGTCAATGCGTCGCGTCTGCGAATGCAAACGATCGATTCGCTGAATGCATCAATCACGAGACAAATGCCGCTGCTCGCGCGGTTCGGCGCGCAGCCGGAAAGTGTTGATGACGCCAGCGCGCTCTACCGCGAGGCGGCGTGCAATTTGTTGGCACAGGTTAACGACGAGACGCAGGTTGGTGATGATGTCGCGACGCTGCTGACACACCTCGATAACAACATGACCGTCACCGAGACGCTGCTGGCGGATGTGTTGCGCTCTCGTGACCATTGGCTGCGCAATCTGCGTGAGATGCATGAGCGCGAAATTCTGGAAGCGACCTTGGTGCGGGTTCGTGCTCAGGCCGGTGCGCGTGCTGCGGCAATGTTCCCCTCAGCAGAAAAAAGTGAAACTCTAGCACTGGCGAAGATCGCAGGCCAAAACATGCCTGAGAGCAGCGCGGATACTGGACTTTGCATATTTGAATCAATAGAGGCTTTCCCCGGCGATGACTTGGACGCATTGCCAGCCTGGCTTGCGCTCGCAGACCTGTTGCTGACCAAAACAGGTTCATGGCGAAAAGTCGTTAACAAGAATCAGGGCTTTCCGACCAGCAGTAATGTGCAGGAGAAGAGTCGACTCGCCGCGCAAAAAAATCGCATGCATCAACTGCTGCAAACGCTATCTGTCGATCACACGAACAGTGCCGCCATTGCGTTGTCGCTTCATCAGTTGCGTTCGTTGCCGGCGGCCGGTTACAGCGAAAGCCAGTGGCAAATATTGGGTGCAATTGTGCGCTTGTTGCCGCATGCCACCGCGATGCTGTGGAGTGTTTTTAGCCAGCATGGTCAATGCGATTTCACCGAGATTGCCGAGGCGGCTTCACGCGCACTCGGTCATGACGATGCGCCCACCGATCTCGCCTTGGCGCTGGATTACCGCATCAGCCATTTGCTGGTCGATGAATTTCAGGATACGTCGTTCGCGCAATTTGAGCTTCTGGAAAAATTGACGCGTGGCTGGAGCGAAGGCGATGGGCGCACGCTATTTTTGGTCGGCGATCCGATGCAATCAATCTATCGTTTTCGTGAAGCTGAAGTCAGTTTGTTTTCGCGTGCGTGGCGGGAAGGCGTTGGCGGTGTGACCTTGAATCCCCTCACGCTGAACGTAAATTTTCGCTCGGAAGTGGGCGTCGTGGAATGGGTAAACACGACATTTCAGGCGCTGATGCCGACCGATGAGGATACGAGTACCGGCGCGGTGCCGTACTCGCCGAGTGTGGCCTTTGCCGCAATTTCGGATGACGAGATGACGGGCAATACAGCGGTAACGCTGCATCCCTGCTTGCTGCATAAAGCCACGCCAGATGCAGATGCCGAACAGGCCGCACCGTCGACTGACATCGAAGAAGCCTCACGCGTTGTCAGCATTATTGCCGCGACACGTCGCGAAAAACCCGACGCCATCATCAGTATTCTGGTGCGTAATCGCGGTCATTTGCGTGAGATCGTGCCCGCATTGAAAGCGGCAAATGTCGCTTTTCGTGCTGTGGATATTGATCCGCTCAAGGGCCGTCCGGTGGTGCGGGATTTATTTTCGCTCGCCCGGGCAATGCTGCATCTTGCGGACCGTATCGCATGGTTTGCGATATTGCGCGCGCCGTGGTGTGGGCTGACCTTAAACGATCTGACGCTCCTTGCGCGTGGCGATGCGCCAATCGATGGCGCGCTGCGTCCGGATATGCGCACCGTTTGGGAGTTGCTTAACGACGTCGCATGCGTGTCAGCGCTATCGGATGACGGACAGGCGCGCGTGAAACTGTTTTGTGCCGCGCTTACTCCTGCAATCCTGTTTCGTCGCCGACTGCCGTTAAGAGAAGCAGTCGAAAATACCTGGCTTAAGTTACGTGGTCCGGCATGCGTGCTGCAGGAAAATGATTTGCTCGACGCGGAAGTGTTGCTTGATTTGCTCGATGCGGAAACGCAGGCTCAGGCCAGCGGTGGTCAGCTAATCGATCTCAATGCGCTCGACGCTCGGCTGGACAAGCTGTTTGCGGATAATCGCGAGACCGTAAAAGAGTCTGGTTTGCCGCCAGTGCAGATCATGACCATTCACAAGGCGAAGGGTTTGGAATTTGATACGGTCATCGTGCCAGCCCTGCATCGGTCACCACGACGCGATGACAAGAAATTAATCGTATGGACCGAGCAGCCAAATCCTGACACCGGCGAACGAGAATTATTGCTGGCACCCATCAGGGAAACGGGCGCTGAAGAGGATGCGGAAGCAGACGCGACTTACCGTTATGTGGTGCAACAGGATCGCGAAAAGCAACGGCAGGAAATTGTGCGGCTGCTTTACGTCGCCGCGACTCGTGCGGAGCGCCGATTATATTTGCTGGGTACTTTTGTGGTGAAGAGTGATAAAGCAGGCGAGGCCGAGGGCAACGAAAACAGCGAAATGTTTGCGCAGCCCCGTGCCGAGAGTTTGCTGGCATCGCTGTGGCCGTGCGTGCCATCCATGCTTCCTGTCGGCATACCTATGCGCAGCTCAGCGCCTGCTGTCACGCAGGCGTCAGCCATTACTACAGCACCTGTGTCCGGACCAATGCGTATCCCCATCACGCAGCCGTTACCAAAGATGCCCGATGCGGTTTCTGGTTGTCTCGGCGTCGCAGACGAGCAACGCACGCTCAACAATAACGCAGTCGATTTTGAGTGGGCCGGTGACGTAGCGAGGCATATCGGTAGTGTCGTGCACGCGTTCTTGCAGCGCATCGCTGACGACGGCTTGCAGAAGTGGAACGCTGATCGCATTGTTGCGGCAGTCCCGATGATTGAACGGGAACTAGCTCAGCGCGGCGTAGCCGCCGATGCGTTGTCGGGCGCGGCATCGCGTGTCGTTGCGGCTTTAACCAATACGCTTGTGGATTCACGCGGGAGCTGGGCGTTGCAATCGCATCAAGATGCTCGCGCTGAGTGGCGTTTGACGGGGGTCCAGGATGGGGTGCTGGTAAACATCGCCATTGACCGCACTTTCGTCGATGATCAAAACGTGCGCTGGATAATCGACTTTAAAACCGGAAGCCATGAGGGAGCGGACGTGGATGCATTTCTGGATAACGAACAGGAGCGGTATTCAGCGCAACTCGAAACCTACGCGCAGATATTGAGTGCTATGAAGGTCACATCAAAGGCGTCGTCGATCAAGCTGGGCCTGTATTTCCCGATGCTCAAAGGCTGGCGGGAATGGGGTTGGAACTGTAAGGATGCGACAATTTACTGAGGCTTCGGCGCTCTGTCCAATCCCTTGATCGTGTCGCCGACGCTGATTTTGTTGGACTTGAACCAGCCCGCATTCATTTCCAGTGCAAAACGCGCCGGCCCAGCCGATTGGTGCGCCACTTCCGACAGGGCTTCCATCTCGTGAATCGAAAGTATGGTTCCGCTCTCATTCAGGTATGCAACGGAAAGCGGGATGAGGGTGTTTCTCATCCACATCGCGTGATAGCCAATTTCTGGAAAGACAAACAGCATGCCCTCCAGCCCACCCATTTTTTTCCGGAACATCAGCCCCATTTGGCGCGAGGCTTCGGTATTTGCAACATCCGCGCGCACGTTTTGGCTGCCGACCTTGAGCATGATTGTTCGCAGTCCGGTTTGCGGTTTGCCCTCAGGCTGCGGGGCTGAGTCGGCAGATATGCTGGGCGACGCGATAAGCATGGCGGCGGTAAGCAGAAGTGCGGGCAGATGAAAAAAACGGCTGATCATGGTGTGTACGTGTGAGTCGTCAAAGTGGATGAACTTGGCGTTACGTCGCGCCGTTTATTTTTTACCTGTGCTGCCAAATCCGCCTTCACCGCGCGCGCTGGCGACAAAGTCCGGCACGACGTTAAATTCAACCTGCAACACCGGCACGATGATCATTTGCGCAATACGCTCCATCGGCTGGATCGTGAACTCTGCTTGGCCGCGATTCCAGACCGAGACAAAAATTTGACCCTGATAGTCTGAGTCAATCAGCCCAACAAGGTTTCCCAGCACGATACCGTGTTTGTGGCCCAATCCGGACCGTGGCAGCACCATTGCTGCGTATTTCGGATTGTCCAGATGGATGGCGATGCCTGAAGGTACGAGCGTGGATTCGCCGGGTTTTAGCGTGACTGGTGTGTCCAGGCATGCGCGTAGATCCAGCCCGGCCGAACCGGGGGTTGCGTATTGGGGGAGTTGTTCCAGAAGCCTGCTATCAAGCACGCGAACATCAAGCTTATGCATTTTTGACCGATTTGAGGTTGGTTCGACTCTTTGCCTCTGCCGCGAAAAGTGCCGAAGCATGCTGGACAATCACGCGGGCGATATCCGTCTTTGGGCCGCGCGGGATTGCGTATTCGCCGTTGCCATCGATGATGGTGACTTCATTGTCGTCAGCGCCAATCGCCGCAGTGGCAAGATTGGCGACGATCATGGCAATTTTCTTGTTTTCACGTTTTTTACGTGCATATTCGACGACGTTCTCGCTTTCGGCCGCAAAACCTACGCAAAAAGGCGGGTGTGGTTGCGACGCGACCCAAGCCAGAATATCCACCGTTGGGACAAGCTCAATAGTGAGTTTCTCCGCCTTTTTCTTCATTTTCTGTGTTTGTGGTGTCGCCGGTGTGTAATCGGACACCGCCGCAACACTAAAAAACAAGTCAATTTCGGCGATATTAGCCTTAACTGCATCAAACATCTGCGAAGCACTCTTAACAGGAAACAGCTTCGCACTTGCTGGCGGGGAAATGGATGTAGGCCCGCTGACCAAAATAACCTCGGCCCCCGCATCAAGTAACGCCTGCGCAATCGCGTAACCCATCTTGCCGGAGCTTGAATTGGTGATTCCCCGCACCGGATCAATCGGCTCAAACGTGGGACCGGCAGTCACGAGTGCGCGCTTGCCCGCAAGTGTTTTTGGCGCGTTGAGACGTTGAAGTGCTTCAACCAACGCGTCAGGTTCCAGCATTCGGCCTAAGCCAGTTTCGCCGCAAGCCTGATCACCCTGATCGGGGCCGAGCACGATGACGCCATCAGCGATTAGCTGGGCGATGTTGCGCTGGGTGGCGGGGTTCTCCCACATTTCACGGTTCATCGCGGGCGCAACAAGCAAGCGGCATGTAGACCGGCGGGCGAGTACGAGCGTTGTAAGCAAATCGTTCGCAAGGCCGTTGGCAATTTTGGCTAGAAAATCCGCGCTGGCGGGTGCAACCAAAATCGCATCTGCCGCGCGGGACAATTCGATATGCGCCATATTGTTGTCAATTCGGTTATCCCAGGAATCGACAAATACGGGGTTGCCGGACAACGCTTGCATGGTCACCGGGGTAATGAACTTGGTGCCTGCTTCAGTCATGACCACCTGAACATTAATGCCCGCTTTTTTCAGCAGGCGCGTGAGTTCCGCCGATTTGTAGGCGGCGATACCGCCTGTAATGCCGAGCACGACGCTGGCGACCGGTTGTGCAGTTTTTGTAATCATTTCATTATTTTACACAGGATCATTCACCACCATGGCAATCACAGAATGGCCAGAAGGCGAGCGGCCACGCGAGCGCTTGTTGAAGCAGGGCGCGAAGGCGCTATCTGATGCAGAGTTGCTCGCGATATTCCTCAGAGTAGGCGTGAAAGGCAAAAGCGCCGTCGATCTGGCACGCGAGCTCGTGAGCAGATTTGGCAATTTGGCCGGGCTGTTTTCAGCCAGTGCGGAAGACTTATGCGCGGTCAACGGCGTCGGTCCCGCCAAATACGTGCAGCTTCAGGCTGTGCTTGAAATGGGGCGTCGCGCGTTGGAAGAAGAAGTTCTTAAAGCCGACGCGTTGAATTCTCCACAAGCAGTGCGGGACTATTTGCGCATGACCTTGTCGCGTTTGCCACACGAGGTATTCGTCGCGGTATTTTTGACGGCGCAAAATCGCGTCATTGCGGTAGAAGAGTTGTTTCGCGGCACACTAACTCAAACAAGCGTTTATCCAAGAGAAATCGTTAAGCGAGCACTCGCTCACAATGCCGGTTCGGTGATCCTAGCGCACAACCACCCCTCAGGCGAAGCCAGCCCAAGTGCTGCTGACCGTTCACTAACGAAAGCATTGGCGGAAGCGTTGGCATTGGTCGATGTCAAAGTGCTCGATCATTTCATCGTCGCACCCGGCGCTTCACTTTCGTTTGC
>JANOQY010000140.1:0-7546 GCA_031414995.1 Betaproteobacteria bacterium
TTCAGGCGCAGCGGCGCGTTCACCTACCGGCCTTATTGTGATCATTGCCATGCGTGTACACCAGTTCGCGTTGTCGTCGATAAGTTCGCGGCAAATCGCGCACAGCGCCGTTGCATCAAGGCAAACACCGAGCTCGTGACCCGCGTGATGGAGCTTAAATTTTCACACGAACATTACGCGCTCTACCGGCGTTACCAGTCGCAGCGGCACCCAGGCGGCGGGATGGACCACGATAGTCGCGAGCAATATTCGCATTTCCTGTTGCAGAGCAATGTGAATACGCGACTGGTGGAATTTCGGGATCGTGGCCAGCTACTGATGATCGCCATCATGGATGAATTGGTCGACGGACTATCGTCGGTGTACACCTTTTTTGATCCCGATCTGGCGCGTCGCAGTCTGGGCACCTATAGCGTGCTTTGGCAGATCGCCGAGGCACGCCGCCGGAACCTGCCGTTCATCTATTTGGGCTACTGGATCGCGGAATCCAGAAAGATGAGCTACAAGACCGATTTCCAACCGATTGAGGGATTGGTTCGGGGAAGCTGGGAACAGCTAGCGGCGCGCGACGTGCCCTGAGAGTGCAGTATTAGCAGTACCAAATGGCATCAGGGAACGAATGCGTCCAGCCACGCCAATGCATTTGCGGCGGGCATTGGCCTTCCAAATAAAAAGCCCTGACCCTCATCGCAACCCAGCGCGCGCAGCCGTGCCTCAGTGCGGGCATCTTCAATGCCTTCGGCGACGACAGACAAACCAAGATTGTGCGCAAGCGCGATTGTCGATTCAACAATCACTGCATCCTGCTCGTTAGTGAGCATATGCGTCACGAACGACACGTCGATCTTGAGCGCATTGAGCGGCAAGCGCTTCAGATGTGAGAGCGAAGAATAGCCGGTGCCAAAATCATCAATCGATATGTTGACGCCCATTTCGTGAATTCGCTGCAACGTGTGAGAGGCACGCTCAGGGTCAATGATGATGGCACTTTCGGTAATTTCGAGCTCAAGCAGGCGCGGGTCCACACCATGCTTTTCCAAGAGGTGCTGCACTTGCCCTGGACAAGCATCATCCATCAGCAATCGTGCCGACAAATTAACCGCCATGCGCAGAGTGCGACTGCGGCCCGATTGCAACCATATCTTGAGTTGCCCGAGCGCCTCATCTAGCACCCATAACGTCAGCGGCCGAATCACATCGGAAAGTTCGGCCAGTGGAATAAATTGCGATGGCGGAAGCAGCCCGAGAATCGGATGACGCCAACGTACCAGCGCCTCAAAGCCAGAGGGAGAAGGCAGCGCAAGATTCATTCGCGGCTGGTAGTGCAATTCAAGCTGGCCGCTGCGCACAGCTTCGCCCAACTGGCTCATCAACGTAAGCCGTTTGGGGGAGTACGGGTCTTCTGACGCGTTGTACAACGCATGTCCACTACCCTGCCGCTTGGCAACGTACATGGCAATATCGGCGCACCGCAGCAGATCCGAGGCGCTCTTGCCGTGCTGCGGATGAAGGGCAACGCCAATGCTGGCACCTACCTCAAGACGATAACCTTCAATATCGAATGGTGCCGTCACCGCCGACAAAATACGTGCGGCAACTTGTGTCGCGACGTGCGGGCCATCCATGTTCTCAAGCCATATCCCAAATTCATCGCCGCCGAGCCGGGCAACCTGCCCCTGGCACATCGTGTTGGCGTCGTTTTCGTGGGCGAGACGGTCGGCAATTTTGACCAGCATGGAATCGCCGACCGTGTGGCCCAGCGTATCGTTGATTTCCTTGAATCGGTCGAGATCGAGCAGCAGCAGCGCGCCCTGCTTGTTTGTGTCGCTGCTTTGGCCAGCTTGAATCGCGATTTCAATTGTTTTCTCAAGCGATGCCCGGTTTTGCAATCCGGTCAGGAAATCGTGTGTCGCACGATACTCGAGCGCAGCGAGTTGATTGCGGCGTTCCAGTTCCGCGGAAGCGCGACTGGCAAAAATCCGCAATAGCTGGATCGCCAGATCAATTTGCTGCAGTGGTGCCGAGAACTGCGCCGCGATCAGACCAAGTGTTTGCCCATTGGAGTCAATGAGAGGTGCTCCAACATAAGCCTGCATGCCCTGCTTCACGAGGGTCACGTCGCGCGGAAATAGCGTTGCCACGTCCCTGGGATAAGCGCAAACCCCACGTTGCAGGATGGACTCACACGGCGTGCCCTCCAGCGGATAGGTGAAATTTTCTGCGGGACCGTCACGCATTTGAACCGCGATGACGCGAACCCGGGTGATATCGTGCCGATCGATTTCACCGATGAATGCCATGTCCGAGCCTAGCGCCTGAGACAGTCGTTCGGCGAGCGCGCTGAAAAATGACTCCCCCGCCGCCGACGCGACCGCCTGCGCAATCTCAAACAGCATGCGCTCTTGCCGCTTACTGTCGGTGATGTCGCGAGCAACTGAAAGCAGGCAGTCCTGACCATCAAAAACGATGCGCTTACTCGAAATCAGGACCGTGCGAAGCTCTCCTGACTTCAGGCGCATCTCCGCCTCCATGCTGCAAAGCCGTCCATCTGACACGCCGCGGCCCAGCCATTGCTGGCGAATGCCAACGTCAACCCACATTCCACCTTCCCACGAGGTCCGCCCGATAACGTCCTCGCGCTGGTAGCCGGAACGCGCCACGAATGCATCGCTCAACTCCAGCAAAATGCCATCGGAAAGGCGCGTAATCACCAGAGATTCCGGGCTCAGGCGAAAAACCTGCGCAAATTTTTGCTCGGAGGCCGACGCCAGCACTTCGGCAGCCCGACGAAATTCGTTCTCGATTGCCAACGCCACCAGATCGGCAATAGAACCAACAAATTGCATTTCATCCGGCGTCCACTCACGCCGAATATCTACTGATTCGATGCAGACCACGCCCTGTCTTGCCCCGTCGTGCCAGATGGCGGCGTCGAGCATTGAGCGAATACCCTGAGGCCGCAGATAGTCAACAGTGAGTTCACTGGTGCGCGGATCGACTTCAGCATCTGACGCAGAGATAACCCGATTCATGCGCAACGCTTCAAAATACGCGGGATAGGCGGTCGCGCTTAATTCCGCGCCACTAAAATGCGCACTCGTATCGGCCCAAAAAAGGTCAACGCAGCGGATCGAGTCGCCTGAAGGATTCAACCGCCAAATGGACACGCGGCCAACGTTCAGGGTTTGCGCAGTGACTTCTGTCAGTCTTGCGTAGATTTCCGGCAAATCCCGCGCAAGAATGCCACTGCGCATAACCTCCAACAAGGCCGCCTGCTGCCGCTGGACACGTTCACCAACGGTCGAAAGCTGAGCGGCTTCCTGCGACACCTGAATTGGCACGGGACCGGCTAGGTGTGCGGCAGCTAATTTCAGGGGGTTGCTCATTTTTCGCGACGGTTATGGGAGAAGAGATGCTGCAAGAGTTCTGCGCTACGCCGTATTAAAAGTCCATGCCGCACTTAACGATTGGCGATCGCCAAATGGCAGACCTTGTACGCTCATCATAGGCGACAATCACTACGCTGTCTGCGGTAACGTAAAATGCATAGATCGGTTCCAACATTAACCATCAATCAGCCCATCGTGCTTTACCCCATCGCCCGCACCGCCCTGTTTGCCCTTGACCCCGAGGTTGCGCACCACGTGGCGCTTCATTCGCTAAACAATCTCCACAAACTGCATTTGTCCGGTCTGATTGGCAAACATCTATCCTCACCGCGTGAAGTAATGGGGCTTAGTTTCGACAACCCGGTCGGACTCGCGGCCGGCCTGGACAAAAACGGCGAATACATCGATGCCATGGCGGCCATGGGATTTGGTTTTATCGAAGTGGGTACCGTCACACCGCGCCCGCAGCCAGGCAATCCGAAACCGCGCATGTTTCGATTGACCGATCACGAAGCCCTCATCAACCGGCTGGGATTCAACAATCAGGGCTTGGATGCATTCGTGACCAACGTCAAACGTGCCTCATACAAGGGTGTATTAGGCCTCAACATCGGCAAAAACGCAGACACCCCAATCGACAAGGCGGTCGATGATTACGTGACCTGTCTGCGCGGCGTCTATCCTTTTGCCAGCTATGTGACGGTCAATATTTCCTCCCCGAACACGAAAGGCTTGCGCGATTTGCAAGCCGCAGAGCAACTTGAAAAACTGCTCTCCACATTGAAGGCTGAGCAGAAGCGCCTCGAAAAGAAACACAAGAAACATGTGCCGCTGGCGCTAAAAATTGCCCCTGATCTCGATTTGAAGTCGATCAAGGAAATTGCGAACCTCACCATTGAGAATAATTTTGAGGCGATCATCGCCACCAACACCACCGTTTCACGCGATGCGATACGTGGGCATGCGTTGGCAGCTGAAGCTGGTGGTCTCTCCGGCAAGCCTTTGTTCTCGCCATCCACAGAAGTGTTGCGCGAGCTTGCAAAGACGGTGAAAGGCAGAATCCCGATTATCGGCGTTGGCGGAATTCTCTCGGGGGCCGATGCGAAAGCGAAAATGAATGCTGGCGCGTCCCTAGTGCAAATTTATACCGGGTTCATCTACAAAGGCCCTGATTTGATTCGCGACGCGGTCAAGGCCATCGCTGGAAAGTAGCAAATGCTGATCGGTCTTCCGCGTGAAATCAAGGATGGTGAGCGCCGCGTCGCACTCACGCCTGATGCCATTGCCGCACTGCATGCGCGTGGGCACGTGGTGCGCGTGCATGCCGGGGCCGGGCTAGGCGCAGGCTTTCCCGATGCGGATTACATCGCTGCAGGCGCTGCCATCGTCAGCAACGCGGCAGCCACTTTCGACGTCGATCTGGTCGTGAAAGTGAAAGAGATTCAAACCGGCGAGTGGAACCATCTGCGACCGGACAGCATGCTTTTTTCGTTCCTGCATCTGGGCAATGATCACAGCATGGCAAATGCACTGCTGGCGCGTCGGGGTACGGGGATCGCGTTTGAGACCGTCGAAGATGCGTCGCGCCGTCTCGCAATTCTCGGCCCGATGTCTGTCATTGCGGGCGAAATGGCGATCCAGATTGGCGCGAATTTATTGATGGCTCACAACGGTGGACGCGGCGTGGCCATCGGCGATGCACGCATCGTGATCGTCGGGGCTGGCAATGCAGGCGCTGCTGCGGCATCAACAGCGCTTGCCTTGGGAGCGGATGTCACGGTGCTGGGGCGAGTCGGTCAAAAGCTTGCCTTGCTCGCACATAAACTTGGTTCGAGCGCACGAACAATCGCCATCAATCCCGACGCACTGATGACCGCACTCAATGGTGCTGATCTTGTCATTGGTGCCGTCAATATTCCCGGCAGCGCAACACCCAAACTTCTTACGCGTGAGCATCTACAGGCGATGGGTGCTGGCGCGGTTCTGGTTGAAATCTGTATTGATGGCGGCGGTATTTCTGAAACCGCGCATGCGACCAGCCACTCACAGCCGACATACATTGAAGAAGGCGTATTGCATTATTGTGTAGGCAACATGCCCGCTGCCGTGCCGCGCTCGGCCAGCATTGCGATCTCGAACGCAATATTGCCGTATGTGCTTTCACTAGCGGATAAGGGATTGCGGCAGGCGTTGCGGGATGACGCCGGCTTGGCTGCTGGTTTGCACATGCACGGTGGGCGCATCACGCATGCTGCAATTGCGCAAGAACTGGGCGTTGCCTGCGTGGATCTCGATGCATTGCTGTTTTCTTGCTGAATCGTAAAATCGTTCGCATGCCGACCCTCGCCGCAACCCTCGCCGAAAAAATAGATGCGCTCCTGCCACAAACCCAATGCACACAGTGTGGCTATCAGGGTTGCATGCCATACGCCGAGGCCATTGCCGCAGGAGGCGCAGACATCAATCGCTGCCCACCAGGTGGTGATGCGGGGATCGCTGCGCTCGCGGCGTTGCTGTCTCGGTCTGCTTTACCGCTGGACATCAGTTTCGGGCTTCATCAACCCTACCGTATCGCGGTGATCGACGAAGACACCTGCATTGGCTGTGCAAAATGTCTGCCCCCATGCCCAACGGACGCAATTATTGGTGCCAGTAAATTCATGCACACGGTCGTCGCATCGCTTTGTACGGGCTGTGAATTGTGTATTGCGCCTTGCCCGGTCGATTGCATTCGCATGGTGGAAGACCCGAATTTCCCGGTAATGATGGACGCGGCCGTGGCGCGTTCGCGCTATCAATTTCATCAAATGCGACTGGCACGCGACGAGCATGAACGCAATGCGGCGCTGGCCGAGCGCGAGCGCGTCGCACTGAACAGCAACGGAGAACACTGATGAGTGAGGCGCGCGTGATGAAACCGGCCGAGCGTCATGAGTTTTTTCGGCGTCTGCAAGAAATCAACCCGCACCCAAAATCGGATCTCGAATTCCGATCTTCATTTGAATTGCTGGTGGCAGTCATTCTTTCGGCGCAGGCGACCGACAAGAGCGTCAATATCGCAACGAAAAAACTATTTGCCGTAGCGAATACTCCCGAGACAATCACGGCGATCGGCGAAGAAGTATTAATCGACCACATCCGGACGATTGGATTATTTCGCACTAAGGCAAAAAACGTCATCGCGATGTGCAATCTGTTGATTGAAAATCACGCCAGTCAAGTGCCTGATTCGCGCGCCGCCCTCGAAGCACTACCCGGCGTGGGCAGGAAGACCGCCAACGTCGTGCTGAATGTGGCCTTCGGTCAACCAACAATGGCGGTGGATACGCATATTTTTCGCATCAGCAATCGCATGGGTCTGGCACCCGGCAAAGATGTGGTTGCAGTCGAAGAAAAATTGATGAAAGTCGTGCCGAAGGAATTTATGGATCACGCGCATCACTGGCTGATTTTGCACGGCCGCTACACCTGCATCGCCCGCAAACCGAAATGCGGTGCGTGCGCGGTTTATGACATCTGCGGGTTCAAAAAGCGCGCTGATTTTGTGGAGCAATGATCCTAGAATCCTTAGTTGGAGGGGCGTGAGTGTGCGTTTTTGCGGCTTTCTGGCAAGACGCGACGACGACGCAGGCTTCACCCTGCTAGGAGGAGGGCGCACCACTGGTGTGCCGGAACCGCCAGGGAGCCGCAAAAGCGCGCAATCACGCCCGTAGCGGTCCCACCCAAAAGGTGAATATCTAAAAGGCGGTAATTTCAAATTAATCAAGCGCGTATTGACTGAGATGAGCGGTCAACTGAGGAATCTAGGTTTAAAGACTAGGGAAGCCCTGATCAAGTTTGAATTTCATGTGATTCCACAAGCCATCGCGCGCGCTTCTTCGGGTGTGTGGTGTGCGGGAGAGCCGCACCCACGGTTCGGAGTGAGGCGAGGGCGAGAGTCCTTCTCCATCCCTATCAGTTCTGAGGGGTTAAGAAGCTCGCCAAGGGGAACTTCTAAAAACCTCAAATTTGTCTCTCCGGCGAAGGCCGGGGCCCAAGTTTGCCAGCAGTATCAGCTACTTATAAAACTTGAATACCGGCCTTCGCCGGTACGACAGAGTTTTTAGAAGTTCCCCAAGACAAAGAACGGGTCTGGACGGGCATCGCAGGCGAAAAAC
>JANOQY010000141.1:0-9961 GCA_031414995.1 Betaproteobacteria bacterium
GCCGGTACCACCGACCAAAATCACGAGACCCCGTTTGGTCATCACCACGTCTTTGAGTACAGGTGGCAGGTTCAAATCCTCCATCTTCGGAATCGTGGTCGTGATGGTCCGCAACACCATCCCGATGCGGCCCTGCTGCACGAACGCGTTCACGCGATACCGGCCGATGCCCGCTGGCGCGATGGCGAAATTACATTCTTTGGTCGATTCAAATTCAGCAGCCTGCTTGTCAGTCATGACCGAGCGGGCGATTTCACCGGTATGAATGGGCGAAAGGCTAGATGACGACACCGGCGTCATCTTGCCGTCAATTTTCATCGCAGGTGGGAATCCCGCCGTGATGAACAAATCCGATGCTCGCTTGGCGAGCATTGCTCGCAGAAGCTCATGGACAAACTTAAGCGCTTGTTCTCGTTCCATAGTTCACCTTACCTCAACAATATGCGGTGGGATTGGCGTGCAGCCCCAATACCGTGCAACGCTTTCGACTAGTGGTTGATGCGTGCTGATGCACTCTTCTTCAATTGAAATTATCTTTGTTGGCGGCCTTGTTGCGCGCCTCGGCAATGCTGATTACGTTGCGTTTGACCAGTTCGGCGAGGTTCTGATCCATCGTTTGCATGCCAATTCCCGACCCAGTCTGGATCGCCGAATACATTTGTGCGACTTTGGCTTCGCGAATCAGGTTTCGAATTGCCGGCGTGCCGATCATGATTTCGTGCGCGGCAGCACGACCGGTACCATCTTTGGTTTTACATAGTGTTTGTGAAATTACCGCGCGCAGGGATTCAGACAACATCGCGCGAATCATTTCCTTTTCTGCAGCCGGGAACACGTCGATAATCCGGTCTACTGTTTTTGCGGCAGAACTGGTATGCAAGGTACCGAATACGAGATGGCCCGTTTCCGCAGCCGTCATCGCAAGGCGAATCGTTTCCAGATCACGCATTTCACCGACCAGAATAATGTCCGGATCTTCGCGTAACGCCGATTTGAGCGCGTTGGCAAATGACAACGTATGCGGCCCGACTTCACGCTGGTTGATCAGGCATTTCTTTGATTCATGCACAAACTCAATCGGGTCCTCGACCGTCAGAATATGGCCAAACTCATTCTCGTTAATGTTGTTCACCATCGCCGCCAGCGTGGTGGATTTGCCCGATCCTGTCGGCCCGGTCACCAGCACCATGCCACGCGGCTGATTGGCAATTTCGGCAAAAATCTTGGGCGCGTTCAGGTCCTCCAGCGAGAGAATTTTTGAAGGAATCGTACGCATGACGGCACCAGCACCACGCTGGTGATTGAAAGCATTAACGCGAAAGCGGGCGAGGTTCGGAATTTCGAATGAAAAATCGCACTCCAGATTTTCCTCATATTGTTTGCGCTGACCGTCATTCATGATGTCATAAATCATGCCGTGCACATCATCATGGGCCAACGCTGGCACGTTGATGCGTCGCACATCGCCGTGAACGCGAATCATTGGCGGCAAGCCAGCGGAAAGGTGCAGGTCAGAGGCTTTGTTTTTGACGCCAAAGGCCAGAAGTTCAGCGATTTCCATTTATACTTTTTCCTCTTTTTCAGCTTGATCGACGATCAACACAAAACTGGCATTGATTGATCAAGGACCGGTAGAACCACTTTCCGAGCCCGTTAACTGGCCTGCTTGACTAACCGCATTACAGCCTCTAAAACGGCTGATTGCCAAGTGATTATGTCCCCAATCGAATCGAACTTGCAACACATCCGCACCCAGATGAATACCGCAATCGCGGCGTTGCCGCCGTGGCTGCAAAAGCCGGTCTCGCTGGTTGCGGTTTCCAAGACTAAATCCGCGGCCCAAATACGAGAGGCATTCGTGGCCGGCCAGCATGATTTTGGTGAAAATTACGTGCAGGAAGCGGTGGCCAAGATTGAAACGTTAAACGATTTGCAATCACGCGGCATCGTCTGGCATTTCATCGGGCCGTTGCAAAGCAACAAGCTTAAATTGGTCGCAGCACATTTTGATTGGGTACACGGCATTGACCGCATGAAGGTCGCCGCCACATTGTCGCGCTACCGATCTGACCTCCAGACCAAACCTAACCCGCTCAACGTGTGCGTACAAGTCAATGTGAGTGGGGAGGCGAGCAAAAGCGGTGTCGCGCCTGACGAAGCACTCGCTCTGGCTACCGAGGTGTCGCTGTTACGCGGCCTTAAGTTGCGCGGTCTCATGACCATCATTGAAAATACCATTGAGGAAACAGCCCAGCGCGCGCAGTTTCACAAGATGCGTACACTGTTCGATTCAATGCGATCAAACGCAGTAGATGTTGATACGCTATCCATGGGTATGTCGCAGGATTTCACAATTGCGATTGCGGAAGGTGCGACGATGGTGAGAATTGGTAGCGCGATTTTTGGAGTTCGCGAATGAAGGTTTTGTTTGTTGGCGGCGGCAACATGGCGCAAGCGATCATGGGCGGATTGATTGCGCAAAAAAGCACGCCTGAAAGTTTTTGTGTCGTTGAACCGTTGGCCGACACACGCGCAATGATCGCCGCGCTGGGTGTCAATGCAGTCGCATCGCTCACGCCTGCGTTGATCGCATGTGACGTTATCGTACTTGCGGTAAAGCCACAAATGATCAAAGATGCGATTTCCCCACTGGCGGGCAAACTGACCACCCAAGTCGTAATTAGCATCGCTGCAGGCATAAACACCTCGAGCCTCGGCCGTTGGCTCGGCGATAACACAAAACCGTTCAATAACATTGTCCGCAGCATGCCCAACACGCCAGCATTGCTTCGAGCGGGCATCACCGGCCTTTATGCCGCTGAGGGTGTGCGTACACAAGGCCGTGAAATCGCCGAGGCAATGCTGGGTGCCGTCGGCAAAACGGTGTGGTTCAAAGACGAGTCGATGCTTGATGCTGTGACCGCAGTGTCAGGCAGCGGACCGGCGTATGTTTTTTATTTTATCGAGGCACTAGAGCAAGCGGCGCTGGAAATGGGTTTTGATCAGGCGACCGCGCATTTATTCGCGACACAAACTTTTCTTGGCGGCGCGCAACTGGCCGCGTCGGCTTCAGAATCGCCCGCTGTGCTGCGCGCACGCGTGACATCGAAACGTGGCACGACTGAACGCGCCATTGAGGCGTTCGATAAGCATCAGTTAAAGCAATTCTTCATCGACGGTGTCAAGGCGGCATGTGTGCGTTCGCGTGAACTCGGCACGGAGCTCAGTGCCGCACCTGTCGGACCAAATAGTATTGCGAAAGGCGCAGATTGATGGCAACGCAGGCACTTATTTTTGTTATCGAAACGGTAATCAATCTGTTTGTACTCGCCGTTCTCACGCGTTTTTATGCGCAAGCGCTACGTGCGCCATTTCGCGCCAAGGCTGGCAACCCGATTGTCGATTTTATCGTCGCGTTGACCGACTTTGCGGTGAAGCCGATGCGCAAAATTGTGCCGGGCATGCTTGGTCTGGATTTCGCTTCACTACTGGTGGCGTGGTTCGCAGAAGCACTATTGTTGCTGATAAAAGCAGCCATTGTGACGCCTGCGGCCTTCACGCATGCTGGATTGTGGCCGGCAGTGGCACTACTTGCCATGGTTTGTCTGGTGAAGCTCTCAATCTACCTTTTGATTGGTGTCGTTATCGTGCAAGCGATTTTGTCCTGGACGAGCCCGTATCACCCGATTCGGCCATTCTTTGATGCATTGGTCCGTCCATTTCTCCGGCCATTTCAGCGCATCATTCCGCTGATCGGCGGCGTGGATTTGTCGCCGTTTGTGTTGCTGATCGTGTTGCAAGTGATACTAATGCTACCCGTTGCGTACCTTGAAAAATCGGCGGGGGCCTTGCTATGGTTTACGGCTGGAGGATAATAACTCGTGGACTTTAATGTAAATATCGACTCCCGCTTCGAGAGCGAAATCGGGCGCTATAACTCATGGCGCGAGAATCTGTCGCGCTCCGTGCACGAGTACCACGGCTGGCTGGAACGTACCAACCAGCTTGACGTGCAGCAGTCCATTCGCTTCTACGACCTGCTCGAAGCGCTAAATCGCGGGCGTTTAACACTCGCGTTTCTGGCTGAATTTTCGCGCGGCAAATCAGAATTGATCAACGCGCTGTTTTTCTCCAGCTTCGAAGATCGCCTGCTGCCCTCAGACGTTGGCCGCACCACGATGTGCCCGACGGAAATATTTCACGACCCGAGCGAAGAGCCCTATCTGAAATTGCTCTCGGTCGAAACCCGCTATCGTGATGAATCCATCTCCCAGCTGAAGAACATGCCGGTGGAGTGGTCAAAGATTCGCCTCAACATCGATAGCGCCAAAGAGATGAAACAGGCACTGTCAGCCCTCGCCGATACCAAGCGCGTCTATGCGCTGGACGCACGCATGATGGGCCTGATACCGATGTTCGACGATTCCGGGCAGGGTCCGAGTGAGGACGACATCGTGGAGGTGCCCGCCTGGCGCTATGCCATCGTGAATTATCCACATCCGTTGCTCACTAACGGTCTGGCAATTCTCGATACGCCGGGATTGAACGCGCTTGGACTCGAGCCCGAACTAACGCTTTCAACGATACCGAACGCGCATGCTGTGTTGTTCCTGTTGGGTATTGACACGGGGGTGACCAAAAGTGATCTGGAAATTTGGGATCGTTATGTAAAGACAGGACTGCCCGCCAAAATCGCAGTGCTCAACAAGATTGACCTCATGTGGGATGAGCTAAAGACCGAGCCCGAGATCAAGGCTGGCATGGCGCGCATGATGGAGAGTACTTGTAGCCAACTGGGCTTGCCACCGGAGCGAGTGTTCGCGTTGTCAGCACAAAAGGCGCTGGTGGGTAGGATCAAGGGTGATGAAGAGATGGTCGAGCGCTCAGGCATCAAGCGCCTCGAAGCTTTCTTGGCCAATGAGATTATTCCGATCAAGCGCCAGTTGCTTGCCAAGTCAGTGACCAGTGAAATCGGCATGATGATGACGAGCAGTCATCGCAGTTGTACCCAAAAGCTTGCGTCCAACCGCGCCCAGATAAATGAACTGGTACAGCTTCAAGGCAAAAGCCGCGAAGTCACCATGAAGCTCTGGCAAAAAGTAAATCAGGAGAAAGAAGCCTACAACGCTGCACTGACAGAGTACAAAATACAACGTACATCGTTCAATACAAAACGAAACACGTTGCTGGATTTGTTCAATCCCACCAAACTTGATGGGCTGTGTTCGCGCAGCCTTCAGGCGATGAACGATTCGTGGACAACACCCGGGCTGACACGCGGAATGCGCGAATTGATCCGTCTCATTCAGGAAGATTTCAAGGCGGTGTGCCTGTCCGGCGAGGACATCCGACATCTCATGGAAGGGGTCTATAACACCTTCCAGCAGCGATTCAAGTTTGAAAAAATGGATTTTCCGATCCTCGATTTCGATGGCCCGCGCACGCAATTGCAGATTCTCATAAGCGAAACGGAGGAGTTCTGCAGAGACCCCGTCAATATAGTCATGACCGAAAAGCGCTATATGGTGCGGCGTTTTTGGCGCATGCTGGTCGAGCAGGCGCGGCGTATTTTCAATGAGGCGCGCGCCGATACTGACCGGTGGCTCACAGCCGTTCCGCTGCCGTTGGAAACGCAGATCAGGGATCACAAAGCGCAACTACAGGCGCGACTGGATTCTCTCGCAAAAATCAACGAGCGCGGCGGCACGATGGAAGAAGAAGTTGCGACGCTGCACAAGCAACGTCTGGCGCTGGAAGGTCAGGTTGCCATGATTACCCAGCTGATCATGCAAGTGCGTGACGTCGGCCCGTCCGAAGTCGTCGCAGTGGCATCTCCTGCACCAGCAGCGGCGGCGGTAGAGATGGACTTCCTCAAAACACAGAGGATTGCCGCTGTGGTCACCGAGCCCAACATCACCGTCAAGCTGCCGACCAAAGAAACGCCGCCTGAATTTCTGACGACGCAAAAGCTGGACCTGAACGCGAAGTCTTAAATGGCTGGCAGCCTGTCGGACCTAAGGAATCGAAGCGAAAAATGAGATGGGCGAGGGCAGAATTTCACGCTTTTCAAGCCAATGGTCGTTCCATTGGCGCTGGAGCGCGCGGAATTATGCACCGCTCAGGTCATTTTGCAGCCGATTCTCCTTAGGTCCGAAAGGCTGCTAAACGAGAATAACGTCGAATTGCTCTTGGGTGTAGGCGGTTTCGACCGATAGCGAGATCGGTTTCTTGATGAAATCTTCGAGCATCGTCATGCCCTGCGATTCTTCGTCGAGAAAGCGATCAATCACCGTCTGCGAGGCGAGAATACGAAACTCCTTCGCATCGAACTGGCGCGCCGAGCGCATGATTTCCCGCAGAATTTCATAGCAAACGGTCTGAGCAGATTTAATTTCTCCTCGACCGGCACACGTAGGGCATGGCTCGCACAAGATATGCGCCAGACTCTCGCGTGTGCGTTTTCGCGTCATTTCAACCAGCCCAAGCTGGGTAAATCCATTCACCGTCACGCGTGTGCGGTCACGTGAAAGCGCTTTACGGAACTCGGCGAGGACCGCATTTTTATGTTCATCGCTGTCCATGTCGATGAAATCCACGATGATGATGCCGCCAAGATTACGTAATCTCAGTTGCCTTGCAATCGCCTGTGTGGCCTCGAGATTGGTTTTGAAAATGGTGTCATCGAAGCTGCGGCCAGACACAAACGCGCCCGTATTTACGTCGACCGTAACCAGTGCCTCGGTCTGGTCAATGATCACATAGCCGCCGGATTTTAAATCCACTCGCCGCTTCAGGCCGCGTTCAATCTCGTCTTCAACGCCGAACAGATCAAACAGCGGGCGCTCACCACCATATTGCTCAAGCACGGCCAACGATTGCCTGGTGTAGTGCCCGGCAAAATCCTGCATGCGTGCGTGTGTCTCGCGTGAATCGACGACGATACGTTCGGTTTCCCGGGTGACAAGATCGCGTAGCACCCGCAAAGACAAATCAAGATCCTGATACAGCAGCATCTGTGGTGGCGCTGTTTTGGCAGCGGTCCCGATGCCGCGCCAAAGTTTGACCAGGTATTCGATATCAGCCGTAAGTTCTTCGTCGGTTGCTGTTTCAGCCACGGTGCGAACGATGAATCCACCTGTTTCGCCTTCGGGCATCAATGCGTGAACTTTCTCACGCAAATGTTCGCGCTCGACCTCATCTTCAATCCGTTGCGAAATGCCGATATGTTGATCCCCCGGCAAATACACCAGCAAACGCCCTGCGATGGAAATTTGCGTGGACAGCCGCGCACCTTTACTGCCGATGGGATCTTTGATCACCTGCACCATCAGGGTTTGGCCGTCCTGCAGCAATTTTTCAATCGGCTTTTGCTCTGCGCTTTTGTTGGACGCCCAAATATCGGCAACATGCAAAAAAGCCGCGCGTGCCAAACCGACTTCGATAAACGCCGACTGCATTCCTGGCAATACGCGTCCGACACGACCAAGATAGATATTGCCGACGAGGCCACGATTGGAACCACGCTCCACCAGCAGTTCTTGAACCGCGCCCTGCTCCATGATGGCGACGCGCGTTTCTTGCGGGGATACGTTGATCAGTATTTGTTCATTCATCTCGGGCAGCCGTTGGGGGTTTCTTGCGAAGATATCGGCGCATCAACTGCATCATGCGACAACGTTTCATCTGCGACGCCACAGCGTTCTTATCGCCGTGTCTTTAATACATTTAAATCTGCAAGCCGCATTGTCGCAGTAGCGCCGTCGTCTCGTAAAGCGGCAATCCCATTACCCCTGAATAACTGCCGGAAAGCTTCACGATGAATCTGGCGGCAAGGCCCTGCACGGCATAACCGCCCGCCTTGTCCATCGGCTCGCCTGAATCAACGTAACGCTTGATGTCGTCATCGGTCAGCGGCGCGAAGGCGACAAAGCTGGTCGAGAGTGCATGCTTTACTTCGCCATTAGCCACCACGGCAATGGCGGTGAGCACCTGATGCGATTGGCCGGCGAGGCGCTTCAACATACGCACGGCGTCATCGCGATCAGCAGGCTTGCCCAACACTTCGCCGTCTATCGTCACCGTTGTGTCAGCGGTCAGTATTGGCCGCACCGGCAACCGGCGATCACGCATGACTTTCATGGCCACCGCCGCTTTGAGCAGTACGATACGCTGCACGTAGACGTGCGCAGTTTCGTTGAGCAGCGGGGCTTCATCGACATCCACGCGTGGCGATTGCTCGCGCATCATCAGCAATTCAAATTGAATGCCAATCTGCTTCAACAATTCGCGCCGGCGCGGGCTTTTCGATGCGAGGTAAATGATGTTGCTACGTTGTGACATCTCGATCATCAATCGCGGTGATATGGATGGTTTTGCGTAAGCGACCATGCGCGATAAAGTTGCTCTGCCAACATCACTCGCACCAGTCCATGCGGCAGTGTACAACCTGACAGGGAAAACTGTCTTAGCGCAGATTGTTTAACTGACGCGGCGAGTCCGTCAGCGCTTCCGATAATAAAGCAGGGACTGACACCTTCGCGCATCCAGGTTGTCAACATTTGCGCCAGATCGCGGGTGGTGAGCCGCTGTCCATGTTCATCGAGCACGAGCCGCTCTGCTTGCTTTGGTATGGCCGCTTCGATGCGAACTGCTTCGCTCTTCAATACCACGTCAATTGTTTTACCGGCGCGATCCTCAGGTTTCAGTTCGGTCATCTCTATGCGCGCTTCGGGTGGCATGCGTTTGGTGTATTCCTCCACACCAGCCTGCACCCACGCTGGCATTTTGTGGCCTAGCGCGACAATAGTGAGCTTCAAGCGCTACTACCATGGAATGACAAAACACTAGCACTGGTGAGGTTTTCAAGGCACTTATGCCTGAAACCCCGCACCAGTGCTAGTGCTTCGTTTATTGTTTCGTTTTTACGGTTGGAGATGGCAACTCTCAATCCGCTGTAGTCTTTCGACGTGAACTAGCGGGCTTCTTGGCTGCGGGTCTCTTTGCTGCAGGTTTCTTTACGGCAGGTTTCTTGGCCACGACTTTTTTCAACACCGGTTTTTTTGCAACGGGTTTTTTTATTGTTGGCTCTTTTGTTTTCGCAACAACTGGCTTCTTCACCACAGGTTTTTTCGCGCCTGGTTTTTTGGCTGCCACTGCTTTCGCCACAACCTTTTTGGCACTCGGTACCGTCGTTTTTTTGCTCGCCGCCGTCGATGTCACCGTTGTTTTCTTCCTCACCGCCACTTTAGCTTTCACAGTCTTGGTGACTTTTGCTTTGGCGGCAGTTTTAGGTGCGGCCTTGGCAGGCGTCGGCGCGCGCGCGACAATTTTTGGCGCGGGCTTGACAGGTTTTGGTTTGGGGAACTCCAGACTACCCTCGCCCCACAACTCCTCAAGTTCATAGAGTTCGCGCATGGCTGGCTGCATGATGTGAACCACGATGTCGCCGCAATCGACCAGCACCCATTCGCCAGATTGTTCGCCCTCGATGCCGTAGATCCAGCCACCGTGCTCCCTGACCTTGTCCATGACATGCCTGGCCAACGCCTTCGTCTGCCGCGTGGAATCGGCGCTGGCGACGGCGATGTAATCAAAAACGGACGTGATCTTGGAAACGTTGATCAGTTTGATGTCGCGCGCCTTGATGTCTTCAAGCGCATCGATGACGATGGTCGTCAGTTTTTTGGTAGCCAACTTAGGTGTTCTCCTCTTGTTCGTACAGCTTGTGATGCTCAATATAATCGCAAACGCCGTCAGGTGCTAAACCGCGTATCGATTGCTGGTTTTTCAAGCGCAACCGGATGTCAGTAGATGAAACGGGCGGGATCGCACCTGCCAGCATCGCATAATTTCCGCCGGACGATTCGCCAAGGCTACTGACTTCTTTTTGCCTGTTGGCAAGATACAGCTTCAGCGCCGCGCTCGCGAGCTGCATTGGATGCGGCTCTTTCTGGCGTATTGC
>JANOQY010000142.1:0-5189 GCA_031414995.1 Betaproteobacteria bacterium
CGGCAGCGCGCTCGCTCCGCGTGCCAAGCTTGTTTCAAGCCCCGATGTGCCTGAGACTGAAAAACTCTCGTGGCTGGTATTGGGACGCGGTCTTGAAAGCTCCAGCAAGGCCGATTTCAGCTTGCTATCCGCAGCGGCCAGTGGTCTGCTGGGAAGTGGTCAGGCAACATCCATTCAGGCCAAGATCGCAGGTGCGCTCGGCGTTGATGAATTCGGTATCTCGCCGCCGAGCACGGGACAGGGTGGATTGCTCACGGTGGGCAAGCGCCTTTCTTCGCGTCTTTTCGTGGTCTACGAGCAAGGATTGGGCAAGGTGTCCAACATCATCAAGGTGCGCTATACGCTTTCAACGCGCTGGTCAGTGCAAGCGCAGGCGGGATCGGAAAGCGCGGTGGATGCGCTGTATACGTTGTCATTTGATTGAGGCGACTTAGCGCGTATTTGCGTAACCACGTAATCAAACATCCGAAATGGGCAATTGACGGCAATGAATGTGGGGCAGATACTATTCCGTGTGGCGTTTTTTGGTAATCGGAAATACGATCCACAGATGAGGAGACGTCGATGAAAAAATTATTCACGCTGTGCACGTCTGCATTGCTGCCAATCCTGCTCGCTGCTTGCGCAAGTGCACCTGTAGCGCAATATCCCAGCCATCTGTTCGACGATAAATTATTTTCGCCTTCTACCGAACGCATCAACGCAGATGACGTGTTTGCCGTCAGCGATGCAATGAGGCGATACCTGAAAACGGAGATTGCGAGCCAGTTACAGGTGAAGGGCACGCAGCAGGGGCTGATCGACGCGCTCAATAGCAAAAACCAGCTCAAGATCGAATACGATTCCGCGACGACACGAAATGCGGCACAAGCGTTCGATGCGCGCGCAGGGAATTGCCTCTCACTGGTCATCATGACAGCGGCGCTTGCCAGGGAACTTGGCATGTCGGTTCACTTCCAGAGTGTTTTTGTCGATGAGACCTGGAGCCGCGGCGGCGGGCTTCATT
This sequence comes from Betaproteobacteria bacterium, assembly GCA_031414995.1. GTDB lineage: Bacteria > Pseudomonadota > Gammaproteobacteria > Burkholderiales > Usitatibacteraceae > UKL13-2. Next base: position 1,007 of record JANOQY010000142.1, read on the forward strand.
TCAATATCGGGCATGTCAACCTCACAGTCGGCAAACGCACGCACGACATCAAAAGCCGGATCGACGATAACGTGATGACCACGATCGACTTCAATCCGCCATTGTAGAACAAGAGTTACCACACGTGGGCCATCAGCGAAAAAACCGTGCTGGCCATGTTTATGAATAATCGCAGCGCTGAGGCACTGGCGCGCGGACAAATCAGTGATGCCTATTGGTGGGTGCGCGAGGCGATCAGACAGGATCCTAATTTCCTGAGCGCGTACAACACGCTTGGTGTGGTTTACCGTCGCTCTAGCAACCCCGTTGCGGCCGAACAGGTTTTCAACTATGCGCTGCTACGTGACCCGGTGAACACGCAGATCATGTCCAACCTTGCGATGGTGCTCAAGGATGCTGGTCGCGTCGCTGAGTCCAAAATGCTAACCGATAAAGTTGAACGCAAACAGCCTTATGCGCCCTTCCATTTCTTCAGCCTCGGCACTGAGGCCATGCAAGTTGGCGATTTCCGCACTGCTCGGGACATGTTCATGCGCGAGATTGCGCGCGATCCATACAACCACGAGTTTCATTTTTGGGTCGCGGTGGCGCTCGCCCGACTCGGTGATATGGCACAATCAAAGCAACATCTCACTACGGCGATGAATTTCAGCACGACCCGCCGCGAACATGATTTGTACGCCGCCAAGCGCGACCGGATACAGGCGGTCAATTAGTTCAGGTCAGCGTTGCCGACATCTCGTTTCGCCGTTTCGCCATCAGCCACAACATTGCCAACATTGCGATGAACAGAAACGGCATCGCCACGTAATTCAATATTACCCAGCCGTTCGCTTTCAACAGCAAACCTGATGCGAGTGACGATGTGGCTGTGGTGCAAAACACGAGCAGGTCATGGAAGCCTTGCGCCTTGGCTTTCTCCTGAGGGAGATAGCATTCGGTGAGTAGTGTGGAGCCGCCTACAAACATGAAATTCCAGCCGAGGCCCAGCAATACCAGTGACCACCAAAAGTGCGCGACGCTGATGCCGGAAAGCGATACGGCCAAACAAACACCCATCAGCGCCACACCGGCGAGCATAATTTTTAATACGCCAAAACGCTGGATCAGCGAGCCAGTGAAAAATGACGGCGCGAACATGGCGATGACGTGGGCGGAGATCACTGTGGCAGCGTCGTTGTAAGGGTAGCCACACATGCCCATCGCCAGCGGTGTGGCCGTCATCAATAAATTCATCACGCCATAGCCAAACGCGCTCGACGTCACCGCGACAATGAAGACCGGCTGCATCGCAATCTCAGACATGCGCCGGGGTGGTGCAGCACTTGCGCTTGACTCGGTGGCAGGTATTCGTAATTGGCTCAGCAGCAATGCGGTCAGTATGCAAAACACCATCAGCGACGCATAAGAGGCGAGAAACTCGGTCTCAGCGAGGTGCCGCGTCCAGATTGATAATGTGGGGCCTAAAATGCCACCGACCAAGCCACCGGCCACCACCAACGAGATGGCATTCGCTTTGAAATTTGGCGCTGCAGTGTCGGCTGCTGCGAAGCGGTAGAACTGGCCGAATGCGCCGTAGATTCCGAGGATAAATGTGCCGACGCAGAGCAACGCCATACTGTGCGCATAAACGCCGTAGGTCGCAATCGCGCCACCAATCAAGCCGCAAAGCGTGCCGATTAAAAAACCTGCGCGCCGGCCAATGCGTTGCATCAAGTGCGATGCTGGCAATGCGAACAGCGCCGAGCCGATCACTTGTGTGGTCACCGGCAGCGTGGCAAATGATTTATCAGCCGCCAATTGATAGCCGACGAGACCGTTGAGCGCGATCAGCGTGACATTATTGGTAAACAGAAAAGCCTGCGCAGCGGATAGAAGTGCGACGTTGCGGTACTGCGGGGATGGGGTACTCAAGGGTGATCCTGTGGGGTGGGCAGGTTACGACTGCAACCGATTAACGCGAAGCTATTGAATCCATTCCGGCTGGAAATTGGTATGCCCGATATCAAATTTTTCGCGCAGTGAAGCGTTGATGCGCAACACCAATGCAGAATAATTTGCCACCGCCTCCGGCTTGATGCGCACGTGCGCCGTGAGGCAATTAAAGCGCTGCGAAATCTGCCAGATATGGACGTCGTGAATGTCTTCCACATCCGGGAACTCTTGCAGCACATGCGCCTTCAGTGTCGGCACATCAATAGGCGAGCCCTCCATCAGCACGTGCAGGGAATCGCGCAGCAGCGACCATGACCACTTCAGGATGATCGCCGCCACAATCAGGGCGAGCAACGGATCGATCACCGTCCAGCCCGTGTAATGGATGACAACGAGTCCGACAATGATCGCGACCGACGAAAGCGTATCCGTGAGCATGTGCAAAAAAGCCGAACGGATATTCATGTTGCCTTGGTCCCCGCGCATCAAAATCGCGCCGGTGATGAGGTTGACTACCAACCCCACGATGGCAATGGCAAGCGTGACGCCGATATTCACAGGTTCCGGCGTAATTAACCGGCTGATGCCTTCCACCACAATCCACACGGCCGAGAAAAGAATGGTGAGGCCATTGACGAACGCGGCGACCACTTCAACGCGGTAATAGCCGAAGGTCTTTTCCATATTGGCCGGGCGCGACGCCAACACGATGGCCCCCCAACTTAGCCCCAACGCGAAGGCATGCGTAAACATGTGAATGCCGTCTGACACCAGCGCCAACGAATGTGTGAGCAGCCCGCCAACAATTTCGGCCATCATCATCGTGACAGTGATGACGAAGCTCGTCAGTAGCAGTGATTTATCGTGGGCGCGGTAATCGTGTTGATGGTTGGCGTGGTCGTGTTTGTGACCGTGGCCGTGGCCGTGATCGCTATGGTCATGTGTGTCGTGGCTATGGTGTTCATGACCTGAAACAGGCTTCTGATCAGCCGCCAGCGGCGAGTGGTCTGCATCGCCATGTACGCAAAGCGGTGCGGCGTGGTCATGTTGGGTGGATGGGTTCATTCCAACATTATAGTGCTGCGTTTATTTCTTAATTCAGCGTAAGCCCCTTATCGTTGGCTTTTGTGATGCCCAGACGATCAAGCTAACGGGCGGCACGCTTTTGCGCTGTCCCCACTGAGCGGGTTGTGGGCAGTTTTTGAGGTGTAGGCAACACCTCTTTCAGTATCTGACGAACCGATGTCTCGGTGATCGGGCGACCCGTTTCAGAAAGGAATTGCTTCAACGCGTCATTCATCATCGTTTGATAGCCAACTCCAGCACTTTCAGCCTTCGTGCGAAACGCGTCAAGCACGGCGTTATCAACGAAGATTGAAATTCTGGTCTTGCCCTTACTGGGAATGAGCGCTTTACGCTCTGCCTTTGAAAAATCGTATTCAGCTCGCATACGCTTTCACCTCTCGACGAGTGGCACGTCGCGCGGAAATGGGACGAATCTCATTACCTCGTAGCGTGTAGATCACAACCACCGCGTGCCCGGCGGTACTGCAAACTTGGCGCTGGCATTCTCATTCGCCGGCGTCGGTGACCGCGTTGCGCCAATAGTGTGGCTGTATCTCAGATAGGCGCTTCGTCTGCCACTCGCCTGGTTGCCCGGGTATGGCAACAGCTACTTCGACTTCTGACCCCCAAAGTGCGAGGCGCTCTTGGCAGATGCCGCACGGAGCCAGAATGAGAAACGGCCTACCAGGTTCGCTACGTGAAACGCATACAGACGCTACAACGCGATCTTTGATTCGATTGGCCTCGCAGTAGGCTCCTGCTTCGTGGCACAAACTCGCACCCGAGTTCGGTGCGTCGAAGCAAACGCTTGTCAGTACTTCTCCTGATTCGGTGCGTACTGCAGCCGCACCCGCGTAGCCCTCAGGGAACCTGGCTAGTGCCTGTTGTATTGCTGCATCGACGAGTGGCTGATCAAGTGGCATGCGAGGCCTAGTTATAGACAACATAAACGTCTCCCAACTGCCCCAAGTGCTGTCCAACATTCCGAGGGCGATAGTCTGAACTCATTGATCGACGCGCCATCCAGCATTTCGTAACAATTCTACACAGCATTAACAGAGCGCACAAAACACCCCCCCCTGTGAACGCCGCGAACAAAAAACGCAGCAAATTAATCTTTCACCCCAACGCCAACCCACTCACCCCCAACACCATGCCGCACGCGGCAATCGTGCGCCGCGTG
>JANOQY010000143.1:0-6394 GCA_031414995.1 Betaproteobacteria bacterium
CTTGCGGCCCCGCAGCACATTTGCCGCCTCGCGCAGATCGGACAAGCGCGCGTTGGTGCATGAACCGATAAAGGCGGCTTCTATCGGAATGGATGCCAGCGGCGTTCCCGGTTGAAGGTCCATATAACGCATGGCCGCCTCCATACCGGCGCGATGAGCGGCATCCGCTGCGGCTGCAGGATCGGGAACCATCCCATTTGTGCCGACAACATGTTGCGGACTGGTTCCCCATGTGACTTGCGGTCCAAGGCTCGCGACATTCACAACGAGATCACGGTCGAACTTGGCCTCATCATGGCTGTGCAGCGTTCGCCAGTGCGCTACGGCCTGCTCCCACAATTTCTCTTGCGGCGCGTACAAGCGACCATACAAATAATCGAAGGTGTGTTCATCCGGGGCGACGATTCCGGTGAATGCGGCAAACTCAATGGCCATATTGCAAAGCGTCATTCGCGCTTCAATTGGTAATGCCCTCACAGCGCTTCCGGCGAACTCAATAGCATGCCCGGCGCCGCCCGATGCACCATATTTGCCGAGCAGCGACAGCACCAAGTCCTTAGCGAATACGCCCTCCGTAAGCTGCCCGTCACATTGAATACGCATGTTTTTTGGACGGCGCTCTTCAACCGTTTGCGTCGCAAGCGCTTGTTCGATTCCAGTAGAACCGATGCCCCACGCCAATGCGCCCAGACCACCCAGCGTGCAGGTGTGCGAGTCACCACAAACCATGGTGGCACCGGGTTGGGCAATGCCAAGTTCCGCTGCGATAACGTGTGTGATGCCCTGACGCGGATCGTCGATATCGAAAAAAGTGATGTCAAATTCATTGGAACCTTGCCGCATGGCGCGAATAAAATCCTCGCCGCCTTTGAACTTGGTGCTATCACCGCGTCCGGATACAGTGTCGACAATGTGATCAATCGTCGCAAAGGCAAGAGCAGGCCGCCGGACCGATCTTGCGGAAGCCTTTAACGCCCGCAGCGCAACTGCGCCGGAGCGCTCATGCAAGAACACGCGATCAATATGCAACAGACTTATTTCATCGCCCAAATCGGCAACGAGATGCGCTGCCCACAACTTGTCGATCAGCGTGCTTCGGTTAGGCGGTTGCAACACTGCATCTTTCGTCGTAATTTTCCGGTTATTTCAAACTTCTAGTGACAACCTACTGCAACATGAGGCGACATCAAACGATTATATCGGGTCAACCCAACGCCTTGTCATAAGTGCTGTGGGAAATACATGCATACTGGCGTGATGTCAAACCACTATCTCCACTCTCTGATGGCACCGCGTAGCGTGGCTGTGATTGGTGCCTCCGAACGCGAAGGGGCACTGGGGCGCTTTGTGTTCGAGAACATGCGCAGCAATGGTTTTCAAAGCGCGCATCAAGGCATTCTGTACCCGGTCAATCCCAAGTACCGCACCGTGTTCGGTGAGAAGTGTTATCGCGGCGTGGATGATTTACCGACGGTGCCTGATTTGATCGTGATTACTTCGCCCGCCGATACCGTTGCAGACATCCTGCACGACGCCGGGGCGATTGGCGTCAAGAACGCGGTGGTGTTGTCAGCGGGCTTTAGCGAGGCCGGCAAAGAGGGCCGTGCCCGCACCAAGCTTGTTCAGGCAGCGCTGGCGCGTGACGGCATGCGCATGATCGGCCCAAATTGTGTGGGCATCATGCGTCCGGCGATTGGTTTGAATGCGACCTTCGCCAATGCAGCTTGCAGGCCCGGCCCGCTTGCGCTGATTTCGCAGTCCGGAGCGGTGTGCACTGCGCTGCTGGATTGGGCGGCAACGACGGAGATCGGTTTTTCGAGCGTGGTGTCGCTCGGCGGCGCGCTCGATCTCGATTTTGGCGAGTTGCTTGATTACCTCGTTCAAGACGTGGAGACGAAAAGTATTTTGTTGTACATCGAAGGCATCCGCGATGCACGCGGCTTTCTATCAGCCTTGCGCGCGGCAGCACGTGTGAAGCCGGTGGTGGTATTCAAGGCGGGTCGCCACAGCGAGGGCACCAAAGCCGTCACCAGCCATACGGGTGCGCTGGCAGGCAGTGATGCGGTGTTCGACGCCGCACTCGCGCGCTCAGGTGCGGTGCGCGTATCGAATTCAGTGCAATTATTTGCTGCTGCGCGAGTTCTGGCAATTACAAAACGCCCGACCGGTGCGCGACTAGCAATCGTGACCAACGGCGGCGGCCCTGCCGTTGTGGCTGCCGATGTTGCAGTGGACAACCATCTGGAGCTTGCCCAGCTCACCAAAAATACGATCGAGAGCTTAAACACGGTCCTACCGACACATTGGTCGGGCGCGAACCCAGTCGACATCATCGGCGATGCTACACCTGCGCGTTTTTCAGCCGCCATAGAAGCCGTGATAAATGACGAAAATGTGGATGCGGTACTGGTCCTGTTCTGCCCGCAGCGGGTGACCACGCCGGAGGCTGCGGCTGCGGCAATCATTGTGGTTGCTCACCAACACGACAAGCCCATCTTTACCGCGTTTCTTGGCGGTGCCTCAATTATTCAGGCCCGCGCGATGCTGGAGAATGCCAATATCGCCAACTTTATGACACCGGAAAATGCAGTGGAGGCGATGTCGTATTTGGTGCGTTTCAAACGTCATCAGGCGATGCTGCTCGAGTCGGTGCCGGCATTTGCGGGCATGAATGCGCATGAAACGTTGCAAGCAATATCAGAATCAACCCAAATCCGTGAAATTGCCTTAAATGAAGGGCGCACATTGCTCACGGAAATTGAGGCTAAATCATTGCTTGCCGCATTTGGCCTGCCAGTGCATTTGGGCAAGATTGCAACCACTTGCGAGGCGGCGCAGGCGGCCGCAAAAACGATGGGCTATCCGGTGGTGATGAAAATTCATTCGCCCGATATCACGCACAAAACCGATGTCGGTGGCGTTCGGCTGAACCTGGTCAACACCAAGCAAGTCGGACATGCATTCGACGACATGATGGAACAGGTCGAGCGCATAAAACCTGCCGCAAAGATCATCGGCGTCAATATCCAGCCGATGATGAAATTTGCACATCAGCGCGAGCTGCTGGTGGGGCTCAAACGCGACGCCGTTTTCGGGCCGGTGATTGCGTTCGGCGCGGGCGGGATTGCGGTGGAAGCATTGCGCGATTTGGCACTTGCGTTGCCACCGTTGAACCCCACTCTGGCCGCAACGCTGATGCGTTCAACGCGGATTCGCGATGTGCTCAATGCCTATCGTGATGTGCCCGCAATCGACGATGATGCAATTATTGATGTGTTACAACGCGTGTCGATGATGGCTTGCCTACTGCCGTGGATCGAAGAAATGGACTTGAACCCGGTGCTGGCACATCCGAAGGGGGCGACTGTGGTCGATGCGCGCGTCGTGATCAACCCCAAGCAACCGATCTCAGATCAACGCTATCGCCACATGGCAATTTTCCCGTACCCGACGGAATTGGAGCGCGACGTTCGGTTAAAAGATGGCAGCGCACTCATGTTGCGACCGATTCGCCCGGACGATGTCGACCGGGAAAATGCCTTCGTGGCCGGCCTTTCAGATACGTCGCGCTATTCGCGGTTTCAACACTCGGTGATTGCACTTTCGCCAGAAATGATCGCGCGCTTTACGCAGGTTGATTATGATCGCGAGATGGCGTTGCTGTTGCTGGTGCCAGACACGCTTGAGATTGTCGGCGTCGCGCGGTATTTTCCGAATGTTGATCGTGTAAGCGCCGAATTTGCATGCGTCGTGGCAGATGCCTGGCAAGGCCGGGGCGTTGGCACCGTATTGATGAATGCATTGATTGATTGCGCACGCGCCGCAGGCTATGCGTCGATGGACGGCACTGTGTTGTCAGTAAATACGGGCATGTTGAAACTCGCCGAGCGGCTCGGCTTTGTGCCCCAGCCTGGTACCGACGCTAACCACACCATCAGTGTGGTGCTGGCATTGAACCCCAAATGACAAGCTGAATAAAAGAGGTCGGCAATGCCGACCTCTTTTCCCTGCTTTTTCCTTACGTTTTCTTTACAAGCGCCCAACGATTAGCTGTCGGTTTCAAGGAAGCTTTTGAGCTTCTCCGAACGTGAAGGGTGACGGAGCTTCCGCAATGCTTTCGCTTCGATCTGGCGAATCCGCTCGCGGGTAACGTCAAACTGCTTACCCACTTCTTCGAGCGTGTGATCGGTGTTCATCTCGATGCCAAAGCGCATCCGCAATACTTTTGCCTCGCGCGGTGTCAATGAATCGAGCACGTCCTTGGTCACATCGCGCAGCGACGTGTATTGGGCCGAATCGTCTGGCGCCAGCGTCTGCGTATCTTCGATGAAATCACCCAAATGCGAATCGTCGTCGTCGCCAATTGGCGTCTCCATCGAAATCGGCTCTTTGCTGATTTTCAAAATCTTTCTGATTTTGTCTTCAGGCATTTCCATTTTCTTGGCAAGCGTCGCCGGATCCGGCTCAAGTCCGGTTTCCTGCAAAATCTGCCGCGAAATGCGGTTCATCTTGTTGATGGTTTCGATCATGTGCACCGGGATGCGGATGGTGCGGGCCTGATCGGCAATCGAACGCGTGATGGCCTGACGAATCCACCAGGTGGCGTACGTTGAAAATTTGTAGCCGCGACGGTATTCAAACTTGTCGACTGCCTTCATCAAACCGATATTGCCCTCTTGAATCAAATCGAGGAATTGCAAACCGCGATTTGTGTATTTCTTGGCAATCGAGATCACCAAACGCAAGTTGGCTTCAATCATCTCGCGCTTCGCACGTCGGGCTTTGGCTTCGCCTGTGCTCATTTGCCGCGCGATTTCCTTCAAATCCTTGACGGGCAGACCAACTTCTTTTTGCAGGTTGATTAGAAACTCCTGCTCCTCAATGATCGAAGGCTTGAATTTCACAAGTGCTGCAGCATAGCCTTTGCCGTTGGTAATCTCGTCTGCAATCCACTTCAGATTGGTTTCATTACCGGGGAACGACTTGATAAAGTGGGCACGCGGCATGCTGGAATTTTTAACGCACAATTCCTGAATATGCCGCTCGCGCTGACGCACGGAATCTACCAGCGAACGCAGGCCGTTACAAAGACGCTCCACCTGCTTGGCGGAGAAACGGATTTGCATCAGTTCAGCAGAAATTTCTTCCTGCAAATCCTTGTATGCGCGTGAACGATGGCCTTTCTCGGAAAGTACCTTGCGCATTTTCTTGAACAACTTGCGGATGGCGTTGAAGCGCGCCAGTGAATCCTGCTTTAGTTGCTCCAGATTGGCGGCCGCAATCGAGCCATCTTCGTCTTCTTCCTCTTCGATTTCCTCTTCGTCCATGTCGTCGTCGGACAGCTCAGCCTCGGCGACTTCATCTTCGTTGGGGTCAACGAGACCATCGATGACTTCATCGATGCGCAACTCATCCTTCTCAACCATATCGGCAAGGTTGAGGATGTCCTGAATCGTGGTCGGGCATGAGGAGATCGCATGGATCATGTGCTTCAAGCCGTCTTCGATACGCTTGGCGATTTCGATTTCGCCTTCGCGCGTCAACAGCTCGACCGTGCCCATTTCACGCATGTACATGCGCACTGGGTCGGTAGTGCGGCCAAACTCCGAATCAACGGTAGAGAGCGCTTGCGCCGCTTCTTCGGCCGCGTCTTCGTCGTCAGCGACAGCAGGCGTCGCTTCGTTCATCAGCAACGTTTCAGCATCAGGCGCTTCGTCGTACACCTGAATGCCCATTTCGTTGAACGTGGTCGTGATCGCCTCGATCTGTTCGGCGTCGACCATATCAGGCAGGTGATCGTTGATTTCCGCGTACGTCAGGAAGCCGCGCTCTTTACCGAGCGTGATCAGGGTTTTCAGTCGCGTGCGTTGCACCTCGACATCGACGACCTTTGCCTCGGCTTTGAGCGCCTTAAAATTTGGGAATGGAAATTCGTCAGAGTCGCGTGCGCTTTTGGGTTTGCGTGCCATATCAAAGCTTACGTTGCCGTAGCCGACAAGCGCCACGGGGATCAATAGGGAGTACAGCGAAGTAATGCAGGGGGAACCCTCAATTATATCGAAAACTGATGGTTTTTGATAGCTTCTCGCGGGCGATTGCGAAGTTGATCAACGCATTTTTCATGCCGGATCGACCGCTCAGCCAATAACGGCCAAGGCTCAATGCATATGCGACCGAAACGCTTCAATCCAAGTGGAAAACGCGCAAATGAATATAAATGATGTAGATCGCCATTCGGGGCGACTTTCCAGCCATTTTGGAATCTGGGCGTTCGACTTGTCGCACTTTAGGTCGAATTGGAAGGGGTGAAGAGAAGCAGTCGCGGTACCCTTTGTTTGCGAAGACAAAAGGAGAAACCGTCATGCCGCCCCTCACCGAAGTGCAACGTTACCAG
>JANOQY010000144.1:0-3691 GCA_031414995.1 Betaproteobacteria bacterium
CTCGGTTTCATTGGCGAGTGTAGCCGCACAGGTCGGTATGCCCGCAGCACTCAATGCCAGCACGTCCATCGGTGCAGGCGGGGTCATCGCCAGAGTGGAGTTCTACGAGGGCACGACCAGACTGGGTCAATCGACGACTGCGCCATACACGTTAAATTGGACACCTTTCGTCGAGGGGCCAACAGCACTTAGCGCGAGAGCGATCGATGCCAATGGCGCGGTTGCGGTTTCAGGCGTGGTCAACGTGGCAGTGGGCGCGCATCCGAAGGCCGACGCCGCGCGCCTGCTCACGCAAGCGACTTTTGGTGCGTCAATGTTCGAGATCAATCGCGTGTCCCAGATGACGCCGACGGCTTATCTCGATGAACAATTCAACAGCGGGCAGACGATGCATCTCAATACCGTCCGTACCGACCCGCTGTACCCCACCACACCGTATGCAGTGATGATGCCATCGCTCTGGAAACAATATTTTGAAGCGCCGGACCAGTTGCGCCAGCGCGTCGCGTATGCGCTCTCGCAGATCATGGTGATCTCGATGAACAACAACACCATCGGCGATCAGGCATGCGCTACTGCGGCCTACGTCGACATGCTGGGTGTCAACGCATTTGGCAATTTCCGCAGCTTGCTCAAAGATGTCACGCTCAGTCCGGCGATGGGTGAATACCTCGATATGAAGACCAGCGCCAAGGCGGACGCAACGCTTGGCACGATCCCAAGCGAAAACTACGCACGCGAATTGATGCAGCTATTTGCAATCGGCACTGTAATGATCAATATCGACGGCTCGGTGCAATTCGACGGCTTGGGCAAGCCGATCGATACGTACAGCGAAGCTGATGCGCAGGAAGTCGCGCGGGCGCTGACCGGCTGGAATTTCGCGGGGCAGGATCAAACCAAGCCATGGCGCTGGCTGTATCCGGATGTGCCGTATCCGTCCGAGCCAGTGGGTGCCGCAAAAGCGTGTACTGCGTGGTCGACGCCGATGGCACCTTGGACAGCGACCTATCGCTCGTCTGACGACAAGCGCGACATTGTTGGTGGCGCGCACGACACCGGCGCGAAAACGTTATTGACCTATCCGGGATCGGCAAGCTTCAGTCAAAACGTTGCTGCAGGCCGGACGCCAATGCAGGATGTTGATTCGGTGGTCGATAACATTTTCAATCATCCCAACGTTGGCCCGTTCATTGGCGAGCAATTGGTCCAGCGTCTCGTCACGAGTAACCCGAGCAGTGGATATGTAACCCGTGTGGCCACCGCATTCAACAATAACGGCTTGGGCGTGCGTGGCGACATGAAGGCTGTGATTCGCGCCATCCTGCTTGATCCGGAAGCACGCGCATCCAGGGGCACGCAACCGGCCACCTTCGGCAAACTGCGCGAACCTGTGCTGCGCTTCACGCACATGCACCGCGCATTCGACGCCAGAATGTCGGGTGGCAACTACGCCAGCATCTATAACCTGAGCGGCTCCGATTCTCTCGGCCAGAACCCTCTCCACGCGCCAAGCGTATTCAATTTCTATCATCCGGACTATTCACCCTCGGGTCCGCTTGGTCAGGCGCAATTGTATGGTCCCGAGTTCGAGATCGCCAACAGCGCCACGATTTCCGGCTTCATGGATTTCAGCAAGTTCGGGATCATCGGCGGGTTTAACCAATCTTCATCCGACACCACCAAGCGTCTTCAGCCTGTATATGACAGCTACATCGCGACTGCCAACACGCCGGCGGCGATGGTCGATGCGATGAGCGTCACCCTGCTTTCAGCCGGCATCAGCGCGCAATTCCGCGCACAGTTGATCGATGTCGCCACCAAGCTCACTGACAGTAACGCCGCCACACAAGCCACCGAGCGCTTCAAGACCGTGCTGTGGCTCATCATGAATTCCCCCGAATATTCGATCCAGAAGTAAGGACCAACCATGAACACATTTGACTTGCACAAAGACCGCCGCCGTTTCATGAAAATGATGGCCGCTGCGGCCGGCACACCGATGATGGGCAATCTCATGCAGGCGGCATATGCGGCAGGCCCCTACAACGATTACCGCGCGCTGGTATGCGTGTTCCTGTTCGGCGGCAGCGATTCGCACAACATGATCATCCCGCTTAATCCCGGGGCAGGCGGTGAATATGAAAAATATGCGGCCGGTCGTGGCAACCTCGCAATACCGGCTGCCAATGTGATTCCCGTGAGCGCCGGTATTTCCGGTCGTACGTTTGGTTTCCACCCAAGCATGCCGGGCCTGGCCAATATTTTTAACACCGACAGGAACCTCGCAGCGATCCCCAACACTGGTGTGCTGTTGCAGCCAACAACACTCGCACAGTACCGCGCCAAGACAAACAATCCACCACAATTGTTTTCGCACTCGGATATGCAAAGCCATTGGCAGACCGGTCGCGCAGATTATCCGGCACTCACCGGTTGGGGCGGCCGTATGGCAGATTTGATTGAAGCAGCCAACGGTAACAGTCAGGTGTCGATATCAATTTCAGCTGCCGGGCAGAATCTTTTCCAAAAGGGCGACAGCGCCGTGGCGTACTCCATCTCCGGCTGGAGCAACACCAGAAGCACGATAGTCAAACGGCTGCGCTCGTATCGCGATTGGGACAACTACTCCGCGACCCGCCCGAATCCGCAGGCAACGTTTGAGAACCAACTCAATATCCTGCGCGCCAACGCGCTCGAAGATCAGTGGGGTGATCAAAGTGCGCGCGCGCTGACCACCAGCGAATTCGTTAACGCGTCGCTTTATAACCTCGATGCATCCGGCGCGCCGATAAAAGATGCATCCGGCAATGTGTCGGAAAAGTTCGCCATCAGTCCTGCGCCGCCGAGCACGTTCATCAACTCATCTGGCGTCTCACAAAGCAATCGACTTGCAGGACAAATGCGCTCGGTCGCAAACATGATCGCCGCGCGTGACACCCTGGGTGTGAAGCGGCAGATATTTTTTGTTTCACTCGGTGGCTTCGATAATCACGGCGACCAATTTAAAAACTCGAACACGCCGACCACACCGATCCTGAGCGGCTTGCATGCAGATCTATTCAAGCAGCTTGATCAGGCGATGACCTGGTTTTATAACTGGTCGGTGTCGCAAGGGATTGCCAACAACGTGACGACGTTTACGATGTCGGACTTTGGTCGCACCCAAACATCCAATGGCGCGGGCAGCGATCACGGCTGGGGCACGCACTGTCTGGCGCTCGGTGGCGCGGTCAACGGCGGCGCGTTTTACGGCGGCACTGCAGCAGGTTCGGAATTCCCGACCGTCGCGTTGCTTGGCCCGAACGACGTTGGTCAGGGGCGTCTGCTACCGGTGACATCGGTCGATGAATACGGTGCTACGTTTGCGAAATGGATGGGGGCCTCAACTGGCGAGCTCAGCACGGTCTTCCCGAATCTTGGTCGCTTTGCGCGTACCAACGGGATGGGCTTTCTCGCATAGCGGAAACAGAGCGCCGCTCTTCCCTCGCCACTTGTCTTTGGGCGAGGGACTTCAGGAAAACACTGTCGGCTGCGACAATTCGCGCCGCTTTCCTGTGCAAGTCATGACAACGAGTCACACCTCATGCGCGTTAAAATTAGCGTATGACACAGCGCGCGTTTAAGCGCGGAAACCACTCTGGAGGATAAGTGATGAACTGGAAATTGAAAGCAGCAATGGCTGCAACGA
>JANOQY010000145.1:0-4698 GCA_031414995.1 Betaproteobacteria bacterium
CCTGCTGGGTGACGCTCGCTGGCCGGTCCAAGAAGCAGTAGATGCGATTTCGGGTTACGCGCCTTTTTATCTGCATTATCAAGGCCTCGACAACACCGCCCTGCAACGCCGCTTTGGACGTATTGTTGGTACCGTCACCAAGCGTGCATGGCCGCAATATTCTGTACCTGTCGCATGGCAACCACGGGCACACGGCGGTCGGCTTCGGGTTGGCTTTGTCAGCGCTTACTTGTGTCGGCATAGCGTTGGCCATTTTTTTGGCAACTGGATTTGCCAACTGGATGCGCAACAATTCGAATCGTTCGTCTGGTACACCGGTGAAATCATCGATGATGTGTCTGAAAAAATTCTTCATGCTGCTGCACATTATTCACACACCGCGTTCGACACTGCCGCTCTGGCCGCCGCAATTCACGTTTGCCAACTCGACGTGCTCATTTATCTCGATGTTGGTATGCACCCACATTCGCAGGTATTGGCCGCACTGAGATTGGCGCCCATCCAGTGCGCGACATTTGGGCATCCCGCCACGTCCGGTATCGAGAACATCGATTACTTTCTGTCCGCCGAAACCGCCGAACCCAAAGATGCTGAGCAACATTACACAGAGCGATTGATTCGACTGCCACGTTTTGCCATCAGCTATCCGCAGCCCAATGTATCCGGCCAACGCACGCCGTCCAGACTCGCTAATGCGCAGCGTCCGTTTGTCTTTTGCGCGCAGCCGCTATTCAAAATATTGCCGCATTTTGATCATGTGGTCGCGCGAATCGCGCGTGAATTGCCCGGCTGCAAACTCGCTTTCATGGCGTCA
This sequence comes from Betaproteobacteria bacterium, assembly GCA_031414995.1. Taxonomy (GTDB): domain Bacteria; phylum Pseudomonadota; class Gammaproteobacteria; order Burkholderiales; family Usitatibacteraceae; genus UKL13-2. Next base: position 815 of record JANOQY010000145.1, read on the forward strand.
CTCTGGCCGCGCGTTAATGAAGCATTTTTGTTGCGGATCGGCGGTGCATTGCGCGCAGCCGGTATTGATCCAGCAAAAGCGCTGGAAATACTGCCGATCATGCCCTACGAGGCATATCTTGGCACGCTCGCCGCAGCCGACTTGGTACTCGATACGTCCGGCTTCTCCGGCGGCAATTCGAGCTTTGACGCAATTGCCATTGGTGCGCCCATCGCTACCTGGCGGGGAGAAATGCTGCGCGCTCGGCAGACAGGCGCCATGCTCGACATTGTTGGCTTGCCGGAATTGGCGAGCGAGACTGACGATGAATATGTGCGTACTGCGGTCAGTATTGCATCGAGCCGGGAGCGGCAAGCCCAGGTTCGCGAACGCATGCACGAAGGGAGCGCCGACCTGTTTGCCGATGTCGGCGCAATACGTGCGCTTGAACGTGCGTTATTGGGGCTTGTGGCGTAGAACGCCAATGCGCGAGCCTCTCAGGCAATATATGCCCGTAAAGCCGCGCTAGTGCTAGAGTTTCAGTATTTTATCGATCCAGCATGCGATTGACTTCAGCCAAGTCTTCTTCCACCAAACGTCCTGCCGCTGACTTCAAGCGCAATTGACTCATGATGGTGGTGTAGCGGGCTTGTTGTAAGTCGCGTTGCGCCTGAAATAACTGTTGCTGTGCGTTTAACACGTCAACGTTGGTGCGCACGCCGACTTCCTTGCCGAGCACAGTCGCATCGAGTGAGGATTTATTCGACACCAGTGCCGCTTCGAGCGCCTTGACCTGCGCGACGCCGTTGGTAACACCCAGATAATTCTGGCGCACCGATTGGGCCACGATACGTTTGGTGTTTTCCAGATCCGCGCCAGCTTTGTCACGATTGGACAATGATTGGCGCACGCGCGACTGCGTGCCGCCGCCTTGATACAGCGGAATAGTCAGGGTAAGGCCGATGCCGGCTGATTTGGTGTCGAACGAAGCGCCGACGCTTCCCGATGATGTCGTGAACGGTTGTGAGCTGCTGCCGTAGGTGCCGCCGAGATCGAGTGTTGGCAAATGTCCCGCCCGGTTGCGATCAACTTCCTTCACCGCGATATCGCTGGCGAGTCGGGATTGCGCGATGACCGGGCTCGCCTCTTCTGCCGCTTTTACCCACAGATCCATATCGCTCGGCATCGGCAATGTCAACATCGGATTAGCGCGCAGCGGAGCGAGTGTGGCGGGCATTTTATTGACCAACTGCTGCAACGCCTGACGCTTGATTTCCAGATCGTTGAGGTCCGAAATCTCCTTGGCGACAGCCAGATCAAATTTCGCCTGAGCTTCATAGGTATCAGTAATCGTCGATGTGCCAACTTCGAAATTGCGCTTGGCTTGCGCGAGTTGTTCATTGATGGCGGTTTTTTGCGCACCTGAAAGTGCCACGTTGTCACGTGCCAGCAGCACATCGAAATATGCTTGTGCGGTACGCACGATCAGGCTTTGGGCTGCGTCGGCAAACACGGCTTCCGATTGCTTGGCTTGCAGGCCCGCCTGTCCGAACGAAATCCAGTTTTGCATGCGAAACAATGGCTGCGTGAGGCTCAACGTGTAGCCATTGGTATTGAAATCGCTAGCCGGAAATCCTTCCGTCTGACGATGGTTGCGGTTGTACGATGTCGATAGCGAAAGCGACGGCAGAAAATTCGTGGCGCGCGATTGGGGCACGATTTCCTTGCTCGCATCAAACGCAAATCGCGCCGAGGAATAGACCGGATCCTGTGCCTGAGCTTCACGGTAAACATCCATCAGGTCAGCGGCAATTGCAGATGTGCCGATGAAGCAGCCAGCGACGAGGACGGCGGAAATTTTCAGTTTCATGTTTTCACGTTTCTGGTCGATGTCGACCGTGGGTGTTGAGACTAAGCTGAGTCTGGGTTCAGGCAAAGCCGACAAAAGGTTTTGACGTGTTGATGGAGCAAGACAGATTTGGTCGTGATCAATTATCAATACAACGGAACGCACGTATCGACCTCGCGCGACCATGCATCAATTCCACCTTGTAAATTATGCAGGTTTTGAAAGCCCATCCGCTCTAAAAATGCGACGACTTGCAGACTTCGAGTGCCGTGATGACAAATTACGACCGTGGGATGCGATCTGTCGAGCGCATCCACCTCGTTCGGGATGTCGCGCATCGGCATCAGTTCACTGCCGTCGATGCGCGCCAACTGGAATTCCCAGGGCTCGCGTACATCCAGAAGACGCGGTCGCGCCTGCGGGTTTTCTTCCATCATGGTGTGCAATTGTTGGACCGTTAGCTGACGCATTGGCCGCTCAGAAATCGAAGCGCGATGGCTGCTTTGCATTAATCAGCGGCGCAACTACCGTTTCAAAAATTTCAGCTGCGGCGACTGCGCTGGCACTGGTTCGGGTAAAGAGCATCGCTTTCATCACCGGCGCATCGCCAACGATGGCAAACATGCGGCCATTCTCGGCTAACGCGTCCAGATAGGCTTGCGGCACTGTCGGCACAGAACCCGTGAGCACGATGATGTCGAATTTTTCGTCCGCGCCGATAAACGCTGCCGGCGACTGACCTGCATCGCCAGTCTTCAGGATCACATTGGTGATGTTGGCGGCCGCAAGATTAGCGGCAGCTTGACGCGAAAACGAGTCGAAATACTCGATGCTTGTGACCATCGCGGCACGGCTGGCGAGCAGTGCCGTCAGATAGCCACTGCCGGTGCCGATTTCGAGCGCGCGGTCGGTTGATGTGGGTGCGAGCTCCTGAACAATGCGCGCCTCCATTTTGGGCGCCATCATGAATTGGCCATGACTTTGCCCGAGTGGAATTTCCATATCGGTGAACGCGATGCCGCGATAGGCCGCAGGCACGAAATTTTCGCGCTTGACCTGAAACAGCAAGTCGAGCACGCCCTGGTCCAGAACCTCCCAGGTGCGGATTTGCTGCTCGATCATATTGAAACGTGCTTGCTCAATGTCCATGGTCGTTACTTTTGCCGGTTGCCGCTATTCGTTCGATGGTTGAATGGTTCGTCCCTGCAATCATGCTATTACCCTGTACTTTGAAAAAGCCTAGGCACGAAGCCCCAGTATTTTAGCAAATCGGCCTGTGCCGCCCGGAAATGTCATTCCGGCCTCGCACGCGCAGCAGTGATCGCATTGGCGTTGCCGGGAGTGTCGGCGAGCAGCCCCCGCACAAACAATTCAGTATGCGTCGCCAGATAGGCATCCGGGTCCATTTTATCGATGCCACACAAATCAAACGAATTGCGCCAGATCATCAGCATGACGACGGGTGCCACGCAAATATGCGGCGTGTGTATGAGCTCGGTGGGCCGAAACTCGCCAGAGTCGATACCGCGCTGAATGGCGGAGGTGAACAGCGCCAGACCGGGTGCGATTACTTCGTCGTGATAAAACTTGGCCAGCTCGGGGAAATTTCCTGCTTCTGACATCATCAGCTTGGAGATGCCCGCCAATTTAGTGGCGCCAATTTCATGCCACCAGGTTTTCACCAACAGGCGCATTAGATCAGCGCTGCTGCCCTGGTAGGTTCGCATGCGATCTTCAAATGCGGCGATGCGCGACGAGATTCCTTCGCGAACGACGGCCTTGAAGAGATCGTCCTTGCTATCGAAATAGAGGTAGAGCGTGCCTTTGGAGACGCCGGCAAGTTTGGCGACATCATCGAGCCGGGTCGCGGCAAATCCGCGTTCGACGAACAGCTCCAGCGCCGCGACCGCAAGCTCACCGGGGCGGGCATCTTTTCGCCGTCCCCAGCGGGGCTCGATAATTTTAGAGGTGACTGACATGGGAAATTATTACTGACCGCATGGTCATTAAGATACGCCGGGCTGTCGCAATCGTCAAGCCATTGGCGTGGGCAAAA
>JANOQY010000146.1:0-21802 GCA_031414995.1 Betaproteobacteria bacterium
GCTACGCTTTAATGGATCGAGCGATGAATGCCGCGAACCCAGCACGCGATGCGCACGAATAAATTGCAGCACTCTGAGCGAGCGCTTGTCCTCGCCACCTCCAGCACCCGCAACATTGACGTAAGCAATGCGTCCGCCGCCCAATTTTGCGCGCGCGGCAAAAGCCTCGATCACGGGCGTATGCGCGACATCCTTGGCGGTACTGCCAGCGACATTGGGCAAGCCATCAAATTGCTTTCGCCACGTTTCCGGCACTGATGTCGGATCGGCAAGATATTGCTCGTAAAGCTCTTCGATATAAGGCGCATTGGCACCGTTGAACAGCGAAGACAACTGGAATTCTCTCATCATGGTGTCACCTCGAATCAAAACTTTGGTATCGCATTACGTGAATGGAAATTCAACTACTTATATTGAAACTCTAGTACTGGCGAGGACTTCAGGCCGAAATAGGCTGTAAAGGCTCGTCAAATGGCGATCTACGTGAAACTACTGTGCCCACTATCAAACATCTGCGTGGGCACGCTACGCTTTGCCCACCCTACGATTACGCCAGCAGCACCGTGCCAGCAACACAATTGAAATCATTGAAATTTCATACCCAATGCCCAAAAGAAAAACTCCGCGATCAAATGTTTCAAGCAAAAGAAAAGAAGAAAGAGGCGCTGCCCCGTCTGAAATCCTGTTCAATGCAATCGCGCCTGCGATAGCTGCAAATCCATAACCAGCTAACTTACTGATCTCGACCAGTGAACACCGCTTGCTTCGCAGGCCAATCAAGAATGCCGACATGATTGCTGCTGCCCAAACTGCGATTACATACATAAAGGGGTCCTACAACACTCATGCCGTTTGGCATCAAAATACTGGTACTTATTTCCTCACATCCCGCCGCTGCGAGCCCACATACAACTGCCGCGGACGACCAATCTTGTATTCCGGATCGGCGATCATTTCATTGAGCTGTGCGATCCAGCCGACTGTGCGTGCCAGCGCAAAAATAGCGGTGAAGAGCGGCACCGGAATACCAATGGCTTTTTGCACGATGCCGGAATAAAAATCTACGTTCGGATAAAGTTTGCGGCTGACAAAATATTCGTCTTCAAGCGCGATTTTTTCCAGTGCCATCGCGAGCTTGAATGTTGGATCGTCGTGCAGGCCGAGTTCGTTCAACACTTCGTGACAGGTTTCACGCATGAGTGTGGCGCGTGGATCGTGGTTTTTGTAAACGCGATGGCCAAAGCCCATCAGGCGCACATTGGAATTTTTGTCTTTGACCTTGGTGATGAATTCACCGATTTTGGCCACGCCGCCGTCGCGCTGAATGTCGGCAAGCATGCCAAGAGCGGCCTCGTTTGCGCCACCGTGCGCGGGGCCCCACAGACACGCCACGCCCGCCGCAATCGCGGCGAATGGATTGGTGCCTGACGATGCGCATAAACGCACCGTGGAGGTGGACGCATTCTGCTCATGATCAGCATGCAAAATAAAGATGCGATCCATCGCGCGTACCAGCACTTCGTTGACCTTGTAGTCCGCAGCCGGCACGGCAAACATCATGCGCATAAAATTCGAGGCGTAATCGAGATCGTTGCGCGGATAGTTGATCGGCTGCCCGATGGTGTATTTGTACGCCATCGCCACCAACGTGGGCATTTTGGCGATCAGGCGAATGGCGGAAATATCGCGCTGTTTTGCGTCGTGCAGGTTGATTGAATCGGGGTAGAACGCCGACAGCGCGCCGACCAGACCGGTCATGACCGCCATCGGGTGCGCATCACGCCGGAAGCCGCGCAGGAAAAACTGCATCTGCTCGTGCACCATGGTGTGATTGGTGACGCGGCTGACAAAATCTTTCTTTTGCGTCGGATCCGGCAGGTCACCGTAGAGCAGCAAGTGACAGGTATCCATGAAGTCGCATTTGGTCGCGAGCTGCTCAATCGGATAGCCGCGATAAAGCAATTCGCCCTTGTCGCCATCGATATAAGTGATGGTGGAGTTGCACGATGACGTGGACATGAAGCCGGGGTCATAGGTGAACATGCCGGTCTGCGCGTAGAGCTTACGGATGTCGATGACATCCGGGCCGTGGGTGCCGCCATAGACGGGTAGTTCGACCGCTTTGCCATCAGCCAGCGTCAGGGTTGCATTGCCTTTTGGATTCATTCTTGATCTCCCAAAGTTATGGTCATTGTGCCGATTTGATGCGCTCAATCAGGGGACTGAAGCGGTCATCGTCACATCGTTTTCGGCCCATCAGTACGTCCAGCAAATCGTTATCACTCCACCGCAGTAACTCTTCCAGCAAAGCCATTTCTGATGCATCCAGCGTTGTCAATTGCGCATCCAGAAAGCGCGTCAGGATCAAATCGTTTTCCAGCAATCCGCGGCGTGCGTGCCAGCGAATGCGGTCGTGTTTTCGATCTATGGCGCCATCGTTCATTTGAGATTCATCTGATGGTTCGGGTTCACGACCTTAAACCCCACGCTTGACCAACATCTCCTTGATTTTGCCAATGGCGAGCGAGGGGTTAAGCCCCTTCGGGCAGACATCAACGCAATTCATGATGGTGTGACAGCGGAACAGGCGATATGGGTCTTCAAGATTGTCGAGCCGCTCGTTGACGGCCTGATCGCGCGAATCAGCAATGAAGCGATACGCGGCCAGCAAGCCGGCGGGGCCGACAAACTTATCGGGATTCCACCAGAAGGACGGGCACGCTGTTGAACAACATGCGCACAAAATGCATTCATAAAGGCCATCAAGTTCGAGCCGGTCTTTAGGCGACTGCAAGCGCTCTTTTTCCGGCGGAGGATCGTGGTTGATCACAAACGGCTTGATCGAATTGTATTGCTTGAAAAACTGCGTCATATCGACGATCAGATCGCGAATAATCGGCAGCCCCGGCAGCGGACGCAATTTGACCGGCTCCTGCAAATCGGCAATCTTGGTAATGCATGCAAGCCCATTTTTGCCGTTGATATTCATCGCATCCGAGCCGCAGATACCTTCGCGGCAGGAACGGCGTAGTGCCAACGTATCGTCAATGGATTTGATGCGGATCAGTGCATCGAGCAACATGCGGTCCGATGGCTCGAGCTGAATATCGTATTCCTTGAAATACGGCTTCTGGTCCTGATCGGGGTCGAAACGTTCAATGATAAATTTCATGTTTGGTCTCTTCGTTCCATCTCTGGAAAATTGTCGCTAGTAGGTGCGGGCCTTGGGCGCGATGGATTCAACCGTGAGCGGTTTGAGGTTCACCGGTTTGTAATCGAGCTTATTGCCATCTTTGTACCAAAGCGTGTGCTTGAGCCAGTTTTCATCATCGCGGCCATTCACAAAGCCGGGCCGATCATGGCAATCTGCACGATCATGCGCACCACGAGTTTCCTTGCGCGCTTCCGCTGAGATCATGGTGGCGACAGCAACCTCAATCAGGTTTTCAAGCTCCAACGCTTCGATGCGCGCGGTGTTGAACACCTTGGATTTGTCCTTGATTTCCAGACTCTTCGCGCGCTCGGCGACTTCCTTGATTTTGGTCACACCTTTCTCGAGCATGTCCGGGAAGCGGAACACACCGCAGTGCGCCTGCATCGTTTGGCGCATGGCGTTACCGACTTCATAGACATTTTCGCCGTTCTGCTGCGCGTCGAGTCGCGCCAGACGCGCGGCGGAATAGGCACCGGCATCCTTCGGTAAATCCATGTGTGTGTTGTTTTCCTTGATGAACTGGATCATCGAGTCACCCGACGATTTGCCCATGACCAGCAAGTCGGTGAGCGAATTGGTGCCGAGTCGATTGGCACCGTGAATCGATGCGCAACCGCATTCGCCTGCCGCATAAAAACCGTGTACGAGCGAATTGACGTTGCCACCCTTCGGTACCACGACCTCGCCTTTGTAATTGGTCGGAATGCCGCCCATTTGGTAGTGGCAGGTCGGCACAACGGGAATCGGTTCTTTGGTGCAATCGACGTTGCCGAACTTCAATGCAATCTCCCGGATACCCGGCAACCGCTTGTTGATAACTTCCGGACCGAGGTGATCGAGTTTCAACAGGATGTAATCGTTGTTTGGTCCGGCGCCGCGCCCTTCCTTGATCTCGGTCGCCATGGCGCGTGAGACCACATCGCGTGATGCAAGATCCTTCATGGTCGGCGCATAGCGTTCCATGAAACGCTCGCCATCTTTATTGAGCAGAATGCCGCCTTCGCCGCGCACACCCTCGGTGATGAGTACACCTGCACCAGCCACGCCGGTCGGATGGAACTGCCAGAACTCCATGTCTTCGAGCGGAATGCCTGCACGCGCCGCCATGCCCAAGCCATCTCCGGTATTGATAAAGGCGTTGGTGCTGGAAGCGTAAATGCGCCCTGCACCGCCGGTGGCAAACAGTGTTGCTTTGGCGTGGAAAATCATCATCTCGCCGGTTTCCATTTCCAGCGCGGTCACACCCAGCACATTGCCTTCAACATCGCGAATCAGGTCAAGCGCCATCCACTCGACGAAGAATTGAGTGTTGGCAAATACATTGCGCTGGTAAAGCGTATGCAACATCGCGTGGCCGGTGCGATCAGCGGCACAGCATGAGCGCTGCACTGGCTTCTCACCGAAATTAGACGAATGGCCACCAAACGGACGCTGATAAATGGTGCCGTTTTCATTGCGATCAAACGGCATGCCGAAGTGTTCGAGCTCGATCACCGCTTCCGGCGCGGTGCGGCACATGAATTCAATCGCGTCCTGATCACCCAGCCAGTCCGACCCCTTGATGGTGTCGTACATATGCCAGTGCCAGTTGTCCTCGCCCATATTGCCGAGCGAAGCGCCAACACCACCCTGCGCGGCGACGGTGTGCGAGCGCGTTGGGAAGACTTTGGATAGCACCGCCACCTTTAAGCCGGCGTTGGAAAGTTGCAATGCCGCTCTCAGGCCGGAACCACCTGCACCAACAACGACAGCATCATATTTACGAACAGGAATTGCCATGACTTAAGCGCCCCAAATGATTGTGACTGACCAGATTGAACATGCCACCAAAAACAGCAACACAGCGACCTGCAGGGTGACGCGAATGCCTGCGGGTTTGATGTAGTCCATCAATACATCCTTGATGCCGATCCACGCGTGGTAATAAACCGAAAGGAAGAATAGCAGCGCCAAAATGCGAAACAGCGGCGAGCGGAACAGCTCTTTCCAATCGGCATAATTCACACTGCCTTTGAGCATGAAAAAGCCAATGATGACAACGCTGAATAGCACCATGATGACAGCGGTGACGCGCTGCGCCAGCCAGTCCTGCCAGCCGTAGTGCGCACCGACGGGAATCTTATTCACAGCGCTCACCATATCCGCACCCCAACTAATACGGTTGCAATCAGGCCCAACGCCAGTACCACGCGGGCGGAAGTGCGCGCGGGCTCCAGCGCAATGCCGACGTGAACATCAAGCAACAGATACCGAATACCGGCAAACAGATGATGCATATATGACCAGACAAAACCGAGCACGATCAGCTTGACGATGGGCTCAGCGAAGATAGATTTCCATTTATTGAAGTCAGCCTCTGATCCGAGCGTGCATTGCAACACGAACAACACTGCAGGGATGAGAAACAGGAACATCACCACGCCGGTAATGCGATGGAAAATCGACACTAATCCGGGCATCGGCAGATGCAGCAGATTCAGATCGTAGTATTTAGGTCGCTGACGTGAAGCAGATTGCGGACTGCGCATGGCTGGTACCTTTGTAGTTGTCTTTAGCTAGACAGTTAAGAAGGCAAACGAGTGAATTTGTGCGGTTGTCGATTACATAAACGCGACATAAGCGAGGCAAATGCGCGATGTAATTGCCAGATTTTAATCCGAATGTCACGGTGCTGCATAGACACTCGCCGCACGATGGCTAACAAGCTCCATATCGGCTGTGACTGCGCATTGTTATCGGTAAGAATTTGATTTAAATGAATTTTCAGCCGTCTGCACCACTTTACGAGCGTGTTAAGGGCACGAATATCGAATCAAACGCCTAGTGATACTGTTTTATGATACTATTTTAAACATGCGACATTGTAAGGATTTTAGCGAGCATGCGTAGTGCAATAAGGTATCGCAACTACACCGCACGTATCGATTACGATGCGCGCGACCGCATTTTCGTTGGCCGGGTGCTGGGCATGAGTGAGCAATTGATATTTCATGGCGCGAGCGTAGAGGAGCTCCACGCGGATTTTGAGTTTGCGGTGGATCACTATCTCTCGGAATGTGAGAAAGAAGGTCGCAGCCCTGAGAAGCCCGCCTCAGGCAAGCTTTTGCTACGCTTTCCGCCCGAAGTGCACGCAGCGGCGAGTGTTGCCGCAGCAAGTGCCGGCAAGAGCCTGAATCAGTGGGTCGTTGATACGGTTAGCAAAGCGACTGGTGATTAAACATCCGCCCGCCACATCCCCAATGCTGTCATTTCGACCAAAGCGAGAAATCTGCTTTTAGAGCGCCGCGTAAACAGATCAGGCAAGCTCGTTGTAGTACGAATAGCCATGCGTCAAACAAAGGCCACGACGCCATTCGACCGGTTTGTCGCCGTAGGTGAATGCAATGCGATCCACGCAGAGCAACGGCGCCCCCTCATTCACCAGCAAATGCCCTGCCGCAAACGCGTCGGCAGCGACGGCGCGCAAACGTTCTTCGGCGCGGATCATCCGCAAGCCGTACCCGGTTTCAAGAAAACTGTAAATCGAGCCGCGCGATTCACGGATTTTTTCGATCGTCAGATTCGGAAACAAAACGGCTGACAGGACGATCTCATCAAGAATCGTCGGCACGCCTGCAAACACCAACACACGCCGGATCGCCGTCACCGGTGCGCCCGGCTTCAGATCAAGCGCGTTCGCGGCCTCCACACTGGCCCTGCCGCGCTTAACGTCGATAAAATTAGTGGTCGGATGGACCTTATTTTTATTGCCCTTGTCAGGAATAATCCGCAGAAACCGATATTGATGCTTGGGCTCGGTGTGGGTAGCGACAAAGGTACCTTTGCCCTGGCGGCGAATCAAAATATTCTCAGTTGCCAGCGCGTCAATGGCTTTGCGTACTGTCCCCTGACTCACCTGAAAGCGCGCGGCCAGCTCCATCTCCGAAGGAATGGATTCTCCCGGCTTCCACTCTCCTGCGATCAGGCTCTGCGTGAGCAGAATTTTGATCTGGTCATACAGCGGCCGAAAGCTGGGACCGGGAACATTATTTTGCATGGAAACGTCGTTACCGAAAGTGCCTTTGAAGGCAACTGGTTGATTTTGCATGGATGTTAGCACGACCAAGTAAGGGACTTGGTGCATTGTATGTCTTATATAAGATATAAGTCTATTGACATTTAATTGGGTGCGTCATAATATTGTTGCACTGCGCAAACACAATTCCATACGTTGTACGAATGACATTTCATAAAACATGACGCCTTATCTACGCCCTCGCCGCTCGATGCTCTACGTTCCCGGTTGCGCGCCGCGCTACCTGCACAAAGCACGCACACTGAAGGTCGATTCGCTGATTTTCGATCTCGGCGATTCGGTGCTGGTGGAAAACAAGGAAAGCTCCCGCAGTCAGATTGTTGAGGCAATCTTGCAGGGTGGCTTCGGGCGCCGTGAGAAAGTGATTCGTGTCAACGATCTGGATTCGCCCTGGGGCATAGACGACATCAAGGCAGTCGCAGATATTGGCGCGGATGCGATTCTGTTTCCGAATATCGAAAGCAAGTCTGACGTGATCGAAGCTTTGTCGGTTCTCGACAAAGCTGGCGGTTCTCATTTGCCAATCATGGTCATGATCGAGAGTCCACTCGCCGTGTTGCGTGCCGAGGAAATCGCCTCTGCGTCTGACCGCATCGCCTGCATGATTATGGCGACCAGCGATTTGCTCACGCAGTTGCATGGCCACAAGACGCCTGATCGTCTGGCGCTGCACTACTCGCTATCACATGTGCTGCTGGTTGGTCGCGCGTACAAGCGCGGCGTGATTGATGGCATCAGTGTGGATATCAAGGACATGCACTCATTTGAATTGGCTTGCCGTTTGACACGCGACCTCGGCTTCGATGGCAAGTCTCTCGTGCATCCCAATCAGTTGGCGTATTGCAACGACGCGTTCACGCCAAAGTCAGCCGAAATTTCACACGCGCACGAAGTGATCTCCGCGCTTGAAAAAGCCCATCACGAAGGCCGCGGCACCATTATGCTTAATGGCAGACTCGTGGAGCATCATCATGTCAATGCCGCCAAGCGCTTGCTGGCGCTGGTGGAAATGACCAAAGAACTGGAAGTGGCGTAATCCGGATGAACAATGCGGACAATTTCGCGCGCTCATTGACACGCCCAATCGGCGGCTATTTCTTCGAGCATTATCATGTCGGGCAGAAATTTCGGCACGCCATACCGCGAACGATTACGCAGGGTGATGTAGCGCTTTATCAAGCGCTGACCGGCTCGCGGTTACCCCTTCATTGCAGTGAACCGTTTGCGCAATCGCTCGGCTATCCGTCGATGCCGGTGGATGATTTATTGGTGTTCCATATCGCCTTCGGCAAAACGGTGCCCGATATTTCGTATAACGCCGTGGCCAATCTCGGCTATGCGGATTGCCGTTTTCTCCAACCTGTTTTTATCGGCGATACGCTACGCACCGAAACCGAAATCATCGGGTTGCGCGAAAATTCAAACGGCAAGACGGGTGTGGTGCACGTGCGCTCGCATTGCTTCAATCAACGCGATGAATTGGTGCTGACCTGGATTCGTTGGGTGATGGTGCATCGGCAGGAATCGGTCGTCTCTCCGTCAAGCACGGCGCAGGGTGTAATTGATGCGCCGGCGCAAGTCTCACCTGATTCAATTGTGGTGCCGGCTTTCTTGAAACGCAGCAAAGACATGAAAACCGAAACTGGCGGCACGCGGTTTTGGGAAGACTACCCGGCAGCAAACACTCAGGATTTTCACAATCCGTCGCAGTCCGACCTCCCGCCATGGCAATTCGAGCCGATCAAACATCCCGCCGGGATGACGATCGATGAAACCGATCACACGCTTGCGACCAAACTCTACCAAAATACGGCGCGTGTGCATTTTGATTTGCATCACATGAAAGATTCGCGCTTTGCACGCCGACTCGTTTACGGCGGCCACGTCATGTCGATTTGCCGTGCGCTTTCTTATGACGGTCTGGAAAATGTCCTGTCGATTGCCGCCATCAACGGCGGCACGCATCACAATCCCACGTTTGCAGGCGACACCTTGTTTGCGATCTCGCTACCAATCCTGAAGTGGCCGATCAATGCGGCAATCGGTGCATTGCGGCTGCATCTTATCGGCTATAAAAATATCGATCCAAACTCTGCCGCGTTTGCAGATGCGCCTGAACACCTGAAAGTGTTGTCGCTCGACTACACCGTATTGATGCCGCGTCGCTCTACCTGAGGAATCCATGAGTCAGCCCGTCCACCCCAGCAAAGCTCTATTCGTCGGCGAAAAGCCGTTCCCGGTCATCCCATCCTGCGAGCATTTTGCCGGCAGCGAAAAACTCATTGGCAAGGCGCTGGAGTTGCAGGACAAACTTGGCCCGGTATTCGACATTACCTGCGATTGCGAGGACGGTGCGCCAGCGGGTCAGGAAAAAGCCCACGCAGAAATGATCGTTCGCGTACTCATGTCCGACGCCAACAAATACAAAATGGCTGGCGCGCGCATTCACGATTACTCCCACCCATTGTGGAAGCAGGACGTGGATATCCTTGCGGCTGGTGCTGGCAACGTGCTGGCATACATCACCATCCCTAAATGCACTGCATTTAATGAAGGCGAAGAAATGATCGCCTACATTGAATCCGTCTCGAAGAAGGCGGCCATCAGGCGCAGTATTCCTATCCATATTCTGGTCGAAACGCACGGTGCATTACGTGATGCGCAACGTCTGGCCGCACTGCCCAATGTGCAAGTGCTCGATTTCGGCTTGATGGATTTTGTCTCTGGCCATCATGGTGCCATTCCCGCTTCCGCCATGCGTTCGCCTGGGCAATTCGAACATCACCTGCTGGTACGTGCCAAAGCAGAAGTTGTTGCCGCTGCACTCGCTAGCGGTGTCGTACCTGCGCACAACGTGTGCCTTGATCTGAAAAATACCGAAGTCGTGATGGCCGATGCGAAACGCGCACGCTACGAATTCGGTTTTTTGCGCATGTGGTCGATTTATCCGGCACAAATTACCGCCATTGTCGACGCAATGAAACCCGACTTGTCCGAGGTTGAAGACGCCGCCAATATCCTGCTCGCCGCGCAAGTCGCCGACTGGGGCCCAATACAGTACAAGGGCGAACTGCACGACCGCGCCACTTACCGTTATTTCTGGGAAATTTTGCAGAAGGCGAAGGTGACTGGCGTTAAAATATTGGACTCGGCCAATCATGCTTTTTTCTCCTAAGCCAATATGACAATCTCCTCCCCAGGCAGCAAATTTCGCCAAGCCCTCGTTGATGAAAAACCGCTGCAAATCGTGGGCGCGATCAATGCTTATACCGCGCGCATGGCGCAAGCCACAGGTTACAAGGCTCTCTATATCTCCGGCGGCGGTGTGGCGGCAAATTCGCTCGGCATGCCGGATCTGGGCATCAGCACGATGGAGGATGTGCTCACCGACCTTCGCCGTATCACCGATGTCACCACCTTGCCCGTCATGGTTGATATCGACACCGGCTGGGGCGGCGCATTCAACATCGCGCGCACCATCAGGTCATTCCAGAAAGCCGGTGCGGCGGCAGTGCACATGGAAGATCAGGTCGGCACCAAGCGCTGCGGCCATCGTCCGGGCAAGGAAGTGGTGACGCTGGAAGAAATGGTGGACCGCGTCAAAGCTGCCGTGGATGCGCGTACCGATCCGGGATTTGTCATCATGGCCCGCACAGATGCGCTCGCGGTTGAGGGCATCAATGCTGCAATCGACCGTGCCTGCGCCTATGTCGAAGCCGGTGCCGACATGATTTTTCCGGAAGCCATGACTGCGCTGCCGATGTATCAGCAATTCAAGGATGCGGTGAAGGTGCCGATACTCGCCAACATCACCGAGTTTGGCCACACGCCGCTTTTCACAACCGCTGAATTGGCTTCAGTGAACGTCGATATGGTTTTGTATTGCTGCGGAGCCTATCGGGCAATGAACAAGGCAGCGCTCAATTTTTATCAAACGTTGCGCGCTGATGGCACGCAAAAAAATGCGGTGCCGACGATGCAGACGCGCGCCGAACTTTATGAGTATCTGGGTTATCACACGTATGAACAAAAGCTGGACGCGCTGTTTGCTGCAAAGAAGTAAGCTCTAGCACTGGAGCGGTTTTCAGAGGCATTTTGCTCAGGGAGTCTCGCCAATGCTTGTTCTACGCGAATAGTCGATATGGGACAACGCCATGGCCGTATTGAAAATAGATCATGTTCAGGTTGCAATTCCATCAGGCAAAGTGCCCGAGGCGCTCGCGTTTTACGAAGGCGTGCTGCAATTTTGCCGCATTCCCAAACCAGCAGAACTCGACCAGAGCGGCGCATGGTTGACACAGGGCCTGGTGAATCTTCATCTGGGCGAAGAGACGGAATTCGAGGCATCGCGACGTGCGCATCCTGCGTTGTTGGTCGACAACATCGATCAGCTGCTTGAAAACGCAAGACGCGGAGAGCATCCCTTTCGCGTCGACAATGGCCCCACAGGCTATAAGCGCGCCTCGGTGTTTGACCCGTTCGGCAATCGCATTGAACTGATGCAGAAGTTGTAGGTACGCGCAGCATCTCAACGAATCAAAAACACGTGCGCTTTGGTATTGCGCACCTTACGATGGAGAACATGAAATGAGTACCGTAGCAATTGAAACGCCGGCACCAACAGGGCCCAAGCCAAAAAAATCCGTCGCACTTTCTGGCGTCGTTGCAGGCAATACAGCGCTTTGCACAGTCGGCCTCACCGGCAATGATCTGCACTACCGCGGCTACGATATTCTGGATGTTGCGGAAGCCTGCGAGTTCGAGGAAATCGCTCATCTGCTCGTTCACGGCAAACTGCCGAACGCAGCTGAGCTGGCTTCGTATAAAGCAAAACTGAAATCGATGCGCGGCATTCCAATGGCGGTCCAGGACGTACTCGAATCACTGCCTGCATCAACCCATCCGATGGACGTATTGCGCACCGCGTGCTCGGTACTCGGCTGTGTATTGCCGGAAAAAGATGACCACAATATTGCCGGCGCGCGTGACATCGCCGACCGCATGATGGCCTCGTTCGGCTCCATGCTGCTGTACTGGTACCACTTCGCGGTGAACGGCAAATGCATCGATGTAGAAACCGACGACGACTCCATCGGCGGCCACTTCCTGCACCTGCTGCATGGTGAGGAGCCGAGCGATCTGGCGGTAAGGTCGATGCACACGTCGCTGGTGCTTTACGCTGAACATGAATTTAACGCCTCCACATTCGCTGCACGCGTCATCGCCGGCACGGGATCGGATATGTACTCGGCGATCACGGGCGGCATTGGTGCGTTGCGCGGACCCAAGCACGGCGGCGCGAATGAGGCCGCTTTTGATATTCAAAACCGCTATGACGGGCCGGACGATGCAGAAGCCGACATCGTCAAACGTGTGTCTGAAAAACAAGTCGTTATCGGTTTCGGTCATCCGGTTTACACCGTCTCCGACCCACGCAACGTTGTCATCAAACGCGTGGCAAAACGTTTGTCGGAAGACGCAGGCAACATGAAGCTCTACAACATTGCCGACCGTTTGGAAGCAGTGATGTGGCGCGAGAAAAAAATGTTCCCGAATCTAGACTGGTTCTCGGCCTGCTCGTACCACATGATGGGTGTACCGACGTCGATGTTCACGCCGCTGTTTATCATTTCGCGCACCTCCGGCTGGGCAGCACACGTGATAGAGCAGCGCATCGACGGAAAGATCATCCGGCCAAATGCCAACTACACCGGCCCCGATGATATGAAGTTTGTGCCGATCAAAGACCGCAAGTAATCGCGGTCGCTACACCTCGCGCTTCAATCACCATAAGCTTCGTGGAATCAACATGAACACCGCATTTCGCAAACCGCTTCCCGGTACCAAACTGGATTATTTCGATGCGCGTGAGGCAGTCGACGCGATCCAGCCAAGCGCATGGGCGAAGCTGCCGTATACCTCGCGCGTGCATGCCGAGAATCTGGTGCGGCGCTGCGACCCGGCGATGCTTGATGCGTATTTGAAGCAGCTCATCGAGGTGAAACGCGATCTCGATTTCCCGTGGTTCCCGGCGCGCGTGGTATGCCATGACATCCTTGGCCAGACGGCGCTGGTGGACCTGGCCGGTCTGCGTGACGCCATCGCGGACCAGGGTGGCGACCCGGCGAAAGTAAACCCGGTCGTGCCGGTACAACTGATCGTCGATCACTCGCTCGCCGTAGAGTGCGGTGGCTTCGATCCTGATGCATTCACCAAAAACCGCGCGATCGAAGATCGTCGCAATGAAGACCGCTTCCACTTCATCGAATGGACCAAGACTGCCTTCGACAACGTCGACGTGATTCCGGCGGGCAACGGCATCATGCACCAGATCAATCTGGAGAAAATGTCACCGGTTATTCACGCACAGGATGGGCTCGCTTTTCCCGACACCTGCATAGGCACAGATAGCCATACGCCGCACGTCGATGCGCTGGGCGTGATTGCCATCGGTGTCGGTGGACTTGAGGCAGAGAACGTGATGCTGGGCCGCGCCTCATGGATGCGACTGCCCGAGATCGTCGGTGTGGAGCTCACTGGCAGACGGCAGCCGGGCATTACCGCCACCGACATCGTGCTGGCGATGACCGAATTTCTGCGCAAGTCGAAAGTGGTTGGCTCTTATCTGGAATTCCGCGGTGAAGGCGTTGCCTCTCTGACGCTGGGTGACCGTGCCACGATTTCAAATATGGCGCCTGAATAGGGCGCCACGGCGGCGATGTTCTTCATCGACCAACAGACCCTGACTTACCTGCGCCTCACCGGTCGCGAGGACGAGCAGGTAAAACTGGTCGAGAATTATGCGAAGACAGCGGGTCTTTGGGCCGACGACCTGATCAATGTCGTCTACGAGCGCAAACTGGCATTTGACCTCTCCAGCGTGGTGCGCACCATGGCAGGACCATCGAATCCGCACGCGCGGGTCTCGACGACCGATCTGGCAAGCAAGGGCATCGCCGGGCCGTGGGAAGAAAAGCCCGGACTTATGCCGGATGGCGCGGTCATCATCGCGGCGATCACCAGCTGCACCAATACGTCCAATCCGCGCAATGTTATTGCGGCCGCCCTGCTCGCTCGCAACGCCAATCGCCTCGGCCTCACCCGCAAGCCATGGGTGAAGAGCTCATTGGCACCCGGCTCCAAGACGGTAGCGCTATATCTTGAAGAAGCCGGCCTGAAAACGGAGCTGGAAAGACTCGGCTTTGGCATCGTCGCTTTCGCCTGCACCACCTGCAACGGTATGTCGGGCGCGCTGGATCCTGTTATCCAAAAAGAGATCATCGACCGCGACCTGTACACGACCGCGGTGTTGTCCGGCAATCGTAACTTCGATGGCCGTATTCATCCTTATGCCAAGCAAGCCTTCCTCGCTTCGCCGCCGCTGGTAGTCGCCTACGCCATCGCCGGCACCGTGCGTTTCGACATCGAACGCGATTCATTTGGCAACGACGCGAACGGCAAACCGATTCTGCTGAAGGATCTTTGGCCCAGTGATGAGGAAATCGATGCCATCGTCGCGAGCAGCGTCAAGCCCTCGCAATTTCGCCAGGTGTACATCCCGATGTTTGAGGAACGTGCTGCCGCGGGCGCGCGGGCCAAGCCGCTGTATGACTGGCGCCCACAGAGCACCTACATCCGCCGCCCGCCTTATTGGGACACAAGCGGGGAAGGCGCGATTGGCGGCGAACGCACGCTCAAGGGTATGCGACCGCTGGCGGTGTTGCCGGACAATATCACCACCGATCATCTGTCACCGTCGAACGCCATCATGGCCAACAGTGCGGCAGGCGAGTATCTGACGAAGATGGGCGTGCCGGAAGAGGACTTCAATTCCTATGCCACTCACCGCGGCGACCATCTCACTGCGCAACGCGCAACATTTGCCAATCCGCAATTGGTGAATGAAATGGCCATCGTCGATGGTGTCGTGAAAAAAGGCTCGCTGGCGCGCGTTGAACCTGAGGGCGAGGTCATGCGCATGTGGGAGGCGATAAAAACCTACATGAATAGGAAGCAGCCCCTCATCATCATCGCCGGTGCCGACTACGGCCAGGGCTCCTCACGCGACTGGGCTGCCAAGGGCGTGCGTCTCGCGGGCGTGGAGGCAATCGTCGCAGAAGGGTTCGAACGCATCCACCGCACCAACCTGATTGGCATGGGTGTGTTGCCGCTGGAGTTCGAGGCGGGAACCAATCGCAAGACGCTGGCCATCGACGGCAGCGAAACGTTCGACGTCATCGGCGAACGTACGCCGCGTGCAACGCTGACGCTGGTGATCACGCGCACGAGCGGCGAACAAATCAACGTGCCGGTCACATGCCGCCTCGATACGGCAGAGGAAATTTCGGTCTACGATGCGGGCGGTGTTTTGCAGCGGTTTGCAAATGATTTTCTTGAATCGGCAAAAGCTGCATAGGCGTATCCACACAAACAATCGCATTTGTCTTTCAGCCACAAAAACCACGTCGTCACAGGTAAACATGAGCCACGCCCCGCAGATAAAAATCCCCGCCACCTACATGCGCGGCGGTACCAGCAAGGGCGTGTTTTTTCGCCTGCAGGATATTCCCACTGCGGCGCAAGTGGCCGGCCCCGCGCGTGATGCATTGCTTTTGCGGGTTATCGGCAGCCCTGACCCCTATGGCAAGCAGATCGATGGCATGGGTGCGGCAACATCCAGCACCAGCAAGACCGTCATCCTTTCTAAAAGCAGTCGCCCGAATCACGATGTCGATTACCTATTCGGCCAGGTGTCCATCGATAGCGCCTTCGTCGACTGGAGTGGCAATTGCGGAAACCTCAGCGCGGCGGTGGGACCGTATGCCATCAGCAATGGATTGGTCGATGCATCGCGTATTCCGCAGAACGGCATCGCAATCGTGCGCATTTGGCAGGCTAACATCGGGAAGACCATCATCTCGCATGTACCCATCACCAATGGTCAAGTGCAAGAGACCGGCGATTTCGAGTTGGACGGGGTGACCTTCCCTGCTGCGGAAGTCCAGCTGGAATTCATGGACCCGGCGGCCGAAGAAGAAGGCGCGGGTGGCTCGATGTTTCCCACCGGCAACCTGGTCGATGATCTGGATGTGCCGGGCATCGGCACGCTTAAAGTCACCATGATCAACGCCGGCATCCCGACCATTTTCGTGAATGCAGAAGCCATCGGCTACACCGGTACCGAACTGCAGGATGCGATCAACAGCGATCCGAAAGCGCTGGCGAAATTTGAATCGATCCGCGCTCATGGCGCCGTGCGCATGGGTCTTATCAAACACATCGACGATGCAGCGAAGCGCCAGCACACACCGAAAGTTGCTTACGTTGCCAAACCCGTTGATTACGTTTCATCCAGCGGCAAACCGGTCGTTGCGGCAAATATCGATGTGCTGGTCCGCGCCATGTCGATGGGCAAGCTGCATCACGCCATGATGGGAACGGCCGCTGTGGCCATCGGTACCGCTGCGGCCATTCCGGGAACACTGGTGAACATCGCTGCGGGCGGCGTAGCACGCAATGCCGTTCGTTTCGGGCATCCGTCCGGCACGCTTCGTGTCGGCGCGGAAGCGACCGAGAAAAACGGCGAATGGATTGTGACGAAGGCCATCATGAGCCGCAGTGCACGGGTGCTGATGGAAGGCTGGGTGCGTGTGCCGGGCGACGCTTCATGAATGGGTCGTAAAGTCGGATTTCTGTCGAGATTATTTCAAAGGCCTTAAAATCATTTATCCTGCCGCGTGACCTATCCGCCACGCGCTCATCCAGAGGACTCAATATGGCACACAATCTACACGACACCCGTCAGCAACTGACGCTGAAATCCGGCAAAACCGCCACCTACTATTCACTGCCAAAACTGGCGGAGGCGTTTCCCAATGTGAAGCGGTTACCGATTTCGATTCGCATCGTGCTGGAGAGCGTACTGCGCAACTGCGACGGCAAGAAGGTGACGGAGGAACACATCAAGGAACTCGCTGCCTGGAAACCGACAGCGGCGCGCACGCTGGAAATTCCATTCGTCGTAGCACGCATTGTGTTGCAGGATTTCACTGGTGTGCCACTGTTGGCCGATCTCGCCGCCATGCGCGGCGTGGCAGCCAAGTTGGGCAAGAATCCCAAGGTGATCGAACCGCTGGTGCCTGTTGATCTCGTCGTCGATCACTCGGTGCAGATTGATCATTACGGCACGGCAGATTCGCTTGACCTCAACATGAAACTCGAATTTCAGCGCAATCAGGAGCGCTATGAATTCATGAAGTGGGGCATGCAAGCGTTCGACACGTTCAAAGTTGTGCCCCCAGGCATCGGTATCGTGCATCAGGTGAATCTCGAATATCTGGCGCGTGGCGTGCACGACAAGAACGGTGTGCTCTACCCCGATTCGCTGGTGGGCACCGATTCACACACCACCATGATCAACGGCGTCGGTGTGGTTGGGTGGGGCGTGGGCGGTATCGAGGCAGAAGCGGGCATGCTGGGCCAGCCAGTCTATTTCCTGACGCCCGATGTGGTCGGCGTGAACCTGACCGGCAAATTGCCTGAAGGCACCACTGCGACCGATCTGGTGCTTACCGTAACTGAAATGTTGCGCAAAGCAAAAGTGGTGGGCAAGTTTGTGGAATTCTTCGGCGAAGGCGCGCGCGCGTTGAGCGTGCCGGATCGTGCCACCATCGCCAACATGGCACCTGAGTACGGTGCCACGATGGGCTTCTTCCCGGTTGATGAAGCGACGATGGAATATTTCCGTGCTGGTGGCCGCACGGCTGAAGAGCTCGATAAATGCGAAAGCTACTTCAAAGCGCAAGGCATGTTCGGCGTGCCGATGGCAGGCGATTGCGATTATTCGACCACGCTCGCACTTGACCTCTCCACCATCAAGACATCGCTGGCCGGGCCAAAGCGTCCGCAGGATCGGATAGAGCTCGGCAATATGAAGTCGCAATTCACATCGCTATATTCCAAGCCGCCTACTGAGAATGGTTTCTCCAAAGCAGCCGGCGATTTGGCAAAGCGCTTCAAAACAGCAGACGGCGTTGACCTTGGTTCAGGTGATGTGTTGATTGCAGCGATTACATCGTGCACCAATACCTCGAACCCAAGCGTCATGTTGGCAGCCGGACTGCTCGCCAAAAAAGCCGTGGAGCATGGCCTGACGGTCAAGCCACATATCAAGACTTCGCTGGCACCGGGAAGCCGTGTCGTCACCGACTATCTGACCAAATCGGGATTGTTGCCGTACTTGGAAAAAATGGGCTTCTACCTCGCGGGCTACGGCTGCACGACGTGTATCGGCAATGCCGGGCCGCTGGCCGAACCAATCGAGGAATCGATTGTGAAGAACGATCTCGTCTGCGCGGCGGTGCTATCGGGTAATCGCAATTTTGAAGCGCGCATTCACGCCAATATCCGCGCCAACTTCCTCGCCTCGCCGCCGCTGGTGGTGGCGTATGCCATCGCTGGTAGTGTGCTGGTCGATTTGCAGAACGAGCCTGTGGGCCAAGGTACGAAAGGCCCCGTGTATTTGAGGGACATCTGGCCGACCAGCCACGAAATCGCGGGTGTGTTGGGCTTTGCGATGGACCCTGCGGTATTCAAAGAGCGCTATTCGAATCTGGGTGCGGACAATCCACTTTGGCAAAACATCAAGGGCACAGTCGGTCAAGTGTATGACTGGCCGAAATCCACTTACATCGCCGAGCCGCCGTTCTTTGCTGGCTTTGGCATGGGCGCAGGCAAAGCGCACGACATCAATGGCGCGAAAGCGCTCGGCATCTTCGGTGATTCCGTGACGACCGATCACATCTCCCCTGCGGGATCGATTAAGGACACATCACCAGCGGGTAAATTCCTGATCGACCACAATGTCCTCAAGGCTGATTTCAACAGTTACGGTGCGCGGCGTGGTAACCATGACGTGATGATGCGCGGCACGTTCGCCAACGTTCGCATCAAGAACCTGATGATCCCGGCAAAGGCTGATGGCACGCGTGTCGAGGGCGGCCTGACGTTGATGCAACCGTCAGGTGAACAACTGCCGATTTATGATGCCGCCATGCGCTATATCGCCGCTCGTACGCCAACAGTTGTGTTCGGTGGCGAGGAATATGGCACCGGCTCGTCGCGCGACTGGGCTGCGAAAGGAACGCAGTTGCTCGGCGTGAAGGCTGTCATCGCCAAAAGCTTCGAGCGCATCCATCGCTCCAACCTGATCGGTATGGGCGTGTTGGCCTGCCAGTTCAAGGGCAGCGATACTGCGATGTCGCTCGGCATCAAGGGCGATGAGGACTTCGATATCATCGGGGTCGAGAATGGCATCAAACCGCAGATGGACGTTACGCTGGTGATCAAACGCAAAGACGGCACCACACAGAACGTCACCGTGCTATTGCGGATCGATACGCCGATCGAAGTTGATTACTATTTGCACGGCGGGATTTTGCCGTATGTGTTGCGTGAGCTGGTGGCGTAACAGCGTACCGATTTTACGGCAAGTACCAGTGAAAGGAGCCGGATTCGTCCGGCTCCTTTCATTCGAAAAAACCATATAGATCAAGAGCAGGTGCGGGTTGCAGGTCAAAATCGCCTGAAAACACCCGTAGATACTAGGGTTTAAACATGAAGTGATCTGAAAGCCAATGATGCCGAAACGGTCCACCAGCGGGCAACACGTTCACCCGTCCGACCTTCGCGGTGCAAGTCGGCTCGCCATCGATGCCACCATCGGTTTGACGAATCTGGTCGAGACGATGCACAAGAATATTTCCCGCATGCCCGGCATTCTCGGCGCGGCCTCGGCAGACCCAACCAGCGGCATCACCGGTTTTGTGTACCGCAGTATTCGCGGCGCGACGCGCGCGGTGGGTGGCGGGCTCGATGTTGCGCTCGGGCAAGTCGTTGAGTTGGTGAAACAAGAATCACCATCGAACGCGCGTGAAGCGGTCGTCTCAGCGCTTAACGGCGTGCTCGGCGATCATTTGGTGGCCAGCGGAAATCCGATGACGATTTCGATGCAATTGCGGCGTGACGGTGAGCCGTTGACGCTGACAAAAAAAGCGCTATCCCACGCGATCCCGCAGGCAAGCGGCAAGATTTTATTACTGGTGCATGGCCTCTGCATGAGCGATCTGCAGTGGCAGCGAAATGGACACGACCACGGGGCGATGTTGGCAGCCGATCCGGCATTTGCCACACCGTTCACGAGCGTGTATCTACACTACAACAGCGGACAACATATTTCCGTCAGCGGACGTGCTTTTGCCGACCAGATTCAGGCGTTGCTAAAGGCCTGGCCGGTGCCGGTGGAAGACATCACCATCATCGCGCACAGCATGGGCGGTCTGGTGACGCGCAGCGCATGTGATTTTGGCGATCAGGCGAACCATCGCTGGCGGTGCCTGCTAAAAAAGATTGTTTTCCTCGGCACCCCGCATTTTGGCGCGCCGCTGGAGCGCGGCGGCAACTGGGTGAATGTGATTCTCGATGCCAGTCCGTACACGGCGGCATTTGCGCGTCTGGCAAAGGTTCGCAGCGCAGGCATCACCGATCTGCGTCACGCCGGCGTGCGCGATGAAGACTGGGAAGGTCAGGATCGTTTCGCATCATCAAATGCAGACCGAACGCATGATCTGCCGCTGCCAGACGGCGTGCAGTGCTACGCGATTGCCGCTTCCATCGGCAAGAAAGCAGGTGCAGCGTCAGGTCGCATGCTCGGTGACGGTCTGGTGCCTGTACACAGCGCGCTCGGCCAGCACAAAGACCCGATGCGTAGTCTCGCGTTTGCCAAGTCGGACCAGTGGACAGGCCACGACATGAACCACATGGACTTGCTGGACCAAAAAATTGTTTACCGACGGATCAGGAAGTGGCTACTGATTTGAGCAGGTTAATTAGCCGGCCTGCTCATAGGCCTGCTTCAACCATGCTTTCACATCTTTATTAAAATCAGCCATCGTAATCAGCTTCACGCGATGGCTGACCATGCCATTCCATGTGCCTGATGCCTCCAGCTTGCCGACGGGGGTCACTCCTTTGAGATTGATACCGATGTCTACCCGCGTCGCGGTGGACGGCTGCACCAAAGCAAATTGCTTGGCGCGGCGCAAGCTGATATAGGTTTTCTTTGGCGCGAACGCCACGTCTTTACCAAAGCCGGCGACTGCGGCGGCAATTGCATCGTATATCGGTCTGAGCGAGGCCTTGTCGCCCGAGTACAGCGCATCAACCGGATTCTCATCCGCGATCACATCTGACTTTCGCGCCTCAAGCGCAACCGCATTCGCGTAGCCGTGACCCATGGGTGCTTCTTTTTTTAAATAGACAACGATATCGCTATGTTTACTGGTGCCCAGACTGCGCGCGATATTGACCCAGGCCGCAAAAGACTTGCCGGTCTTTTCGGCAAGGTTCTTTTTCATCGTTGCGACGGCGTCGTCGATTGTGCTCATGTTGGCCAGTCCGGTGGAATTGATACTTGCACTGCGGTCAACCTTTGACCGGTGTATTCTTCACTTCAC
>JANOQY010000147.1:0-2867 GCA_031414995.1 Betaproteobacteria bacterium
GCTCTCTATTGCCTGGGGGGTGCTGCCGGCGTCCTGGCGGGCCAGCTCGGTGTTGCCCAGGATGGTGGCCAGGATGTTGTTGAAGTCGTGGGCGATGCCGCCGGCCAGGGTGCCGATGGCTTCCATCTTCTGTGATTGCCGTAGCTGTGCCTCCAGCGAGGCCCGTGCCAGCTCGGCTTGCTTGCGGGAGGTGATGTCATGACCGACGGTTTGAATTGCCATTCCGCCATCGTAGACGATCAATCGATTCTGGACTTCAACATCGACGACCGTTCCATCGGTTTTAAGAAACTTCACACCAAGCACGTCAGCGAATGGTGCATCAACGCCACGCGCGGTCAAGTCCGCAACCTGCGACAGCACCAATTGATGAGAGTCCGGATGAATCAGCTCAAGGATGCGTTTGCCGATGAGGTCCTCCAGCGCGGGTGCGCCGAATAGCTTGACGCCGGCAGGATTGACATAAACAAATTTTCCCTTGCGATGAACAGCGGTTGGCTCGGGGGAACATTCGACGAGGGCGCGATAACGCTGTTCGCTCTCCATCAGGGTTGTCTTGGCTCTTTTGCTCTCTGTCGTGTCGCGCACCGCGACGTGAATCGCAGGCGCATCTTCGTAGACAATCATGGTGCCCTGAACTTCCACGTCAATGGTTGTTCCATCAAGCTTGAGAAATTTCATCTCACCAATCGGTGTATCGGTGCCGCTGTCGGCAATGCTCTTCGTTCGCGCCAGTACGAGTTGATGAAAATCCGGGTGTACCAGATCGAGCAAAGATTTGCCGATGAGATCTTTTGCAGATGTCGCGCCAAACATTTTGACGGCGGCAGGATTGACATTGATGAGGGTCGCGTTTCGATGGACGAAGAACGGTTGTGGCGTCCAGTGAAACAGGGTGCGATATCGGCCCTCGTTTTCGCGCAACGCTTTTTCCGCCAGATGGCGCTCGATCGCCAGACTGGTTAATTGGGCGCCGCGTTCAATCGTCGCCAGTTCCGACGGCAACGCTTCACGGGGCGCATTGAAGTAGAACGCAAACGTGCCCAGCACCTTGCCGGCCGTGCCGATAATCGGGACCGACCAGCAAGCTTGCAGCCCGTGTGCGAGGGCGAGTTCCTTGAAATTACACCACAGCGGATCGTGCGCGATGTCTGCGACGATTGTTGTTTTGCCGGTGTGGGCCGCAGTACCACATGAGCCGACGTCAGGCCCGATCTCGACCCCGTCAATCGCCTCGCAAAATGCGATCGGCAGGTTGGGCGCTGCTCCGTGCGAGAGGTGCCGTCCCGTTTGATCCATCAGCAGCACCGAACCCAGCATGCCCGGCAACAGTGCCTCGTAACTAAGCAAAATATTCTTGAGGACATCCTGCAATGCGCCCCCTGACGCGATCAACTCGAGCACTTTCCGCTCACTTTCCCGCTCCAGTTCCACTTGCTTGCGTGCGGTGAGATCGGTGACAGCCGCAATCGAACCAACATACGGCCCATTTCGTCCATCATGCCAACGTGGTGTCCCGGTAATCAGGACGTGTACAACGCCGCCATTGGCGTGGCGCAAACGTGATTCGTATGTCGTTGTTTTGCCCGCTCGCCGCGCTTCCAGTTGGTGCAGGTGCACTGCGCGATCCTCTGGCACGGTGAAATCGGCGGGACGTTTGCCGATGACGTCCATCGGTTCGACACCAATCAAGCGTGCATAGGCGGGGTTAACGAACTCAAAGAATCCCTCCGCATTTGTGACGGTGAGTCCCTGGCTCACCGTTTTGATGATCTGTGTTGCAAAGTCGCGTTGTATCTGTAAATCATGCTCCATGAGCTTGCGGACGCTCAGGTCGGTTGTTGCCCCGGCCACGCGGATTGCCCTGCCGGTTGCATCGCGGATGATAACGCCACGGGTATGCACAGGTACATAGTGTCCCGCCTTATGGCGCAGACGAACCTCAAGCTCGTAGCTGGTGGCGCTGCTTGCGTATGCTTGCGCGAGTAACTGGATGGCGTGCGCAACATCGTCCGGATGCGTCAGGTTCTGCCACAACGTCGACGTGACCAGCAGCTCATTGGCGGCATAGCCGAGCATTTCAAACCAGCGCGGTGAGTAGAAAATTTCGTCCTTGATCAAGTCCCGGTCAAAGATGCCGTCCATCGAGCCAAGGCGAGTCAGACGCACGCGCTCTTTCGCCTCCAGCAGCTTTGCCTCGGTCTTGTGTCTGTAAAGCGCCAACTCGAGCACGCTGCGCAGCTCCCGCGATGTGAACGGTTTGAGGATGCATTCGTGCGGCGCATTGAGCGCCCCGCGCAAGTCAATTTCTTGCGCGGTGGATGCAGTCAGACAAACCGTCGGCAAGGAGAATTGTTGGCAGAGGGTCCGCGCGGTGGCGACGCCCTCGCTTGTTCCAGGCGGGCCAAGATCCAACAACAACAAATCAGGTTCCGATTGCGCTGCGGAAGCCATGACGATAGCCCTGTCACCGTGCATCGCAAATTGTAGTGGCTCATAACCGAGTTCCTCCAGCTGCTTCTGGAGGTCGTGGGTGAATGTGGCGTCACGATTATTGAGGAGAATCTTTGGTTTGTTCATGGGAAAACATTTAAAAAAAGTAAACCCCAGCATTGGCGGGGCTTGTGGGCGAATTGTGCTTGTAAAAGCCCGCCAGTGCTAGGGTTTTTCTTATTTATTACGCTAATCATTCTTCGCGCTCTCAGCGTTCTTGCCACCCGTCTTCGCCAATCTCACGAAAGCCTCACAAAGATCCTCGACCGCATTGGCCTTGAAGATCAACTCACGCACACCGGCACCACCGGCCTGCGCCCGCAAGGTCTCATCAATAAAGCCCGACGCAATCGCCACCGGCAAGTCCGCCCGGA
>JANOQY010000148.1:0-4428 GCA_031414995.1 Betaproteobacteria bacterium
CGCCCGAAACAAAGCGCTATGATGTCTTTGTTGCATGGCGTTTCAGCGTTCGCTTAGGTCTTACATCCTTTGAGCCTTAGACTGTTAGTCGATGGACGCTTGCCCAAGTGGTGCTGGTGTGCACGTCCTACGCGGACGAGCCTGAAGGCATCCGGTGAGCGACCGCCTTGAACCCTGGTTCAAGAGTGCGGACTTAAGCGAACACTCAAGCGTCATGCCGTTCCGTTGTGCTGGTCTGTGCTGGCCTTGTGTTGGCCTCCCCCTGAATCAAATCCTGACAGCGAAATCATGGCCCACTGGTTGATGAAGTCCGAACCGGAAGAGTTTTCCATTGACGATCTCGTCAATGCCAGCAATCAAACCGTGCCGTGGTTCGGCGTACGTAATTATCTGGCGCGAAATTTTATGCGCGATCAGATGAAGGTTGGCGACGAAGTGCTGTTCTACCATTCGTCGTGCCCTGAGCCTGGCATCGCCGGGCTCGCCAAGGTCGCCAGCGCCGCATATCCGGACGAAACGCAGTGGGACAAAAAGGGTAAATACTTTGATCCCAAAGCCACCCGCGAAATACCGCGCTGGATGCTGGTGGATGTAAAGCTGGTGAAAAAAACACGCCTGCTTTCGTTGGCCGAAATGCGCGAACAAACTTCGCTGGGCGAAATGATCACGCTGCAACGTGGCAACCGGCTATCGATCACACCGGTGAAGGCGGCGGAATTGAAATCGGTTTTGAAACTGCTGGGGGAGAAGTTTTGACCCTGATCGACGCGCTCGCACGTCGACCAATATGATTCGCGGCCTGATCATCCTGCTCGGCTTTCAGGGCGCAGGTGAAATAGTCTCGCGCCTGTTGTCATTGCCCATCCCCGGGCCGGTTATCGGTTTGTTACTGCTGCTGATTTTCCTGATCAGGCGCGGCAAAGTCGATGCACCAATCGACACCGTTTCTTCCGCACTCACCAAACATTTGGGGCTGCTATTCGTCCCCGCTGCCGTCGGTGTGGTGATGTTTTTGCCGCAACTGCGTACGCATTTCCTGGCGATCAGCGTCGCGTTGATCGTAAGCGTCACCGCGACGATTGCAGTGAGCGCCGCAATTTTGCGATTCTGGCCTGCGGATAAATCCGGCTCATGACAACCGCGCTGCCGATCGCCGAAATCTGGGTCTACCTCGCTGGCAGCCCACTATTTGCGCTGCTGTTGACGTTGGCCGCCTACGAGGCAGGTGTCACGATTTATGAGCGCGCCAACCGACATCCGTTTGCCAATCCCGTCGCCATTGCCGTGCTCATCGTAGCGCTCGGTATTTCACTTATCGACATGCCGTATGCAAAATATTTTGAAGGCGCCCAGTTCATTCACTTTCTGCTCGGCACCGCAACGGTCGCACTGGCGGTGCCGATTTACCAGTGCTGGAGCGCGTTGCGTGGCAAGGTAGTGCCGCTGTTGGTGTCGATGCTGTGCGGCGGGGCAGTGTCGATCATCAGCGCGGTCGGCATCGCTCGCTTGCTCGGAGCCGACAGCACCATCCAGAAGGCGATGATGGCCAAATCGGTCACTGCACCCATTGCGATGGGTGTGGCCGAAAGAATTTCTGCGTCACCTACTTTGACCGCAGTGTTCGCTGTGATCACCGGTGTGGTCGGTGCCATCGTCGCTCGCTATGTACTCGATGCACTGCGCTTGACGGCGTGGTGGCAGCGCGGCTTTGCAATCGGCATTGCGGCACACGGCATCGGTACCTCGCGCGCGCTATCGATCCACCCTGAGGCGGGCGCATTTTCAGGGCTCGCAATGGGGATGCATGGCGTCGCGGGGGCGGTGCTGATCCCGCTGATCGCGGATCGTCTCTTGTAGTGGATATCGCGTTCTGGCTGACCTATCTGGGCGTCGGTGTTTTCGTCGGCTTCTTCGCGGGCTTGCTTGGCATCGGCGGCGGTTCGGTGATGGTGCCGATTCTCTCGCTCACATTTGCATCGCAGGGATTCTCGGGCGATCACCTGATCCACATGGCGTTGGCGACCTCGATGGCGACCATCATTCCCGGTGGCATTACCAGCGCATGGATGCATCACAAACATCAGGCGGTGAACTGGCTGGTGGTGAAGCAGCTATTGCCCGGCATTTTGGTCGGCACATTTTCTGGCGCAGTGGTCGCGCATTTTTCCAGCACGGCATTTCTGAAAACGTTCTTCGTTGGCTTCATTTGCTTTCTAGCGCTTCAATTACTGTTTGACCTCAAACCCAAAAGCCGCCACGCCCTGCCGGGTGCGGGCGGCATGTTCGCATTCGGCATGCTCATGGGCGTGGTGTCCAGCTTCGCTGGCATCGGCGGCGCGGTGTTGTCTATTGCGTTTCTCATCTGGTGCAACTTTCGCATGCACGACGCCATCGGCACCGCAGCGGCCATCGGTGTGCCACTCGCCATCGCAGGCACCATCGGATTCATTGCGACCGGCCTGTTTGACAAGGGCCTGCCGCCGTGGAGCTTGGGCTACGTTTACCTGCCCGCGTTTGCTGGAATTGCGGTCACCAGTTTTCTCATCGCACCGGTGGGTGCGAAGCTCGCGCATCGGTTGCCGGTGACGGTGTTGCGCAGAGTGTTTGTGGTGTTTCTGGTGGCGTTGGCGGTGAAGATGGCGGAGTCGGTTTGAGTTATTGATATGCGGTCAAAATACCGTAGGGCAAATGGGTGACTAACTTGGCAGATAATTTGCGGATTTTTTGAAACTCTAGCATTGGCGGGCATCGTGGCGCTATAATGGCCGCAAAGCCGCACCAGTGCTAGAGTTTGATGATTTTCCGCGTTGCTTTCCGGTATCCGCCCCAAGCATTTGCTGCTACTTTTAGTGACGCAGTTAATATTGGCGATATGCGGCAGCACCACTGATAAAAGGTATTGTTCGGTATGCACATTTATGTGGATAAGTGAATGACGGGGTGCCGCGCGGGAAGGTATGCAGACGCGTGTCTCCCTATATCGAGTTAGAACTCAGATGAGCATCCGTCCCAATCTTGACGACTACATTGCCTTTTTCGAAGCTGAACCGATTGAGATCCACGATGACGGTTGGTATTACGGAATTCGATTCGCGGTGTCGCGCGGAGAAGACGACCTCATCATTGCCGTTGCCCCGGACAATTTGGCGTTTGACCTTGAGTGGAAGCAGAAAGGACACCGCCGCCTTTCTTTGAGCCTGAAAATGGTCGCAGGCTGGGCAATAGAGAAACGTGGAGCAGACGAGTATTTGTTACTACGCATAAATACTGGTCCGGAAGCATTGTGCTCATTCGACTACTGCATCATTCGGTTGAAACCAACAATTGATGTCGATTTATGTATGAGTTGGGGATCGGGCTGGGATCCGAGTTCTAACTCTGCGCTGCTCACGGACGCGCCGAAAAGCGGCGCGTCCGTGAGCTAGGCCGTTAAACCGCAGCAAGCACTAATGAGACTATCTCCAACCGAAGAGCAGCAAGTCGACATGCGTCACGCCCACTATGACGGCGCGCCAGGAATTCTGGTATCGGGCCTCGTTTGGATTGCAGCCGCATTGGTGTGCTATCAGCTTGGGATAAACAAGGCCGTGTGGACACTGCTCATTGGCGGTGCGCTCATTTATCCGATTGGCCTCGTTGTTACAAAGGCGCTAGGACGACCCGCGAAGACAAACAAAGACAACGCGCTGAACCAGCTTGCGATGGCATCGACAATTTGGCTTATCGTCTGTTGCGCTATGGCCTATGGTCTTTCCCTGCTAAAGCCAGCACTATTTTTCCCGGCAATGATGGCAACGATTGGCAGTCGCTACCTTATCTTTGCAAGTATTTTTGGCAGACCAATTTTCTGGATATTGGGAGTGAGCCTTATTGTTGCTGCAAATCTTGCCTTCTTTTTGGCAGTCTCGCCAGCCGTTGCCGCAGGACTCGGCGGATTGATTGAGGTTCTATTTGCTTTCTTGGTGTTTTCAAAAGCTTCCAAGCCCGCGGTCTAACAATTCAAACCGACCGCGCAACGTGGCACCGGGCACAATATGATGACGACGAGGTCAAGTCTTTGATTGTCATTTAACTCAGAAGACTTGACCCGATTATTCCTACGGAAGCGCGGATTTAGTCGCCGCGCATCGCTTGCTAGTTGCTCAAGCGACGGCCGAGCGAGATGCCGTATGACGCCGGCCGCGCAATGAGCGTTGGATCGGCTGACGGGCCAACACCTTTTGGCAGTATCAACGGGTTGAACGTCACCTTGTCGCACGCGCCGCCCGGGCCTGCCTCGACTTTGTCGATTACCAAGCGACCAGCGGTTACCACTTTGCGATTAGCCGGTAGCGGTACCGTCGCGTCGTTTACGACATCACCAGATTCTGCGATCTGGACGTTGAAATTAAACGCGATGTTGCTGCTGGCAGCGCGCTTGCGAAGTTC
>JANOQY010000149.1:0-1863 GCA_031414995.1 Betaproteobacteria bacterium
GGCATTTTCCAGATCGTACTCGGTGCCGATGGGCTGGCGAATGTAGACGAGCAACGCGTGCCGCGCCCCCGCAGCAAGATCGCCAGTCGGCAGCACAGCCGTCGCCTGTGCTGTGAACATATGAATTTCGTTTAACAAATTGATACCTCGCTGGAGTTGTAAAACATGATGTCTGCTGATGCGCTGACTCTAGCATTGGCGCGATGCTTGGGACAAATGGCCAAAAAAGCGCGCCGGATACGACGTCTTCCGATTTCAAGCGCAGACCGATCATCTCGAAAAGTGTGAGCCGCGTTGCCTTTTGTGCGAAATGTGTAAGTCATCGCTTGCCGAGCCGACATACTTAGCTGCAAAATCAGCCCGCAGCCTTGCCTGCGTGCCAATCCCCCTTCGTTTAGATCAACTCCAGGAGCTCACATGAAACATGCGTCCCGCGTACTTGCCAGCCTCGTCATTGGTGCCACCACCGCCAACGTTGCCCCAAGCGTCTCTGCGCAAACCCCAGGTCCCGACAAGCTGGTAGATGCCCTCGAAGGCGTATTCGGCAAGCACGCGGCGCGCCGTTCCGGCGCAAAAGGTGTTTGTGCATCAGGCTTTTTTGTCGGGACACCGGACGGTCGCGGGTTGAGCAGTTCTGCCATTTTTAGCGGTCAGGAAATTCCCGTGATCGCGCGCTTTTCGATTGGCGGCGGCAGCCCCAAGGCCACCGATAAAGGCAAAAGTGTGCGCGGTCTTGCGCTCAAATTCAGCGGGCCAGGCGGCGAATCGTGGGAGATGGCCAATATTTCTGCACCGGTGTTCTTCGTGAACAGCCCTGAAAATTTCGTAAAGTTCCTCGAAGCGCGCCGGCCTGATCCGGCGACCGGTCGTCCCGATCCTGCGAAGGTGAAGGCATTCAATGAAAGCCACCCCGATTCGAAGCCACAAATAGAATGGCTGGCCAAAGCGCCGGTACCAGCGAGCTACGCCACCGTAAATTACTGGGGTGCCAATGCATTTGAATTCACGACGCCCGCCAAAAAGAAAGTGTTCGGCAAATGGATGTTCGAGCCAGCAAGCGGCCAGAAAGGATTGTCGGAGGATGAGCTCAAGCAGTTGCCAGACGACTTTCTCGCCGATGAACTTCGCAAGCGCGCTGCCAGCAGCAACATCGCGTTTAATTTCAACGTCCAGATCGCAGAATCTGGTGATGTCGTAAACGACGCGACGGTACCGCTACCGGCTAACCGCAAAGTGGTAACCGCTGGTCGCTTGGTAATCGACAAAGTCGAGGCAGGCCCGGGCGGTGCGTGCGACAAGGTGACGTTCAACCCGTTGATACTGCCAAAAGGTGTTGGCCCATCAGCCGATCCAACGCTCATTGCGCGACCGGCGTCATACGGCATCTCGCTCGGCCGTCGCTTGAGCAACTAGCACGCGATGCGCGGCGACTAAATCCGCGCTTCCGTAAGAATGATCGGGTCAAGTCTTCTGAGTTAAATGACGATCAAAGACTTGACCTCGTCGTCTTCAAAAGTGCTGGAGTTTGCATAATTTAGGGCTCGCGAATTTAATGCGAGCCACGGCATCCTTTAAGCCGATAGCGCGATGTTACTGAATGTCGGACCGCGATGTTGCCACCCGCGAAACATTCCATCCATGTCATTTCGAACCCGGCTTTATCGGGTGAAAAATCTGCTATTGCTTTGCTTTAGTACAAAAGCAGATTTCTCTCTTTGTTCGAAATGACTGCGTTTTTTTCTTAAGGCGCTGCCTTGGAAGCTTTTGAAAACACCAAGAAAGCAAATAGAACCTCAATCAATCCGCCGAGTCCTGCGGCAACGGCCGGCGGGACCGCTGAGAAGAAGGCAAGATTTGCAGCAA
>JANOQY010000150.1:0-3194 GCA_031414995.1 Betaproteobacteria bacterium
CCGCCGAGTTCGAGGCTCACGCGCTTTAGGCCCTCTGCTGCACCAACGGCAACCCTGCGACCAGTTTCTACGGAGCCAATAAAGCCGACACGCGATACGAGGGGATGGCTCACCAACATCGCGCCGGTCTTGCCGTCGCCAGCGATCACATTGATGACGCCCGGTGGGAAAAGTCCGTCTGCCAGCTCAGCCAGCCTAAAGCTCGATATTGGGGCCTGCTCGGAACTTTTGATTACGACGCAATTACCGGCTGCGAGCGGCGCTGCGGCTTTCTCTGCACAAAAACGGAAGGGGTGATTGAAGGCATTGAGCTTCGCTACTACGCCGTAGGGTTGGCGGGTGAGAAGATTCATGTGGCGCGGGCCGTGCGAACTGGTCTCGCCTTTTACTTCAGTGATGAGACCGGCGAAATAGTCGAGGCTGTCGGCGGTCCAATGCATATCGCCTTCCATGCCGCTCAGCGCATTGCCCGAATCTACACAATCAATGAGGGCGAGCTCTTTCGCGTTCTCACGGATGCGCTTGGCGAATGCCTCCATGCATTTTGCGCGCTCCTTGAGGCCAACTTTGCGCCATTCACCAAAGCCCTTGGCCGCAGCTTTTACTGCACGATCAATGTCCTCAGCACCTGCAAGTGGCACTTCTGCCAGCCGCTTTCCAGTGGACGGACTGTGTGAAATGAATGTGTTGCTACTCGCAGGCGATTCCCACCTGCCGCCGTAGTAAAAGCCCTGCGCACGGTAGCCGATGTCTGGTTCAGTATTCACGAGCGGATCCATTGGGGTGTCGGGCATCACGCAGCTTTCATCAATTGGTGGCGAGACTCACGCCGCCGCGCCGTTGATGGCAAGATCGAAGACCTGATAGCTCTTTAGCATCGCCACCCCAGCTTTTAACTTGTATTCGTCATTGAGCGGTTCGCTGAGAATAATCGGCACTTTCGCTTCAGAAACGCCACCGTGGGTGCGCAGACGATGGCCCTCCAATCCTGACAGGTCGTGATCCTTTTCCGAGCCACCGATACACACACCGGCTGTTGAGATGACGACCACGTCGCCCTCGCGATCAGCGGGCAGATCCAACACTCGACACGCGGTTTCCTTGTCGTACACGAGCTCAACGCCTTCGATGCTTCGCACCAGTTCGATCACTTGCATTGGCGTGGTTTTGCCGCGGCAATACACGCGCACGAACCCGCCCAGCGCGCCGTGATGGGCGACGAAAGCATCGGTGATGGGGCAGATGACGGTCGTATCGCCCTTGCCAAATTTTGCGTCGAGTACGTCTTGCAGCCAAATGACGTTGGGCTTTCCTTCGGCGGTCGATTTATCGTTCATGCCGTGATCTGCCGTCAGGGCAACCATTGCGCCGAGAGCGGCGAGCTTGCCGAAGCGCACATCAAGGTCTTGGTAGAACCGCTTTGCCGCCGCCTCGGTTGGTGCGTACTTGTGCTGTACGTAATCGGTTAGCGAGAGATACATGAGGTCCGGGCGATCGCGTTCGAGAATCTTGATACCGGCGTCGAGCACAAACAGCGATAACGCTTCGGAATACATATTGGGCAATGGCTGGCCGACGAATGCGAGCACATCTTCTATCCCGTTCTCGGCCATCGTGCACTGGTCGGCTTTTTCAGAGGAGAAGCTGATGCTGCCGCCGGAGAGGTCAAGTTTTTTTCCTAGCTGTCGGCGCAGCTTGTCCTTGGCGGTGATCGAGACCACCTTGGCACCAGCGCGCGCGAACTGGGCGAGGATGGTATCCCCGCGCAGCAATTCCGGACCCGACATCACCACGGCCTTACCGGTGGCCGTGTCCAGATAAAAATTACCGGAAATGCCGTGTTTGGATGCGGGCGTGCCAGTGATGATCGACATATTATTGGGACATGTGAAGCTTGGTACTGTGCCGTCGGCGACAGTACTGAATCCTTGTTGAATGAAGCGTGCGATGTTGGGAATTGCACCTTCATTTATAAACTGTTGGAAATATGCAGGGTCGCCGCCGTCGATGCAAACCACTACTACCGGCTTTTTCGGCCAGTGGTAGTTCACGCCGTTGGCGTTGACGATATTTTGTTTTCTTGTGGTTTGCATATTGGCGTTCTTCAATTTAACCGTTAGTGATGACAGTCTTAAGTCGCTGACTTACGCGCCACCTTGGCACGTGGCGCTGGTACCTCGTGCAAAACCCGGTGCAGACGTTCGCGACCGTTGAGCACATGCTCGAACAGCAGACGCCCGGCGAGCGCTTCGTCACCTTTGGCGACTGCATTCACGATTTCCTCGTGGTCTTTTGTCGATGCCGGGATGCTTTCCGCGCTACGCGCAATCACTTCACGGCGGTATAGGTTGAGTTCATTGACGATGCGCTGGTAGTTTTGGAGCAGGGCGCGATTACCGGCGGCCTCACCAAGTACTTCATGGAATTCGATATTGAGCGGAAAGTATGCATCTGCGTCGAGTGCCCGGCTGGCGTCGTGCATACGCTTGACGATTTCTCGCAACCGCTGAAGCTGCGCGGGCTGAATGCGTTTTGCGGCAAGGCGACCGATCATCCCATCAAGTGCCGCGCGTACCTCGTAAATTTCGTAGGCCTCCTCAATAGTGATTTGCCGAACAAACACGCCGCGATTTTTCTCAGCGCGCAACAGACCTGACTGGTAAAGCGCCCGACAAGCTTCGCGCACCGGACCACGCGACACCCGAAGCTCACCCGCGATTTCGGCCTCATTGAGCTTGGCGCCGGCCTCAAGTTCGCCGGAGATAATCTGGCGCTCAAGTTCGCGCTGCACCAATGTTGTAAGGGAGTGCTCGCGGAGCATGTCGATTGCCGCCCCGTGAGTTGGTGGCGGAGCAGGTGGCGTGTGTTTGGGACGAGGCATTTTTTGCTTACGTGACTTGCCGCTGAATTGACGACAATCCATTATGGCGGCATTTAGTATATTGTCAACAATATTTTGTTTGCATGGTTAGCTCTTGCCAATCGTAGATAAGTCGTGTGTTCGCTAGGTTGCCAATGTATTGAATCGACAGATAGCTGATCTTCCAAAAATGGAAAATGGCAAGATCGCTACTACACCCGCTCAATGATCAGTGCTATTCCCTGACCTATGCCTATGCACATCGTGCAAAGCGCATAACGTCCTTTGGTTCTTTCCAACTGGTTTAATGCGGTGGTCACCAGACGCGCGCCAG
>JANOQY010000151.1:0-2335 GCA_031414995.1 Betaproteobacteria bacterium
CCATGAATCCACTACTTGATTTTTCGGCCCTGCCGCGTTTCTCAGTCATTACACCGGCGCATATAAATGTGGCCATTGAGCAGCTGATTGCCGAGGCGCGCACGACGGTGGAAATGATTGCCACCAGCACTGTACCGCCGACGTGGGAAAATTTTGTCACCCCGCTCGATGATGTCACTGAGCGTTTGTCGCGTGCGTGGGGCGTGGTTGGCCACATGAACGCGGTGGTGAATTCGCTCGAATTGCGTGATGCCTATAACGCGATGCTGCCGACCGTGACGGCATTCTGGACGTCGCTCTCGCAGGATGAACGCCTTTTCGCCAAGTACCAGCAAATACGCGCTTCTTCAGCCACTTTTGGCCTGAGTGCCGCGCAGAATAGAGCGCTTGATAATGAACTGCGTGATTTCCGCTTGGGCGGCGCAGAACTCGACGCCAACAATAAACCGCGTTTCAAAGCGATACGCGAAGAACTTTCAACGCTCGGGTCTGCGTTCAACGATCACGTTCTCGATGCCACCAATGGCTTCGCGCATTTTGTCGAAGATCAGTCGGATTTGGCCGGGCTGCCTGCCGATGTGATGACGGTCGCGCGCGAGGCCGCTGCCAAAGACGGCAAATCTGGCTGGAAGCTGACGTTGCACCAGCCATGCTACGGCCCAGTGATGCAATACGCGTCGAGTCGACCGCTGCGTGAGCGCTTGCATCGCGCCTATGCCACACGCGCATCCGAGCTCGGCGCTAATCCTGACCACGACAATAGTGAAGTGATCACGCGCATCCTGCGTTTGCGGACCGAGATGGCATCGCTCTTGGGCTACAAAAATTACGCTGAAATGTCGTTAGCCACCAAGATGGCCGACACGCCGGCGGAAGTGATCAATTTTATTGAAGACATGGTGAGCAAAGCCAAGCCGTTCGCTGAACGCGATTGGCGCGAGCTCACGAGCTTTGCAGAAGCCGAACTCGGTCTGTCAGAGGTGGAGGCATGGGACGTATCGTATGCATCTGAAAAATTGCGCGAACAGCGCTACGCGTTTTCGGATAACGACGTGAAACAATATTTTCCGGAATCACAAGTGCTGGCCGGTTTGTTTCGCGTGATCGAAACCCTTTACGGACTGACCGCAATAATTTCTCATGCCGACACCTGGCATCCGGACGTGCGTTTCTTTGACCTCGTCGATGAATCCGGCTCATTGGTGGGGCAGTTTTATCTCGATCTCTATGCGCGCAACGCCAAGCGCGGCGGCGCATGGATGGGCGACGCGATCAATCGGCGGCGCAAACATGATGGCGTTCAGCACCCGGTGGCTTATCTGACCTGCAATTTTTCGGCACCTGTTGGCAACAAGCCTGCGCTGTTTACCTTTGATGAAGTCATCACGCTGTTCCACGAATTCGGCCACGGCTTGCATCAACTGCTGACCGAAGTGGATGTGCTTGCCGTTTCAGGCATCAATGGCGTCGAGTGGGATGCGGTGGAGCTGCCGAGCCAGTTTATGGAGAATTTTTGCTGGGAATGGGATGTACTGGTGCATATGACGCGACACGTCGATAGCGGCGCCACGTTACCGCCAGAGCTGTTCGCCAAGATGATCGCGGCGAAGAATTTTCAGGCCGGTATGCAGTTCGTCCGACAGCTCGAATTCGGCTTGCTGGACATGCGCCTGCATGCAGGTTTCGATTCCGATAATGACGATCTGCAAGGTGTGTTGGACAGCGTTCGCAAGCAGGTAGCGGTAATGAAATATCCGGCGTTCAACCGCGCCACGCAATCCTTCGGACATATATTTGGCGGTGGTTATGCGGCTGGTTATTACAGCTACAAGTGGGCGGAAGTGTTGTCTGCCGATGCCTACGCCGCCTTCGAAGAAACGGGCGTGCTCAATCCGGAAACAGGTGCACGTTTCCGCCGTGAAGTGCTCGGGCGCGGCGGCAGCCGACCGGCCCTCGCGTCGTTCACCGCCTTCCGCGGCAGGAAGCCCGATATGGCAGCGCTGTTACGGCATAATGGGATGAAATTAGCGGCTTGATGGAGAACTCATATGAACACTGCCCTGACAGGCATTCTTGCCTTAATCCTGACGCTGGCGACCGCCGTGAACGCACAGGAAATTTTTCGCTGGGTCGATAAAGACGGCAAGGTACATTACGGCGATTCGCTGCCGCCACCCGCAGAAACAAAGAGTGTGCAGACCAAAAAGCTGATCGATAGCGTTATCGAACAAGAGGCTATCCCGTTTGGTGTGTCGACCGCGATGAAAAACAATCCGGTCACGCTTTACGCCAATAATTGCGGCGAGGGCTGCGCCAATGCGAAGGCGTTACTGGC
>JANOQY010000152.1:0-1769 GCA_031414995.1 Betaproteobacteria bacterium
CAGCGCGCGCTCATCCCATAACAGCCACAGACCCGTCAGCCCCGCAATCCAGAGCATCCACAAAAGCGGAATTCCGGTCAGCCATGAGAACCAGCGCACGCCGCGAAAGTGGCCGCGCACCGCTTCACGCACCAGATGCAACACGGCCAGCAACATAAACGCATCGGCTGCATAACGATGCAGCCCGCGCAGCAGTCGGCCCAGCAGAAGCGGATCGCTTTGCAGGCGCAATCCGGAATCGTAAGCGCCGCGCACGCTGGTGTCATAGAGTGTGTAGGCAACGATGCCGCTGGCAACCGAGATGACCAGACAAAGAAATGCCAGTGCGCCCAGATGCCGCCAGGGATTGTTGGCTGGCCGAAACGCATGATCGAAACCGCCGGTCAGTTTTTCATCCACAACACGCAACGCGGAGAGTAGTGTGCCCATCGCCGCTCACTTCGAGTGTGAGAAAACGAATCCGCCGCTTCCGGCAAGAAAATCGACGACCAGCACCTGACCTGGTGCGAGATCGATGCTTGCTTCGTGGCGATGGTTGAACGTTCCGTCCGGGCCATCTGCCAGACGCGCCCGGAAATGGTGGCGTCCGGCGGGCACGGTGAAACGGCGATAGACCGTCGCCGCGCCATCTTTGCTGAGGCCTGAAGGCGGCGTGGCAATGCGGTAGAGCGGCTGGCCGTTCATGTCGAGCTCTACCGAGACCACCGCGCGCTCGCGAGGGCAATCGAATTTGCTGCGCATATTCGGTGCGAGCTTCGCCAGTTCGGTGTCGCTGCGTTCGCGGCAAATCTGCTTCAATTGCGCGGTGTGACTGAAAGACAGTTTTACCACCGCCTCATTGTCTTGTAGCTGTCGATACGCAGGTGCCGTGGAAAAATAGCCGATAAATGCCGCAAACCCACCATAGGCGAGTACCTGCAACAAATAGCGCAATGGTGTGTAGAGCGGCTTAGACATCGCGGCCTCCGAGTCTGACCATTTCGGCGGTGTTCGCGCTCAGCGGGCGCTGCGGCGCAAGATGAAAGGCGTCGGAGAAGCAGTCATCGCTGGAAATGCCACGATTGACAAAAGCCGGGTAGGCGGCCTCGACCATCTGTACCGATCCACAGGCATAAACCTGATGCTTGGACAAATCCGGAAAGTCGGCGAGGATTGCTTCGTGAACGAGGCCCGTGCGTCCGCGCCAATGATCCTCCGGGCGCGGTTCAGATAGCACCGGCACAAAGCTGAAATTGCTGTGGTCGCGCGCCCACTGCCCGGCCAGCGCATCCATATAGAGATCG
The DNA here is from genome assembly GCA_031414995.1 of Betaproteobacteria bacterium. Lineage (GTDB taxonomy): Bacteria > Pseudomonadota > Gammaproteobacteria > Burkholderiales > Usitatibacteraceae > UKL13-2. Next base: position 1,284 of record JANOQY010000152.1, read on the forward strand.
CGGTAACTGCGCACGCCCCAATACAGGATCATGCGGCGTTTCAGACCGGTACGAAAGGCATGTTCGAGCATGCTTTTGACGGGCGCAAATCCGGTTGAGCCGGCGACAAAAATGACCGGCTTGTCGTTGCCTTCGCGCAGGGTGAAGGCACCCATTGGCCCCTCGAACCGAAGCGCGTCTCCCACTTTGAGGGTGGTGAAAACCAGCGTCGTGAAACGTCCCCCAATGACGCGCCGCACATGCAGTTCTATTTCCCCAGACGCCGGTTCGGTGGGCGCGGTTGCGAACGAAAAACTTCGCTTGGCGCCATCGGCAAGCAAAATGTTGATGTATTGGCCGCCAAAAAATTTGAGCGGTACGCCGCCGTCAATTTGCAGGCAGAGTCGCATCACATCGGCGGCGAGTGGCTCGAGCCGGGTCACGCGCGCAAGATATTGTTTGACCGGCAATGACTTCGCACCGATGTCTGGTACGTACTCTATTTCG
>JANOQY010000153.1:0-13985 GCA_031414995.1 Betaproteobacteria bacterium
TCGATGGCGCTGTAGCCAGCGGGGATGGGTCCGGTTGCCTTCATGCTTTGCGCTTATAACGATGGCGGGTAAAAGTTTCGATAAAGGCCGGTTGGTGGAACGAACTGAACCCGACGACGTTATGCCGAACCCAAGCTATAACCAGGAAATTGACATGATCTGGACCATTATCGGCATATTGTTTTTGCTCTGGCTGGCTGGATTTGTTTTCAACATTGCCAGCGGCCTGATCCACATCGTGCTTGTTGTCGCGGTTGTGATGATTATTTACCGGTTGATAACAGGGCGCAGCGCTGTCTGAGCAGGCGGTTGTACGGCTTACAAGGGCCGGAAAGTTACACTAAGGTGTCACCTTAAACCTACCTTTGTCATTCCCGCGAAAGCGGGAATCCATGCCCCCCCCAAGCAGATTTTCTCAACATCGTGGTGGATTACCAAAGCTCAGGCCATGGATTCCCGCTTTCGCGGGGGGGTATAGTGATATGTGCCAGAACGTGCATCAATGACCACACCTAGTAATCATCTGGATCGAATTCCTTACCAAACGACATATAATTTATCTGAGTTGTTCCGCCGCGTATCGGTATTCCGCTTAAGAAAATGAATTTGAAACCTCCCAACAACGTAATGGCTGGCAATGCAAGCGCGGCATCAAATGGTATTGAGCCGAGATATTCCGACCGCTGACCGCGCATCGTTAAAGTGCCAATGCTAGGTGTGTAATCGGATGGGGGAGACCGTTTCAAAATCTGATCGATAATTCGGCGACTACCTAGCAGCGTAAAGGTGGTATCACGCCCATCAAATCGTTTTGGAACCATGCAAGTTGCACTGATTTTAGTTTGGCAATGTTCCGCGTAGTCACCGTCACCGAAACGTTCATGCCCAACGGTAAAGCTGTAATCGGGAAGTATGGCATCAATCCGAAACACGAAAGATTCGGCAGCAATCTGCCGTTTGGGCGCTCTTATCTTTTTCGCGGTTGCTGCCATTTTTCCCACAAAATTCGGGCTTCGGCAAAGTTAAAGGTCGTCGGGCAATAACCCTACATCATTTGCGTTTAGTTGATTTGAAAGTTGGATGAGGCGTTTCTGGTAACCAGCTTGATCCGTTTCGACAAATTCAATCGATTGGCCCGTATTCGGAACCTGCCAGACAAGCTTTCCTTTGTCCCCAATCAAAGTCATCGATCCGCCGCTTCCGTTCGATGCAAGCAAGCTAATTGCATCACCATCGCGAATACCGGTGAGGCCAACCGTTTTAGCCGTCAGCTTTCCCGCATCATAATCAAGTTGCGAAACCGACATTGTGGCGTTGATACGATTATCATCGGCTTCAACCAAATTCAGTTTCATTATGCCTGTATCGTCGCCTCCGACATATGTTCCGGTATAACTGGTGCCAAGATCGCATCCGCTAAGTAACGTTGCGACCATCAACAAACTAATTTTACCCAGCATAGTAACCTCTGAAATGCCTGCTTGTTCAGGCACTGAAATAGCGGACAAAAGTTAATATGATGGATATATCCAGTGGTTTTATATCCTACAAATATCGTTCATCGCGGCGATGCAAGGCCGCAAACTTGTCGGGTATAATTTGAGGCGCATCCGTGTCGGAAAAGACGTGTCACAAGAACAGCTAGCTTTTGATGCTGGGGTTGATCGTTCCTATCTTGGCGGCATAGAACGTGGCGAGGAAAACCCAAGCGTAGATACGTTGGAAAAGATTGCTGGTATCCTGACCGTCGAAATTCGGGAGTTTTTTGATCCGGTGAACGGTAACGAAAGCCAAGCTGGATTGCGACCGAGCAGAAAGCCTAACCGCTAACCAGCGTTGCTATCACTCGGGCCAATTGCGGCGATAACCTGCAAACGCCGTCGCTACGCAGGATAAAATCTGCACCTGAAAATTTATGGCGGCTCATAAAATCCAATAATGCTCGATCTACCAAAGGGCGCTTCGGCTCAATTTGATCGAATATGTATGCTGGTAAGCCGCGCCTTCCGCTGTGCATAATTCCAATTGTCGGGTTAAAGCCGTCTGCAATAGCAGCAATCTGCAATTCGGCCTGTTTCACCGCATAAGCATAATTGAGCATGGCGTTTATGGGGTGCGAGGCATTTACGTTTTTGGGCTTTAAGCCATTTGCCTGTGAAGGGCGGCCAACATATTTTAGCCAATGCGGATGAATTGGATAACGGCTTTTGGGTTTCCATTGCAAAGCATAACCAGACCAAATTCCGAAATAGGAACTAGCGCAGGTCGCCTCAATTCCCCGTAATTGCTTTAGGTCTTTAGGCGGATTTTTCGATAATTCCGCAATGGCATTTTGCAGCTTTTGAATTGTTTTTTGTCGCCGGTCGGTGTGGTTAAAGGCAATTTCCAACGTATCAATGGAATTAGCTAATTTGGCTTTTATGAGGTCAATGGAATAAGCCAGCTTTGCGGCATGATCTTTTGCTGACTCGATTTGCCAAAAAACATTCTCCCGATCGGCGATATAGCCGGTGGAACTGCAAACGACAGCAACCTCGCCGGAACTCTTTATTCGTGCCAGCGCGACATTCTGTTCACCAAGCCAGCTAAGCACATCAAATGACAGTGAGCCGCTGCCGTCCAACATTAGGATAATGCGCGGCAATTCCAAATCACCTGCAAAATAGCGACGCTGCAATTGCTTTTGCGGATGATGGCTAAAGCCCTCTTTTATAAGCAATGTGCCTTTCTCAATTCGCATTGATGCGCCGTGTCCGGTCAATATCAGCGGATTTGAATTACGCTCTCTAATACGGCGGGGCTTTTGCAATTTTATCGTTTCGGCAATCCAAAATTCCGATTGAATTGCCCAATCATCGCAATTGGAATTAGCGGTAATTTGTTGATCTAATAGCATGGCTGAAACTACCGCAATTCAGGCATTTTTGCTATTAAATTGAAGGTTAATTCACGGTATTTGAATTGGAAATTTCAGCTAATCCCATTATGTCGTCATTGCTTTGGATTGTCCCCATTTCTCGAAAAACAGACCAAAGGATAATTCCGAATGTTTGGAGTTTTTGGTCCTTTGCAATTGCATTGGCAAATCTTCCTATGGGACTTTTGTGCAGGGCCGGGAGTGCCAATTGCAATCTGGCTGCAAGGTCCAAAACAGCCGACAATTCACGCCGTATGTCCGGCGTTATTCTCTCAATTGTAATTGACGGATTTGTCCGCAAATCGTGCAAGGCATTGGAAATTGCGCCTAGCTGAAATTCAAAATCTGTTTCAAAATCGAGTTTCGGAAAAATACCCGCAACTATTGGCTGCATTGGTATCCCGATAAATTTGGAAATCGTGTCCATATTGATTTTGGGATCGTCGCTTGGAACTGCGGTAAAGCTATTGAAATTCCCCTTTGCCACTTCCCCGAGCAGACTAAATGACAGCGCCCGCATATCGGGAGACAATTTTGCTCCCCCAGTTGCAAATGGTGTATGTCGAAAAAGGCCAAATGGTATCTGGTCATAAAAGCTTTTCTCATCCGTTGAATGTCGAATTTCCATTAACCGCACATATGCAGGGGTCCGCTTCAACTGATAAATCGCATCATCAATCTCGGGTTTCCAATATCGCTCATCGACATTGAAACCCCTCATCCACAGTTGCCAGCCGACGAAACCGAACTTTTCTTTGACGGATAACAGCTCGACAATGGCAATTGCCTGATTGGCGGTGCCGATGGGATACCGCGTTTCACTACCCGCTCCGCGCCCTTTTCCAACTTGGCTTACTTTGGGAAGCAGGCCTTTCAATCGCCAGCGTTCCAATTGATCTTTGCTGACTTCTACGTCGGCAAGCGCGCATAAACGTTGGATTTCCAGCCAAGTTTCCCACCGTTCATGCACGTCAATGTAGCTCTCGAATCATTAGAGGTCCGCGCAGAATAGCAGTTTTGCCGAAATCCCCTTGCCTAAACCGTTCCCCAGATTGAACGCACAGGTGATTCGGTGGCTAAAAAACGTGATTTTAAGAAGGAATATGAGCGCCGTATAGCGAACGCAGCGCGTCGTGGCTTGTCCCGCTCACAGGCGCGGGGCCATGCCAAGGCTGGCGAAAAATCAATCCGCCCGCCGCGTGCTACGGATAGCGCACGCCTAGAAAATGCGTTGAAGGCTTATCGCAAAACTGGACGGCAAATTGATGCGGCCCGTAGTGTCGGCGTCTCAGTCGAATTGCTGCGCCGATATTTGCGCGAAAATGTTTCCGTCAAGAGACGTGGCCGGACGCTGGTTATTGACGATAACCGCGCCCGCGAAATGACAGTCGTTTCCAAAGGCCAAGTATTCAAAGCAATTTTGCCCAGCCATGACGCTGCATCGGTCAACGGCGAATATCTGTCAGCCGTTCGTGCTTTCCTGCTTTCGAACGAACCATCGCCATTACGTAAATTCGAAGGCCGTTCGGTAACCGATACCGCTGGCAAATCCCATCCCTTCGAAACCGATCCTAACACCCTTTACCAGCTCGCCGCTGCCGGGACCGAGCTGTTCCACAATGTTTACCGGCTTATTCTTTGAAAGGATTATCTATGAATGACTCTCTCGCAAAAGAACGGCGCAAGCAACGGCGTCTGGAAAAATTGGGAACGAACAATCCCATTTGCGGTACTTGCGATGAACGCGATTGGCGCTGTTTGGAATTGCATCATGTTGCCGATCATGGCCGCGATGATTTAGCCATTATCAGTTGCCGCAATTGCCACCGCAAGGTTAGCGACGATCAAAACGATCATCCTGTCTTTAATCCAACCGCCGATCCGATGCTGGACCGAATTGGGCATTTCTTGCTTGGCCTTGCCGATTTGCTGAAATTGATAATCGAGCGGCTCTATATTTTCGCTCACATGCTAATCGACCGCGCGGCGTTGCCCGAAAAGGATGGTGCGGCATGACCGCCATCTCCATCCCGCCAATTAGCGATCATCTGGCTTTGTCGCTTCGTGCCTTTGCAGAATCGACTATTGAAAAGCAGCCAAAAAAAGTTGGCAAAAAGCGCCCGCTTTATGCGAGTGAATGGACGCTGGTTTTTGATACCGAAACCACAACCGACGCAGGGCAATCATTGCGGATTGGCACATATCAGGTGCGAAAGGCCGGTGAACTATTCGGCGCTGGCGTATTTTTCGATCCCGAGGGCGTGACCGATGCGGAGCTGCTAACGCTCAAAAACTATACCGCTGCAAATGGCTTATCGCTGCTAACCCGCGATGAATTTGCCGACCAGATTTTTTACGGCATTGGCTACCAGCTTCGCGCTAATATCATCGGGTTTAACCTGCCATTTGATATTTCGCGCATTGCCATTCATTACGGCTCGGCGCGTTCAAACAAATATCAGGATATGCGCGGCGGCTTTACCTTCAAGATTTCCAAACAGAAAATCTATCCCAATTGCCAAATCAAACACCTGTCGCGCAATTGCTCGTTTATTCGTTTTGCGTCGCCAATGGGTCAACGCGATGCGAGAGGCGAACGCGGACGCAGGCAATACAACCGCCCAAGGCGGGGCCATTTTGTCGATGTAAAGACATTAGCCAATTCCCTGTTTGCGAGGGGCTTTAGCCTTGCGGACTTATCAAAATTCTTGAAAGTCGAAAATCCAAAACTGGACTTTGACGATTTTGCCGGTCCGGTCAGTGACACCATGATCGAATATGCGGTGCGTGATGTGCAAACGACATGGGAATGTTATCTTGAACTGACAGAGAGGTTAGCTGCTTTGGGATTGCCAAAGCTGTTGCCTGAAAAAGCCTATAGCGAAGCCAGCATCGGTAAAGCCTATTTGAAAGAAATGGGCATTGTCCCTTGGCAGATTTGCCAAACGCAATTCCCCCGGCAAATGCTTGCCAACATTATGAGCACCTATTTAGGCGGGAGGTCGGAAGTCAGAATTAGGCGAGAATTGCGCCAAGTGACGATGTGCGATTTCCTTTCGATGTATCCTACCGTTTGCACCCTTATGGGGCTGTGGCAATTTGTCATTGCAGTCGGAATGACAACGCAGGACGCAACCGACGACGCCAAGGCCATTCTTGAAAATGCCGATCTGGATTGGTTGCAAAGGCCGCAATCATGGCGGCAACTGACAATGCTTGTCAGGGTCAAAGCACAAGGTGATATTTTTCCGGTTCGAGCCGCATATGTCGAGGGCGAACAATCGACCATCGGCCTTAATCATCTGACATCGGGCGACACCCCGCTTTGGTTTACATTGGCAGATTGCATTGCGTCAAAGCTGCTAACCGGAAAATCGCCGCAAGTTTTAGAAGCCGTAATGTTTATGCCAGGCGAAATGCAGACGGGTTTGCGTCCCGTCAACGTAGGCGGCAAGGCGGACTATCGTGTCGATCCGGCAACAGACGATTTGCACAAGCGAGTAATCGAGCTTCGCCATTCCGTAAAGGTCACGATGAAAGGTCAATTCGGCGATGATCTTGCCGCATTGGACACCGAACAAAATGCCCTCAAAATCCTAGCCAATGCGACAAGCTACGGCATATTTGTGGAAATCAACGTCAACCGCCGTTCCGCACCTGTTTCAACAATTGTTCATAGTGCAACGTCTGCGCCGTTCAATTTTTCGACCGACAAGGCCGAAGAAACAGGGCCATATTTTCATCCGCTATTGGCAACCCTCATAACCGGCGCAGCAAGGCTAATGTTGGCGATTGCCGAACGGCAAGTAACAGACAGCGGATTGGAATGGTCCTTTTGCGATACCGACAGCATTGCCGTCGCCAAGCCCGATGAAATGGAGTGCGAACAATTTGCCGCTAAAGTGAATGATGTCGTTAGCTGGTTTGAATCTCTAAATCCATACGACTTTGGCGGCTCAATTCTCAAAATCGAGCCGGAAAATTTTGAACTCGAAACCGGCAATCCCAAGCCGCTGTATTGTTGGGCGGTGTCAGCAAAGCGATATGCACTGTTCAATCTGGATTCTGAAAACTCACCTATCATGCGGAAAGTGTCGGCACATGGCCTTGGACATTTGCGACCCCCGTTTGATGAAGCCAATGCGCCAACCGATATGCCACGGCCTCACCATTCGGTTTTAGGAAAAGGTACGTCATACTGGCACGTCGATTTATGGTGGCGGATTGTGAGGGCAGCAATTGCAGGAACGCCAAATCAGGTTCCATTGGATTATCATGCCACCATGCTGCGACCGGCAATTAGCCGTTACGGCGCAACATCGCCTGACCTGTTGCGATGGTTCAAAGGCTATAATACTAATCGCAAATACCGCGACAAGGTAAAGCCGTTCGGATTTTTGCTGTCTATGTCAGTCTCGCCTTTTGCGAGTTCGGAACAAATAATGAATTTGGCAGCATGTGCAAAACGACGCAAAAAGGTTCGACCCGTTAAGCCAGCCGCCGCTTACGATACCGACCATGACAAAGCGGCTGCATCGGCGTTTTGCCGTGACAGTGGTGAACCTGTCCCGTCTGATATTCTCAAAAGCTATGCCGAGACGTTAGCGCAATATCACTTGCACCCTGAATCCAAGTTTTTGAATGCCGACTTTTGCGACAAAGGAACAACGCTGCGCCGTCATGTGCAATTGTCTGGCGTCTTTAACATCGGCAAGGAATCGAACGATTGGGAGACACAAGCCGTGTTGGGCTTTGATCCCGAGGTAGCGCCCGATTATGGGATTACAGAGAATGACTTGCTAGCCGTAGTTGCAAAATTGTGCGCGTTGTCCAAATTGCTAGGCGCAGCAAAGTTGGCAATAGAGCTTGGCATATCAATCTCAAAGCTGCGCTCGATCTTGGCTAGCCGGTCATCGCCCGAAGCTAAGATCGTCCAGCACATCGCATCACGGCTACCAGTTGCTTACGTAAAATGGCAAAGCCTGACAGCGGAGCGCGATCACGAAGCACAGCGCATTGGTCAGTTGGTTGGCGAATTAGGCTTGCGCGGGGCCGCACGCCACCTTGCCGTTGACCCGTCTAATCTACGCCGCCGTATTGAAAAACTGACAAAAGCTAGCTGCCTGCTGCAAAGAAAAGGCCCCATTGCGACAAACAACGAATCGCCAAATGCCGGAAAGAAGTTTTAAGGCTAGATATTGCGGCTTGTCGTTAAGCCAACTTTTGAAAATGATTTCGATATAGATTATGCAAAATAAGACCATATGCTATTGATTAAAATATGCTTTGGTTGAGATGTTGAAATATGGCCGCGCCTCCTAATATTCAGAAAAAATTGGATCGTCTGAAAACCATTCTTCAAGGCTTGGATACCAAAGATTTTGAGAAACTAGCGGCTGCCCTAATTGGGAAACTTCTCAATGTGCCGGTCGCAGTAGCAAAATCAGGTTTTCAGTTTGGTGGCGACGCAGGGCCAGCCGGCCGCTTGCAGCGCAATTTCCGTATAGAGGCGAAACGATATGCTGATAGCACGGCATTAAGCGACAGAGAGCTACTGGGCGAGATAGACCACGCACTAAGGAGTGACCCGGCATTAGAGGGTTGGTTTCTCGCCGCCACAAAAGAAGTCTCCGAACAACTTTTACGCAGCTTAACCGAGAAGGGAGAGAATGAAGGGCTGCCTATTGTTATCATTGATTGGGCGCGTGAGCCTTTTCCAGCTTTTGCGGCCTTGTGTTCATCGTCACCGGCTACCGTCGAGACGTGGGCAGGCAAGGAAGCTGCGGAACTTTCGAAAGCACTGATAAGCGAGGCTGCGACACGATTAGATCAGCTGAATCGCGAAATGCAATTATGGCAGCTTGGCCATTCGGCTTTGGCCGAATGCACACACACTGCCTTTGCCGAAATCTGGAACAGCCGCGCAGAGGCATTTGCCAGCTTTGGTCAAGATGTTGCTGGCGGAAGCGGCGCAAGAATTCGTCGCTTAGAGAGCTATAATACACTCAGCGAATGGTGGTCTTCGCCTCCCAGCATGGCCGCCCCCGCATTGCTATTTGGATTTGAAGGCTATGGTAAAACATGGGCCGCGATGGACTGGCTCGCTGCTGAGATTGCGGACTTGCCCATCCTTATTCCAATGCCGTCTTTCTCATTTGCGGCCCTTCAAAGCACCAATCCAAGCAGCATTTTGGATTTCTTGGGCGAGCGGCTGTGTGAAATCACGGGCGTTTGCGACAAAGGGCATTGGACAAAACGGCTTCGAAGGCTTCTCCTACGTCCGGTCGAAGAAGGTCCGGCACTTCTGATTTGTATTGATGGAATGAATCAGGAGCCGGAAGTGCCTTGGCTAAAGCTGCTTCAGGCCTTTCAATCGACGGCCTTCGCCGGGCGGGTAAGAGTAATTATTACTACCAGAAAGCATCATCTGGAGGAAAAGCTAAAGCACCTTTCTGGACTGCTTGAAGCGCCCAAAATGATTGCGATTGAAAAATTTGATGATGCTGCTGGGGGTGAGCTTGATCAACGGCTGGCGTTAGACAAGTTGACCCGCAACGACTTGCCGCCAGACCTTATATCATTTGCTTGCATACCGAGATTGTATAGCCTTGTCGTGAAGCTGCGGACGTCTTTAGACCATTCTAGCGAGGTTACAGTCCATCGGCTTTTGTGGGAATATGGCCGCGACACGTTCGGCATCAAGGCTGAAAATCCTTTTAGCGAGAATGAGTGGAAGGGCTGGCTAGCAAAAGTCGCCGAGGACTACAGGAATGGAATGGGCGAATACGAGCCGGGCGGTTTAGGTGATTTGGTAGCGCAAGCTGATTTGAATTCGAGCGAGGTTTACCGCCGTCTTAGTGAGATAAAAGACGGTCAGTTTTTCGTTGAGCTACCATCAGGAAAATCTAAGCTATCCGAGATAGCTGTCTCACATGCTCTTGGCGCGGCTTTGCTGCTAATGCTGCAAGATGAGTCGCCCAAGCATCAAAACGACGCTGAGAGTTTGCTTTCGGAATGGCTGGACCCAATTTCGGGTTTGGATGAACGCTCCGACATTCTTTGCGCCGCCGTTAATATTATGTTGGGTCAAAGCCAGCCTGTGCCTGAGATAATTGCGGTCGAACTGGTCTCCGCTTGGCTAGCCACTCAAAACTTGAAACCGGAGCATAAGCAGCAACTCTCTGGAATTGCTCGCCCGCTATTGCGTCCATTACTTCAATTGCTAGAGCGAGATAGCGGCGGCCCGTATAGATCGGCCCGGATAATGGGGCTAAATGCTATACGCTCAATTCCGGAAAAGAACGCCGATACACTAAGCATTATTGCCGAGAACGCCGATCGATGGCTAACCACTTTTTCCAGAGAGGTTGATCCACCTTCAAGACAAAATGCTGAATCTGAAAAACACCGGTCGGATAGCCTGAAAAAGCGCTTAGGTCGCGACGAAGATGGCGAACACGTCATATTGGGTGTTCTTTTCAATTTTGTCGAACGGGGCAACATTTCCGCAATTTATGACATACCAGAGCTGTTGGAGGGCTATCCTCTCGCAGAACTGACCGTCCTATTTGAGAGAGAGGCAATCACCAACGCGCTTAGCAGGAACTTTGGTTATTGGGACGATCTCAAATGGGTTATCCTGCTGAATGAAATTGACTTTCGGGAAACGAGTCTCGCGTTAAAAGCTTTAAGTGACGAGGTCAGAAAACGTATTCCAGAGGCAGGAGTCCACGCAGAATTTTCGCTGCGTGTTGCCGCACTGCTTTTGTGGCTATCATGCGACCTAAAAAATGAAAGCGAGGCTGTTCTAATCAATCCACAATTGGATTCTTGGCACACATACGAAAATGACTATTTACCAGACCCCGCGAGCAGCTGGTATCGACTGGAAAAGCGACATCTTTCTGAAGTGCTTTCTAAGCCCGACCTTCCACTTTTTCGCAAACTGAGTCGGGCAAAACCGTTTTGGCTAGACCCTTCAATCCATGTTCCCGATGACTTTGTTGAAAACCTACAACAAGCCGCGTCCAGCTTCGCAGTTTCTAATCTTTTTGCGGGTCGGCAAAGAACAAGCGAAGATTTAGAGCTTGAAGAAATGTCGTTACCCTTAGCCCGTTATGCACCGAAAGCACTTTGCGAATTGGTGCGGAGAAAACTGACAAACAACGAAAAAATGAGCGGCGAGAATTTATGGGGGTTAGGCTATCATTCAATCGAACACTTTATCTTGAACGGGGATGAGGTTCGCTCTGCCCTACAAGTGCAACGCATAGCTGCCGATCCTGAGCAACGGGAGGGAATGAACCACGTAATCGAGCATATTTTGTTGTTCGAAGCCGAGGGACTTGATGCAATCGAACAGTTCGATTTGCTTATTAGCGCGAGGCAAAAATATTATTCTTATGACCCTCAGCACATCCTAAAGCCATTAAACTGCAAAGATTTGGACACTCTCATCGAGCGATACGGACAACCAGATCAAAAGTGCCAAGCTGATTTAATCGCCTTACTTTCAATCGCGGAGTTTGAATACTCAGACGACGCTTGGGAATGGCTTTGCTCCCTTGCTGAAAATGAAGCTTTTGAGTTTCGTTCAACGGTTTTCAAATTGCTTAATCGCCTAGATGGTGACAAGTTTGGTCGCCGACTGCTCGCTCAAGAATGGCACTGGCAACCCGATGGTGATGAAGCTGTCAATCACTACGGCTCACAGGCCCTAATCGCCGCTACGGTTGGCTTACCACTTGAGCAGATTGCGTCCTTAATCACCCCGTCTCTGCTTCCCCACTCGTTGCAAGCGCATGGAGGCAGCATTTCCGACAGCACAATCGCTGCCGAGATACTGGGCAATCTGTTGTTCGATTCATCCAGCGGTGAAATTGATCCGGGTGGCGAAATTTTTGTCGATAAACAAAAGAGGAAAAACGACCCGTCTAGCTTCTCATTTCTCCCCCCACCACTTTATCCCGACGATCCATTCGGAGGGCTTCGAGCAATGTCGAATCCTGACGAAGCAGACGAGCATCGGCGGGTAACCGTGGAAACGGCGGTTGAACGCATAAAGTCCGCTAGAAAAAGCGGCGCGTCTCTATTCCTGCATAGCTTTGAGCCCTCTGAGACTACAGCGTTGATCAACAACCACCGCGATATTGTTGACCGATGGATCACCGATTTGGAAGGCCAGTCAGATTTTTACCAACGGCGCATGTATCGTGCCGAAGGCTTTTATCTCGCACTTTGCGAGGAGTTGTTCAAAACAGATGCTTCCACTGCGGCAAAGCTTTGGCGTCACCTCAGAACAGCCATGCGCACACGCTTTATTGGCGAAGGCGGCATCGAAGAAATGTTGCATATCCTTTTCATCAATTTGGACGCACCCGAAGCTGCTGAATTATTGGATGAAATATATGAGATATCTAACACAAACACGGATAGCGATTTGTTCGACCTCGCATTGGCCGCCCAGATCAATGATCGAGAGGACTGGCTGAGGCAAAAGATTGCGTCGGATTATCAGACTCCACATCTTTGGCGGCATCAGCGGGCACAAATTTTGGAAGGGTTTCGGGTTAATAACCAACTGCCAATCGAAGTAGACGAAGGGCCAGCGGACCTACCTACTTTTAGGAAACGCCGAATTCTGGAGTGGCAACGTAAAGAGGCGCAAGCACGTCATTGGTGGGAAGAATATTGGGATGCGGAAAACATCGAGCAGGCCTACGCGGCATGGGTGCTTTTCAAAGCCGCTGCCGATAGGCGAACCTATTGCTGGATGAAAGACAGGCTTAAAGCTGCCGAAGGGGTGGAAGGCCTAAGCAAAAAGAAACTCACGCATTTCCGGCTGAATTTTGATCAATTAAAGAAGTCGATGGAAAAGCAAGAGAAGGATTTGGGCAAGGAATTTCTCGGCAGAAAAATATCTGATGACGTCGGGCCTTGGCGACGGTCGGATGCCTAAACTCATCCCATTGCGGGCCTTTAGATTAAACTGTGGTCATTGATGCACGTTCTGGCAGATGTAACTATACCCCCCCGCTTTCGCGGGAATGACAAAAAGGGCGGTGTCGGGAAATAGCCAAAGGCACGTAAAAATATTCAAATTGTCAAAGAGCCGCGCCAGCCCTTGCGGACCGACCCGTCAATGATCTCAAATGAAATCCTACATTGCAAGTGGGAGTTAATTTCGGGGTTAAGTAAGGTGTCACCATTACCCAATTTACCTATTTTTATTACTCGCGATCTATACTCAAATCATGAACAGATTAATTTCGCTAGCTATTATAAGTCTCGGCCTTAGCGCCTGTGGTCCCTGTCCGAACCAGTGTACCGCAGAAGCGGTTGCCGAGTGTGAAAATCAAAGAGCCATATTCAGTTCAAAGCTAACGATAGCTGCGGACAAAAACGCAAGTATCGTGTCGCGGTTGATTCCTGGAAAAAACGGCGCTGCAGCTCAACTAGCAACGCAAGATCGAGAAATAGTGCGGGATATCATTACCCGAAGACAGGATGATTGGAACAAAGCCCAAGTTCAAATAAATTTCTTGATACCGCAAAATGATCTCGAGAAAATATGCAAATTTATGCGTAATGATACGGCATCGCTGTCTGAGTTACAAGAATTAGCGCAAGTCGGAAAAAACAACCAATCAAATGTGGACAATATTGAGCGTAAAATAATTGAAAGCACTTTGAACGAAATTGATAAATCAATCACCGGGAATTAATATAAAATTAGGAATTTCTAGTTTCAATTCAATAATTTAACGCATCTTTTCGGGCGTCTTCTACAGCATCAGCCGCTTCTTGAACCATCGGATTTTCAGGATCGGTGCTTACGTCGACAATCCCGTTAAAGAAACATAGCTCGAGCCCACGTTCCGGTCCAGGCGGCGTACCTGCCTCACCGTAAAATATTTTAACCATGTGGGTCGGTCTGTCGAATGAACCTGCCGAAACACCATTTGAGTAATGCAAAACTGTTTCTTCTACCTCCAAAATATTTGGGTACCCCGGACCTGACGGAATTTTTCCTTTGCACTTTTCAATTCGGGGACCCGTTGGTTGTTCA
>JANOQY010000154.1:0-54952 GCA_031414995.1 Betaproteobacteria bacterium
TACGCCCGTATGGTGCTGTTGAGAGGAATCGAACCTCCGACCTACTGATTACGAATCAGTTGCTCTACCAACTGAGCTACAACAGCACAAATTCAAGAACCGAAAATTATAGCGTAGCTGGGTCAACTAGCCAAGTGCGGAATATTGAGGAATGCCAGCGAATGCGATGACACAGCCGAACGACATTTGTGAGCAAATACACAAAACCACACGCGCAGAGGGCTGTTCCGCTAAGATTTTATCCGCTGATTCCTGTTTCCTGACCGCTTGTCCAACCGTCTTGGCCTTGCTGGAAACCTGCAATATTATCCGTCTACCCGAAAAGGGGAAAGGTTCACTCAATGAATAATCTGAAAAGCCAAATGAACAAATTGCGCGGGTTTACGCTGATAGAACTGATGATCGTTGTCGCGATTGTCGGCATTATTGCGGCTGTCGCGGTGCCTAATTACATCGACTATGTCAGGCGCGGGCGTGTTACCGACCTGACTAGCGCGATAAGCGACGCGAAACTGAAAGTTGAGCAACGCTACGCGGATAGTCGGACTTATGATCATGCATTTTGCGGCGATCCTGAAGTGATCATCAACGAAACTGACAATCACAAGGTAGTCTGTATCGTCGCTGGCGGAACAAATCAGACCTTTATCATCACCGGTCGAGGCAAAGATTCGATTGCAGGGTTTGTGTACACCATCGATGAAAAAGGCGTCAAAGCAAGCACCCTCGGCTCACCGTGGGGCGGTGCCGCCGTTGCAGGCCGTTGGGTCATGAAAAAAGGTGGCTAACGTGCGCGGCGCAATATTCTCTGCGGCCAGTAATCCATTTTTTTCCGTGGGGCTTGTCGCACAACGAGGCTTCAATCTAATCGAGATAATGATCGCAGTGGCGATTATGGGGATCTTCCTTGGCATTGGCATTCCCGCCATTGGCGACTGGGTACAAAATCGTCAGGTGGGTGTGTTGGCGGAGTCGATCGCCAGCGGTATGCGCCTCGCCCAGGCGGAAGCCGTGCAGCGTAATGTGCAGATCGACATGGTATTTGCCACCTCCGATGTCACTAATCCCTCTGATCCATCAGCGGCGACGCTGACGGCAGGTGGTTTGGCCAAAACTGATCCAACTCCCAACTGGATGGTCAGGGTCGCCGGTGGCACGACAAGCGCGGGTTTTCTGACGGGGAAAATGGGGCAGGACGGGTCGGAAAATGCCCGCTTTTCTGGACCGGCCGGAGTACGTTTTTCGCCGCTGGGAAGAGTCAGCGCCAGCATCGCTGCCAATGGAACGGCGACAGCGCCTGCGGGCACTCTTGTGTTTCAAATTGTCAATCCGTCGGTTCAATCTGGCCTCGCCACCCAGCGCTGCGTATATGTGAGCACGGGTGGCGCTGTCCGCGTATGTGATCCGCGCGCACCTAGCGGTGACGGTCGCGCTTGCACGCCAGCATGCGTGATTCCTTGATGAAAGCCATCCGTATGAAAACAATACAAAAAAATCAGAGCGGTGTCGTGATCCTCGAGGTGCTTGTATCCATCGTTATTTTCGCGGTGGGCGTGCTCGGGATCGTCGGCCTGCAAGCAGTGACGGCAAAGACCGGCATCGATGCGCGGTTTCGTACTGAAGCTGCCACACTCGCTGATGAGTTGGTCGCGCGCGCGCAAATCTGGAGTGACACCACCACGCTCACAGCGAATTTTCAGAATGGCGGTGCCGAGTATCTGGCCTGGTACAACAATCGTTTGGCGATTGCAGGTTCCGGCTTGCCAGACGCGCAAGCGACCGTAGCATTTCTGGTGCCGTTTGCTGGCGGCGGCGCAATGATGTCAGTGGAAATTACCTGGCAAGCGCCGGGAGGTGAATTTCGCAGCGGGCACACCACCGTGGCAGCTTTACCTGGCGGCGGTTAACCGAACATGAAAACTAATTCGGCTATGCAAAATAAAATACTTGTGCGTTATGGCGATGGTTTTACGTTGGTTGAAGTCATGGTCGGCTTGGCGCTCTCGATGCTGTCAATGCTGATCATCCTGCAGCTATTTTCGGTTAGCGATGCAAGGAAACGTTTGACAACCGGTGCTGCTGAGGGCCAGCAAACCGCGAACGTGAGCATTTATCAAATCGGTCGTACGATTCGCCTCGGTGGTGCCGGACTTACGCAGGCCAGTAACGTTTGGGGTTGTCCGATTCAGGCCTCGCGAGGCGGCGCGGCAATACTGCCAGCCCCAGCCTTGTTTCCTCAGCCGTTTGCCAACGTCAGTCAAACTATTCGTGCGCTCCCTGTTCTCATTTTTCCAGCGGCAGCACCTGACGGACAAAGTGACGTTATCGTCGTCGTTGCAAGCAACAGCGAAACCGGGCAAGCAGAGCTGCAAATGGTCGGTCCACCAACGGCTGCCGGACTCACGCTGCAACGTTCCAATGGTGTCAGGGCACTCGATTTGATATTGATGACGTCGCCGGGCGCAGTCGCGAACTGCCAGATCGCGCAAGTGGATACCACCTTCAATGCGGCAACTGCGCCAAACACGTTGCCATTGGGAGCCACAGGTACTTCATACAATACCGCAGCCGGGCTCGCTGGTGGCATCTATAACGCAGGCTCCGTGGCGCTGCATTTGGGCCGGACGCCGATGTTTACGATGTTCGGCATTGATTTGAACAATTCACTGCAACAGTATGATTTGTTAAACCTGTCTGGCACTGCCGCCAGCGTCATTGCAGACGGTGTTTTTGATCTGCGCGCGCGCTATGGCGTGGTGGATGCAGCAGGCAACGGCCCGATCACGTGGCAGTCGCCGGCAGCTGTTGGCTGGCAAGTCGCCGACCTTACGGCGGGCACCCCAGCAGCGCTGGCGCTTGTAGATCGTATCCGTGCGGTTCGTATTTCGATGGTGTTTCGTAGTACTGAACCGGTAAAAGATACATCGCCGCCAACGTCCTACACCATGTTTCCTGACGACGGCCCGATTACGGTTTCCATACCAACTGCGGGACAACTTTATCGCTATCAGGTTTATGACTCCGTTGTTCCGTTACGCAATCTCCGTTATGTTCCCAACCCACGAAATTGATGTGGCCCATGAATAATCGCCTGAAAAAATCTTTAATGTCATCTCTTACCCGGCCAACGGCGGCGCAAGGCGGATTTGTGCTCATCATTGCGTTAATCGTGTTGGCTGCTATGACGCTTGCGGCAGCGGCGATGGTAAGAACCGTGGACACATCGACCCTGCTGGCACGAAACATATCGTTTAAGCGCGATGCCGTTAATCGCAATGATTTTGCGCTGGAAGCTGCAATCGATCAGTTCCGGGCGGGTGGTGCCCTGCGGGATGGTGCAAATACATTGGATGCCATCGCCAATCAAAATTATTCTGCCGTCATGCTGCCAACAGACACGGATGGCGTGCCGCTGGTGTTAAAGAATGCCAGCAGGTCCTCGCCCTACGCGCTTCCAAACAACACGGCCCTGACGCCTTCATACCCGGGCGGCACTCTGGGCCTCGCCGGGCCGGGCAAGATTCCTACCT
Source organism: Betaproteobacteria bacterium (assembly GCA_031414995.1). Lineage (GTDB taxonomy): Bacteria > Pseudomonadota > Gammaproteobacteria > Burkholderiales > Usitatibacteraceae > UKL13-2. Next base: position 3,531 of record JANOQY010000154.1, read on the forward strand.
CGCTAGAGCTTGGTATGTTTCCCATTTATCTGATCGAGCGCATGTGCACAACGCGCGGCATCGCGGCCGCTGAAACTTGTATTGTGAACGGGCGCGCGCAAGCCGGGGGTACACAGCCAAATGACAAACCGGGACAACTTTTTCCGCCGATGTATCGGATCACTGCCCGCGTTACCGGGCCACGAAATACCGTTTCTTATGTGCAAGCCATATTCAGCTTGCAGAATACCTAGTGTCCAGCCTTCTGGCCCAGTTTGGAGTGAGTCATGAAACAACAGAAAATTTCTTCAGCACGTTCAGTGTTTAGCCGCTTCGCGCTTGGCTTGGCGACCATCGCCGTACTGGCGACGAGCGGCAGCGTACTCGCTGCAGCGACGCCGCTGGCAGATACGCCTGTTCGCGCGACATCGAAAGTGCCCGCCAACGTGATGCTCGCCCTATCAGTCGAGTGGCCCACCGGAGTGGTGCAAGCCTACAACGACGAAGTGAACGCTACTTGCCCGGGACGTGGTAATGCCGATCCAACCGTCGCCGCAGCCAGCGTTGCCACATCAGGGACGGCCGATAGCATTTGCTACATCGCGACCAAGACGTATATCGGCTATTTCGATCCGTTCAAGTGCTATAACTATGACACCACGGGTAATTATTTTGTACCCGTTAGCTACACGATCGGTGCCAGTGCCGCATTACCCAACGCAGGATTAAAAACCTGTGCGGGACAGTGGAGCGGTAACTTCCTGAATTGGGCAACGATGCAGACCACCGATATGTTCCGGTGGGCGATGACCGGCGGGGATCGTTTTATCGACACATCGACGCTTACTGTATTGGAAAAGGCGCGTCACGACGGCCAAGGTAGTTTCAATCAGTTCCCATTGAAGCGATTAGGTGGTGTGCCGGTCGTTGGCGGCGCGGTCACAGTGACACCGGTGGCACCATCAACGGTGACGCCGTTCATGTCAGCGAATATGTATTTCCGTACACAGGGATTGAATACTGTCATGTGGGCATCAGCTGATCGCGCACTGCTGAGAAACAACAATCATCCCAATAGCAATAACCCTAACAATGATCTGACGTTACCTGCAGTGACCTACGATGAAGCCGGACTGTGTGGGGCTATTCCTGGTTGCGTTCAGGTGTCCACGTTGGATCCCGGAACACGGCGCATTTCGATCGACACTACCCTCACGAATGAATCTGGCCAGTGCGCAACCGCGCCAGCCAACGTCGGTTGTGTCAATACATCTGCACCCGGCGGCGGCACCGCCAACGTGGCGCGAAATGAGACGGCAAATGACGCTGCGGGCTTATGTCCAGCGAACGGCGGTGTTATCGCAGGCGTGTTTATTTCCTGCACACAGACTACTCAGGGCGAAAGAGAAGTGAGTTATCGAGAGAATAATAGCTGTCCTGGTACTCTTTCAACGATCGTTCCCGCAGGTGCAACAAACATAACATGCGTCAACCGGACCGGGCCAAGACGTGATGTTTCCTACCGCTTGAATAGACAATGTAACGGGCTAACAGCGAGCGGCACACAAACCGGTTTTGTCTGTACCAACCGTTCGCAGGCAACGCGCCAGGTGACGCGCGCGGAGGTAGGCCAATGCGGATTGACAATTGTTGGCGGATTCGCGAGTTGTGTTCAGGTCGTTGCAGGTACAGCAGGCACACGCACCGCGACGTATCGCACCACGACTGATCAGGCAGGCCAGTGCGCCACCTATGTTGGTGCCGGCACCTGTGCCAACTTGACAGCACCGGGAGGCGGTGCCGACGTTCGTCGCGTGCTTGGGCCCCTGCCCGGCGTCACCCCTTACTACATTCGTGTGAAAGTGTGCGATCAGGCGGCTTTCCCTGAGACCCAAACGACTTGTACTCTTTACAGTAACGGTACCAGCTACAAGCCAACCGGTACGGTGCAGGAAAATGCACTGAACATGAGGTTTGGCGCATTCGGCTATCTTTTGGACAACAGTGCCACACGCGATGGTGGCGTGCTACGCGCAAAAATGAAAGACGTGGGGCCATTGAAGGCCGTTCCGCAAAATCCGCCCGTTGCCAATGCCGCGGCCGAGTGGAGTGCCACTGATGGTACCTATGTTAACAATCCAGATTCAGCCGATGCGACCGCCACTGGCTTTAGCGCGACCAACAGCGGTGTGATCAATTACCTGAACAAGTTCGGGCGGAGGGGTGGCTATAAGGGTTTCGATCCGGTTAGTGAGATGTACGCGGAAGTCATCAAGTACTTCAAGGCGCAAGGTAGAACACCTACAACTAGCTATGTCAGCGGCCTTACAAATACTATGGTGGATGGATTTCCCGTGATCACCGCTTGGAACGACCCCATTCAGTACAGTTGCCAGCAAAATTTTGTGATTGGTATTGCTGACGCAAACACCCACAAGGACAAAAATCTGAGTGGCGGCATTGTAAATGCGGAAAGTGAGCCAGCAGCCGTTCCAGGCAATATCGATACCGATTACAACGTCACAACAATTACGAATGCCGTGGGCGCGCTAGAGTCCACACTCGTTGCGCCCATCTCGAATCCAAGTGGCGGCACCGTCGGTGCGAACTTGGCGACGCTACGAAATTGTTGTAACGGTACCGCCTTTCTCGCCGGCTTGGCCTACTACGCGCACACCACAGATTTACGCGCTGATTTTGACAATCTGAATGGCCCTCAGGTGTTGACGACGTTTTATGTCGATGTCCGTGAAGCAGGTAGCTGGGGAACAATTGGTGATCCACGTAACCAGCTCTGGCTCGCGGCAAAATACGGCGGTTTCAAGGACAACAACAAGAATAGCGCATTCGACGCTGCCGATACTTGGGCCGATGCAGCTCAGGGCATTGTGCAGGGCAGACCGGTGCCAAAAAATTACTTTGCCGCCAATCAACCTGAAAAACTGGTGGATGGCTTGCAGCGCGCGTTCCGTGAAATCAACGGGATAAACGGTTCCGGTGCAGGGGTAGGTGTGGCCGCGTCAAATCTCTCGCAGACGACCGGTGAGAACGGAATTTATCAGGTTAAGTTTGACACCACTGATTGGAGCGGTACGGTCTCCGGTTTCACAATTTCGGGCATCGACCAAACTACTGGTGCGATTACGCTTAACGCAGCGGCGTTCGAATCTGGCGCGTTGCTGTTGGCCAAGGCTTTGGGCACTGGCTGGGATACCGGTCGCGTGATGATCACGGCGGTACCGGGTGCCACACAGCTAGGCCAACCATTTCGTTTTGCGAATTTAAACGCCACACAACTCGCGGCACTTGGTCCAACGGCCGTTGAGCAGCAAGACGTGATCAACTATATCCGTGGACAGAAAACCAAAGAAGAAAACGATGCGGCAGGGAACCCGATTATTGGCGGAAAATATCGGGTTCGCACCAAGCTGTTGGCCGACATTGTGGATTCAGAGGCTGTTTACGTAGGAACGCCAAGGGGCGAATATCTTGATGAATTCAACCCAGGGTACAACGCGTTCAAGGTAGCAAACCGTGGGCGCACGCCGGCTATTTATGTCGGCGCCAATGCGGGGCAATTGCACGCATTCAATGCGATCGTTGATCCTGCCGATTCAAATTTCGCCAATGCCGGCAAGGAAATCATGGCGTACGTGCCGAGCCTGGTCTACGTTGGCCCGAACAATACCCCGACGGTTGACGGTCTGCGCTCCGTGACCAACTCAAGTTATGTACACCACTATATGGTCAACGCCACGCCCTCAACGCGCGACGTAGATTTCAACAATACCGATGGTTCCATGACCACGACGCCCAATTGGCGCACACTGATGGTCGGCGGATTGGGCAAGGGCGGGCGCGGTTTCTATGCGCTCGACGTAACCGACCCGGCCAATTTTGCGACAGAAGCAACTGCAGCAACCAAAGTACTCTGGGAGTACACCGATGACGATATGGGGTATTCGTTGGGCCTGCCGTTGATTACCAAGACCCGCAAATGGGGCTGGGTGGTATTGGTGAGTTCTGGCTACAACAATATAACCAGTGCCACAGCGGCTAATCGCGGCAAAGGTTATCTGTATGTTTTGAACGCGCGTACAGGTGCGCTGCTTCAGAAAATCGGTACCGGCGTCGGTACGGCGGCTGATCCATCCGGCTTCTCACCCATCTCTGGCTATACCCCCTCATTTGCCGACTATACGACCGACGAAGTTTACGGTGGGGATCTGTTTGGAAACGTGTGGCGCTTCGATTTCCGCAGCGCCACCGCAGCGGTGCCCGCGCCGTTGCTGTTCGCGACGCTGAAGGATGCCGCTAACGTTGGGCAGCCGATTACAACGATTCCGCTGATTGAATACGCTGTGGGTGATGGCAAGCGGTATGTGTTTGTTGGTACAGGGCGGTTTCTGGATACGGCTGATATCGCGAACGCGCAGCAGCAAACGTTCTACGCGATTCGTGACGGTAACATCGGCCTGCGGTTTGAGACTACCGCATCTGCGACCGGTGAGGCACTGCCTTCTGGCGTCACATTCCCGATCACTCGAGCCGATCTGTTTAACCATAGCGATTTGTCGGTTACTAGCAACTTGACGATAGGCCTCACCAGCACGCAGATCGCCAGCAAGCCAATGGGTTGGTACTACGACCTTGGTGGTCGTGCGCCACTGACGGGCACCGTGTTGTCGCGCGAGCGCATCAGCTTGAATCCGAAGGCGAGCCAGGGATTTGTCACATGGGTGGGTAACGTGCCTGATACAAACGCATGTAATCCAAACGGGTTGAGCCGCCAATACGCAACCACCTACGGCGGTGGCAAATCGCTGCTCTACACCGAAGTTGCTGGTGTGCGGACCTATCAGTCCTATACCGAGACCCGTGCACTCGTTAAATCGCAGTTGGTTAACGTAGGAGACGGCGTGCGTATTCTCGGTACCGATGACAAGGGTGTGCCGTTTCTAATTGGCAACCCATTGAACGCCTTTGGCTCGGGTCGGTTGCTTAACTGGCGGGAGATTTTGCAATAGCGGGCAGGCGGCGCGGCTGGCTGAACATGCCGCCCGCCGCCAGTATTTATTTACGCGCTAATGCCCAAGCCAAGCCTGATGTGGCCAATCTGTCTTGTTGCCTCGGTTGCAGTGCATGCCGCTTTTTTGCTGTCGGTTGGCGTCAAAAATAGTCGCCCTGTAGCCGCGTCGGTCAGCGCGTTTTCTGTCGTAGATTTTTCGCCAGCACCGGCGGCTGTGACGCTCACTGAGAAAACTTCCGCACCTGTCGCCGGGCCTGTTGATGTCGCGGTCGCCAGTGCGAAAGCAAGCCATGAGGGCGACAAGTCAGGTGCAGTCCAATCTGAAGAAAAGGTGATGTCGTTTGAACGACGCGCACCACCTTTCTATAAATCCGCCGAGGTGAGCCATGTTGCGCAGTTGCAATTGCCGCTGGAGGGTGTGTTGTTTTCAGAAGAGCTCTCCCTTTCCGGGCGGCTGGTTCTCGATATTTCGGTTTCGGAATTAGGCAAGGTCGTCAGCATAGAAGTCATTGAAGCTTCCGATGTGAGCGGTGCACTACGCGCGCACATGCTGCCGTTGTTGAAAGAGGCACCGTTTTCACCGGCCTACAAAGATGGCAAGCCCGTTAACAGCGTGCGTCGGGTTGAATTCACGCTGGGCATCGTGATTGATGACCCTGCCTTGGGCTTCAAGTCGGCTGTGTCGCCAGGATTTCGGCCGCGCATGGACGAGCGCGGAAACATTTTGAAAACGCAGCCGAAGCCGTGATTAGAAACGCCGCAGATCTACGCGGTTTCTTGTTTGTCTTGTTTGCTATTGAGGCCGCTGGGCAATGGAAACGTAATGTTCTCTGTGATCCCATCCAGTTCGCGGACACTTTTCACACCGAGCGTTTTTAACTTGGCAATCACATCGCGCACCAGCACATCGGGTGCCGATGCGCCGGAGGTAACGCCGACGCGTTTTTTTCCTGTAATCCATTCTTCTTTTAATTCCGCTGCGCTATCCACCTGGTAAGTGGTGCATCCCAGCGTATCTGCAAGCTCGCGCAGCCGGTTGGTGTTTGAGCTCGTGCGTGAGCCCACCACCACCACCACTTCGACTTGTGGTGCCATGAACTTGACCGCATCCTGCCGATTTTGGGTCGCGTAGCAGATGTCATCCTGCTTCGGTCCGATGATGTGCGGAAATTTACGTTTGAGCGCGTCGATTACACGCTGGCAATCATCGACCGACAATGTTGTCTGCGATACGAAGGTTAGCTTGTCAGTTTCGCGCACGTCGAGTTTCTCAACGTCGTCTTCAGTTTCGACCAGATACATCCCGGTTTCAGATTGGCCCATCGTGCCTTCGACTTCAGGATGGCCATCATGGCCGATCATGATGATGTCGAAACCCTCCTGACGGCGCTTCATGACTTCCACATGAACTTTTTTCACCAGCGGGCAGGTGGCATCGAATACCCGAAAGCCACGTTCATCGGCCTCCTTGCGAACAGCTTTGGACACGCCATGTGCGCTGAACACCAGCGTTGCGCCACGCGGCACATCGGCCAGATCCTCTATGAAGATAGCGCCTTTCTCGCGCAGGTCATCAACGACAAACTTGTTATGGACGATTTCATGGCGCACGTAAATTGGCCGTCCGTGTTTTTGCAGCGCGCGCTCGACGATCTCGATGGCACGATCAACACCGGCACAAAAGCCACGTGGATTGGCGAGCAGGACTTCGGGTTCACTCATTTGGTATTCGTATCGCGAGGTAATCAGTATTTATTGAAACTCTAGCACTGGCGTACCTTTCAGGCAATAAAGCCGCCACGAAGACCGCCAATGCTAGAGTTTTATGTTCTAAGGTTATTCCAGTCGTTCCTGTTTTCGTGCGTTGACATCGTTATGATACCCCGCACTTTTCGGAAGCTATTTGCCCAGTTCGTCATGCCACCGCAGGCTTGCGGAAAGAATCGAATATCAACAGCCCCGCACCGATACAGATGGCAGAGTCTGCGACGTTGAACGCAGGCCAAAAATATCCGGCTGCATGCCACTGCACAAAATCGATCACGTAGCCATGCATGACGCGGTCATAGAGATTTCCAAACGCGCCACCGAGCACCAGCGCCAACGCGATCGATAACACCCTGTTTGACTGGTTGCTTTTCAGCATCCATATCAGCACACAAGAAATTGCAATCGTCACAACAATAAAAAATTCACGTTGCCAGCCGGATGCGCCCGCTAAAAAGCTGAACGCTGCCCCGGTGTTGTGCGCCAACACCAGATTGAACCAGGAGAAGATGGTTTTTGATTCCCCGTACTGGAAATTTGCCGTGATGACTTGCTTGGTGATCTGGTCGAGCATGAGCACCACGAGGCTTACCCCGAGCCAATGTAGCCATGCGAACTTTCCGATTGGCTTATGCATAGAAGCGTTTTTCACCTTCGCCGAATAGGTTGCTCACGCAGCGTCCGCAGATAGTCGGGTGTTCCGTGTTCGACCCAACATCGGCGCGAAAATGCCAACAGCGTTCGCATTTCGCATGCGCGCTTGCAGTTACGGCCACACCCAGTGCGTCATCGCTCGTCGCGCGATTGGCAACGGCGCTCGACGTAATCATGACGAAGCGCAGGTCATCGCGAAGTGATGTCAGCAAATCGAAGTCATTACCATTGGCTGAAATTGCAAGCTCACCTTGTAACGAAGAGCCAATAGTACCTGCCGTACGCTGTTCTTCAATACTCTTGAGCGCCAGTGAGCGCAGCTCACGCAATCTCGCCCATTTTTCACGTAACGCGACCGCCTCGCCTGTTGCGGGTAACGCATGAAACTCATGTAAAAAGACGCTGCTTGAATGGTCGGTATGCAGCGTGTTCCAGATTTCCTCAGCCGTGAACGACAACACCGGGGCGATCAATCGCGTCAACGATTGCAGAATATGATGCAGCGCTGTCTGTGCGGCACGCCGTGGTTTGGACTTGGCGGCCGACGTATAAAGCCGATCCTTGAGTATGTCCAGATAGAACCCGCCCAAATCTTCGGAGCAGAATTTCTGTATCGCCTGCATCGCTGGCTGAAATTCATATTTCTCAAAATGAGACAACACTTTTTTCTGCAAATCTGCTGTCAATACTAAAACATAGCGATCAATTTCCAGCCACTCTTCTACTGGCAGTGCGTCTTTGGCGAAATCGAAATCCGCAGTGTTAGCGAGCAGAAAACGCAATGTGTTTCGAATACGTCGATAGCTTTCAACGACGCGTTTGAGAATTTCATCCGAGATGGTCAGCTCACCACTGTAATCGGTGAGACCAACCCAGAGACGCAAAATTTCTGCACCCAGCGTGTCTGATATTTTTCGCGGAGCGACGGCGTTGAAGCCGGATTTAGACATTTTCTTGCCCTGTCCATCGACTGCGAAGCCGTGCGTCAGCAGCGCCTGATACGGCGCACGACCGTTCACCGCGCAAGACACCAGCAGTGAAGAATGAAACCAGCCGCGATGCTGGTCGGAGCCTTCGAGGTAAAGGTCGGCTTGGCCGGGCTTACCATCGGTCGAAGGCTTAACCAGCGCGGGCGTTCTCGCCATCACGGTGTTGAACGTCGAGCCAGAATCCAACCACACGTCCAGCGTGTCATTGATTTTGTTGTAGTGCGCCGCTTCAGCGCCCAGCAACTCTTCTGCTGTAATGCGCCGCCAAACTTCGATGCCCTCTTTCTCGACGCGGCTTGCCACGGTTTCCAGCAACTCCAGCGTGCGCGGATGCAGTTCGCCAGTTTCCTTATGCAGGAAAAACGGAATTGGCGTGCCCCAATTGCGCTGGCGTGAAATACACCAGTCCGGCCGGTTGGCGATCATCCCGTAAAGGCGCGCCTTCCCCCATTCAGGATAGAAGGTCGTCGCGTCAATGGCGGCCAACGCCAACTCGCGCAAGGTCTTGTCTTCACCCTTCGCTTTAAGGTCCATGCCGACAAACCACTGCGCCGTCGCGCGAAACACAGTCGGCGTTTTATGCCGCCAGCAATGCGGATAGGAGTGTTTGAAATTCTCGGAATGAAACAGCGCACCCGCCGCCTCGATCGTCTTGACGATCTCTGGTTGCGCTTTCCAGATGTTCAAGCCGCCGAACAGTGGCAGCGTGGAAACATACTGCCCGTTGCCCATCACGGGATTCAGGATTTCGTCGTTCGTCATTCCGTAGCGCTTGCAGGAATTGAAGTCGTCAACGCCGTAGGCTGGGGAGGAGTGAACGATGCCGGTACCGGTATCGAGGGTGACGTAGTCGGCTAGAAAGATCGGCGAGACGCGATCATAGAACGGATGTTTGAACGCAACTCTCTCCAACGCTTGACCTTTTACGACAGCGATCACGTCGCCTTCCAGCGCGTACGATTTGAGGCAGGCCTCGACGCGTGCATCGGCTAACAACAAGCAACCACGCGGTGTTTGGACGAGTGCATAGTCAAACTCAGGGTGAACATTCAATGCTTGATTGGCAGGAATCGTCCACGGTGTCGTTGTCCAGATCACCGCATAGACGGGGCCATCGGGTATCGATGGCAATCCAAATGCCTTGGCCAGCTTTTCACGTTCGGTCGCAACGATTGGAAAACCTACATCAATTGCAATCGATGTCTTGTCTTCATACTCAACCTCAGCTTCAGCCAATGCGGAGTGACAATCAAAACACCAGTTCACGGGTTTTAGTCCGCGGTAGACATAGCCGCGTTCAAATATTTGGCCCAGCGTGCGAATTTCCGCCGCTTCAGTCGCGAAATCCATCGTCTTGTACGGATGGTCCCAGTCGCCAAGCACGCCTAGGCGAATGAAATCAGCCTTCTGCAGCTCAATCTGCGACTCGGCATGCACCCGCGCAAACTCCATCACTTTTTCAGCAGGCAGATTTTTACCGTGCTGTTTCTCGACAAAAATTTCAATGGGCATGCCGTGACAATCCCAGCCGGGAACGTACACCGCGTCAAATCCAGCCATCTGCTTGGATTTGACCACCATGTCTTTCAGAATTTTGTTGACGGCATGACCGACGTGGATCGCCGCATTGGCGTAGGGTGGGCCATCGTGCAGAATGAACTTAGGACGGCCCCTGGACTTTTCGCGAATTTTTTCGTATAGCTTCCGCTGTTGCCAATCCGCCACCCAGCCGGGTTCGCGCTTGGCCAGATCGCCGCGCATGGGAAACGGCGTATCGGGTAAATTCAGCGTGCTTTTGTAGTCAACCTTCTGATCCATCGTTAATCCAATCGCAAAATATTTTTTGCTTTCGATACGTCATCAAACATCTGAATCTTGAGCGCATCGAGGCCCGTAAAATTTTGTTCGTCGCGGATTTTTTCGATGAATGTGCAGACGAGACGTTGACCATAAACGTCAGCTGCAAAATCGAAGAGGAAGACTTCCAGATGGTGGTGGCCATCGACTGAGACCACCGGATTGGTGCCAAGATTGGCGACCCCGTTGAGGATCGTGCCAGTCTTGATTCTTTCAATCCCCGCCACTCCCTCGAGCCCGCGAGTTACAAGCCGACATTGTACTGCAAACACGCCCGATAGCGCTGGTAATCGGCGCGTCAGCGCGATGTTTGCGGTCGGAAATCCCAGCGTGCGCCCGAGCTTTTTGCCATGAGTGACGCGGCCGATGATGCTGTACGGCCGGCCCAGCATCCGCGTGGCAGCATCGAGTTGGCCATTGGATAAGGCATCGCGGATCGCGGTTGAGGAGATTTTCTCGATACCGATGACAACATCCGGCATCGTTTCCACCATGAAGCCGTGGTGCGCACCCGCACGGCGCAAGGTTTCCGAATCGCCGCCGCGCTTGGTACCGAAGCGAAAGTCCTCGCCCACCATCAGCCAGCGTACGTTCATTTTCGTTAGTGCGGCCACGAAATCGTCGGGGCATTGCGCCGCGAATTGCGCATTGAAACGCGGGATGTAGACATGTTCCACGCCGGTATCGGCGAGTGCCGCCAGCTTTTCGGTCGTACTCATCAGGCGCGGCGGCGCGAACGAAGAGTCGTTGCGGACCTTGGCAAAAAATTCGCGCGGCAGAGGATGAAAAGTCATCGCCGCGAATGCCAGCCCGTGCTCACGCGCGGCCTCAATGCCTGACGCCAAAATAGCCTGATGGCCGCGATGGACGCCGTCGAAATTGCCGATTGCCAACGCGAGCGGCGCGCCAGCAGGTGCGAGCGCGCGATGCAGCCGCATTTTCATGCGAGTCGCTTGGAGAACTGGCTCAAGCGGAACCCCATCGCCCATAGGCACGTGAAATACGTGAACGCGCCCACGCAGATGATGAGCGCCAGTCGCCAGCATTTCGTGAGCGTTGTTGCAGTCAACCAGTCGGTAGCCGCGCCCGCCATCCAAAACAACACGCCGCCCATGATGTAGAGCGCCACTGCGATTTTGAGCACAAATGCCAGCCATTCGGGTTGCGGCACAAAGATGTTTTGCTTCCGCATAAAGACATACAGCAATCCGGCGTTGACGCATGCGCCCAAACCAATCGAGAGGGCGAGGCCTGCGTGCTGAAAGAACGGTACGAAGCCTAAGTTAAATAATTGGGTGATAGCCAAGGTGAAGATGGCAATTTTTACCGGCGTTTTGACATTTTGCCGAGCGTAAAAGCCGGGGGCCAAAATTTTCACAAGGATGATGCCAGTCAGCCCGACCGAGTAGGCGACCAGCGCGGTGCGCGTCATCAGCACGTCTTGCGCGCTAAACGCGCCGTGCTGAAAAATCGTTGCAATCAGCGGCGTTGCGAGCAGTGCCAATGCAACGGCTGCGGGCAACGTCAACAGCAACGTCAGGCGCAGTCCCCAATCGAGCAGTTTGGAATATTCATCCGTGTTCTTTTCGGCATGGTGCTTAACGAGTGACGGCAACAGCACCGTGCCAAGTGCTACGCCAAGCAATGCGGACGGAAATTCCATCAGGCGGTCCGCCGCCGTGAGCCAGGAAACGGAACCGTTTTGAAGAAACGATGCGATTTGCGTATTAAGCAAAAGTGAAATCTGCGCAACCGAAACACCGAGCACGGCCGGTGCCATCAGCGCCAGCACGCGCACCACGCCCTCATCTTTCCGGAATTTCCATGCGGTTAGCGAGATGCGCGGCAACATGTTGATTTTTCGCAGCGCAGGGATTTGGAACGCGAGCTGCACAATGCCACCCAGAAATGTGCCCCATGCCAGCGCCAGTATCGGCGGGTTGATATGCGGTGCGAGAAATAATGCGCAGGCGATGACAGAAAGATTGAGCAATACCGGTGTAAAGGCGGGTGTTTTGAATGCGCTGAAGCTATTGAGAATGCCGGCGGCCAGCGCGATAAGGGAGATAAAGAAAATGTACGGAAAGGTGATTCGGACGAGCTGGGTCGTGAGGGCAAATTTTTCCGGGTCGACCGCAAATCCTGATGCAGTCACGTAAACAAGCACTGGTGCGGCGATCACGCCAATCAAAGTGACGAAAAATAGAATCAACACAAGAACGCTGGCAATGCGACCAGCCAACAAGTTGGTCTCGGCTTCGCCGCGCTTTGCTTTGTATTCCGCGAATACCGGCACAAATGCCTGACTGAACGCACCTTCGGCAAATAGTCTGCGCAGCAAATTCGGGATGCGCCACGCGACCTGAAAGGCATCCATCGCCGCGCTCGCGCCGAAGAGGTTAAAGCCGATGATTTCGCGAATGAGCCCGGTGATGCGTGACAGAAACGTCATCGCGGAGACTGATAACGCGGCCTTAAGTAGGTTCATGCAGGTTCATGAAGGCTTTTAATAGATAACAGCGGGGTAAAAGCGGGGTAACAACGGAATAAAGCAGTCCGGAATGAGAAAGTACAAATTAAAAACCCAACAAAATCAGCGGGTTTGCTTTTTTGTGGGGCTGCGCTATAATACCCGGCTTCCCGTAAAATTCATCGCAACAATCTGGAAAAATCATGGCAAATACCAAACAAGCCGCTAAGCGCGCGCGTCAAGCTGTTAAACAACGTGGCCACAACATGGGTCAACGGTCCGAACTGCGCACCGCAATCAAGAAGGTCAGAGCTGCTGTAGCTGCTGGCGATAAAGTCCAGGCTGAAGCCGTGTTCAAGTCTTCGGTATCGACGATTGATTCCATCGCCGACAAGAACATCATTCACAAAAACAAGGCCGCCCGCCACAAGAGCCGCCTGTCTGCCGCGATCAAAGCAATTGGTGCTAAAGGTCAAACTGCGGGTCAAACTGCCGCGCAAGCGTAAGTTACCTGCATCATCGGCAACTTGTAGTATCGGGTTGCCACCAATTCTGCTTTCCAGTACCGCATTACCGCCGATTTCGCTACTTTTTGAGCGAAGATAAATCGGCGGTTTTTCGTTTTTGGCTCTTGGCGAAACTACGTCGCCAGCTTTTCCAACGCGCTACCCGGCAATGCGCAAAAATCTTCACTCGGCGGCACCGTGGGATTAATGACAACCAATTCATTGTCCTTGGCAAAATCCAGCAAAAACCGGTACGCGCGAGGTTCAGCCTCGTGCAGGCTCGGCTCAACTACCACGCAGCGCACCCCGTCGAGCATCATCGGGCGCACAAACGGTGAATAACGCATTTGGTTATCGCCGCCAAAGGTGGACATTATCCCGCACAGGCGCTCCGCCCAATCGCTTGGGCGAAACGCGCGACCGTTGCGCATGACGCCCTGAATGACGATGCGTGGAGTTGCCGGGGCAGGATTGGCCGGGTGTGCCATTGGGCGGGTTGCCTGGAGTGTTGTTGACGGAAACAGCGCGAAGTGCAGGGGCGCGGCACACTGAATTATAACTTTGTGGCTCCGACGCGGCACCGATTGTTGCACTGCAAACAGGATTGCCATATAGTTATTTCCTGAATATAAAGCGGCGGTCCGCATGAGGCCGCCGTTGTCGTTTCTGCCAGTCGATCGCTGACTGCATCGCGCCAAATTTCCATTCCGTTCGTGCAGTAGAGAGGGGGTATTGAATGTTATCGAGCCATCAGATGAATACCTACAAGCCGCTCGCGGTCGCGTTCAGCCGCGGTAAAGGTGCATGGCTGACCACCACCGACGGGCGAACCGTGCTTGATGCCCTTGCCGGCATCGCGGTATCGGGTCTGGGCCACGCGCATCCAAAACTTGTCAAAAGTATTGCTGAGCAGGCGGCTCGCATCATTCACACCTCTAATCTTGTCGACATTCCAGAACAGGCCGCGCTTGCTGACAAACTATGCGCACTGGCTGGGATGGACAACGTTTTTTTCGGCAACTCGGGCGCAGAGGCCAATGAATGCGCCATCAAGCTCGCGCGCTTATACGGTCACCAGCGTGGCGTAGCCAGTCCGCAAATCATTGTGATGGAACATGCATGGCATGGCAGGACGCTTGCGACCTTGGCGGCAACCGGTTCGCGCAAGGCGCAAGCTGGGTTTGAGCCGTTGGTGGGCGGGTTCATTCGCGTGCCTTATAACGATTTCGAGGCGGTACGCGCGATTGCTGCCCATAACAACGATGTCGTTGCCGTGCTCACCGAGGTGCTGCAGGGCGAAGGTGGGATTGTCGAGGCGCGCGCGGATTACCTAGGGCAGTTGCGCCAACTTTGCACGCAAAAAGAGTGGTTCCTGATGATCGACGAAGTACAGTCGGGTATTGGTCGTACGGGCAAATGGTTTGCGCATCAATGGGCGGGCATCGTGCCGGACGTGATGACACTTGCCAAAGGTTTGGGCTCGGGGATGCCGATTGGGGCGTGTCTGGCGCGCGGCACTGCAGCGAGCGTCTTCAAACCGGGTAATCACGGCACCACATTTGGCGGCGGACCATTGGTCTCGGTCGCTGCATTGCGTACGTTGGAAATCATGGAGGAAGAAGGTTTGCTCGACAACGCGACCAAGATGGGTGCGATTGTGAAAGATGGCTTCAGCGAAGCCTTACGCGGTGTTGCCGGTGTGAAAGAAATACGCGGCATGGGGCTGATGCTGGGTATCGAACTTGATCGCCCGTGCGGTGATATCGTCAAGCTGGCGCTGGAGGCGGGCATCTTCACCAACGTGACGCAGGATAGTGTCATTCGTTTGCTGCCGGCGCTGATCATCAACGAAGCCGAAGCGCGCGAAATTGTGGCGCGGCTTGTTCCGGTCATCAAAGCTTTTCTGGCCCTGCCAATGCGGGCAGCCGCTTAAAGCAATGTGGGCAGCCGCATAACGCAATGCCACCGAAGCCACGGAACATCAGGCAACCATGAGACATTTTTTACAAATGAAGGATTTCACGCGCGATGAGTACGAGCATCTACTCGAGCGTGCCAAAATCCTGAAAGCGCGGTTCAAAAATTACATCCCTTATCAGCCACTGACTGACCGCATGCTGGCGATGGTGTTTGAGAAAAGCTCCACGCGTACGCGGGTGAGTTTTGAGGCGGGCATTTATCAGCTTGGTGGACAGGCGATTCACCTTGATTCCCA
The DNA here is from genome assembly GCA_031414995.1 of Betaproteobacteria bacterium. Lineage (GTDB taxonomy): Bacteria > Pseudomonadota > Gammaproteobacteria > Burkholderiales > Usitatibacteraceae > UKL13-2. The sequence continues at coordinate 18,997 of JANOQY010000154.1, forward strand.
ATCCACGCAGCTAGGTCGTTCGGAGCCCATCGAGGACACCGCGAGAGTTATTTCGCGCATGGTTGACTTGGTGATGATTCGCACCTTTGAGCAAGAAAAAGTGGAGCGATTCGCCGCACATTCCCGTGTGCCGGTCATCAACGGGCTAACTAACGAATACCACCCGTGTCAGGTGCTGGCCGATATTTTTACGTTTGTCGAGCAACGCGGCTCACTGACCGGCAAGACCGTCGCGTGGATTGGTGACGCGAACAATATGAGCTATACCTGGCTTGAAGCAGCGCGTATTTTCGACTTCAAGCTGCATGTGGCTACACCCAAAGGTTACGAAATGAAATCGCAACGCGGTGAGGCGCTGGATCATGCCTACCTGTCCGCGTTCACCGATCCGATGCTAGCCGCAACGGGCGCGCATCTGGTGACGACAGATGTTTGGACGAGCATGGGATTTGAGGCCGAAACGGAAGCGAGGAAAAATGCCTTCGCTGACTTTTGCGTTGACCGCGAGATGATGGCCGTCGCCCACAAAGATGCACTATTCATGCATTGCCTGCCCGCGCATCGCGGCGAGGAAGTCTCAGCCGAAGTTCTTGACGGCCCGCAAAGCGCAGTGTGGGAAGAGGCGGAAAATCGACTTCATGTGCAAAAAGCGTTGATGGAATTCCTGTTGTTGGGACGCATTAATAGCTAGTATAAAAATACAAACTCTAGAACTGGCGAGCCTTTTAGGGCAAAAATAGCCTGCGAGGCACGCCAGTGCTGGAGTTTAATAAAATGAATATTATCCACAAGCGAGCAATTGAATGAGCGATGTAAATAAAGTAGTGCTGGCGTATTCCGGCGGTCTGGACACTTCTGTCATCCTGAAGTGGCTGCAGGATGTCTACAAATGTGAAGTGATTACCTTTACCGCAGATATCGGTCAAGGCGAGGAAGTCGAGCCCGCACGCAAGAAAGCGCTACAACTTGGCATCAAGAAACAGAACATCTACATTCAGGATTTGCGTGAAGAATTCGTACGCGATTTCGTGTTTCCGATGTTTCGCGCCAACACGGTTTATGAAGGCGAATATTTGCTTGGCACATCGATTGCACGCCCGCTGATCGCCAAGAATATGATCGATATCGCCCGCAAAACTGGGGCTGATGCGATTTCTCACGGTGCCACCGGCAAAGGCAATGATCAGGTCCGCTTCGAACTCGGTGCGTATGCGCTGATGCCGAACGTGAAGATCATCGCGCCGTGGCGCGAATGGGATTTGTTGTCGCGCGAAAAATTGTTGAAGTACGCCGACAAGCACAACATTCCGGTTGATTTCAAAAAACGCAAAGGCGGCGGCGCGCCGTATTCGATGGACGCCAATCTGCTGCATATTAGCTATGAAGGCGGAATTCTTGAAGATCCGAACTTTGAAGCGGAAGATTCGATGTGGCGCATCACCGTATCGCCGGAAAAGGCACCCAACAATCCCGAATACGTCGAACTCGATTACGCGAAGGGCGATATCGTTGCCATCAACGGCAAGAAGCTGACGCCAGCAAAGGTGCTGACTGAATTGAACCGTCTCGGTGGCAAACACGGCATCGGGCGCCTCGACATGGTTGAAAACCGCTATGTAGGCATGAAGTCGCGCGGCTGCTACGAAACGCCGGGCGGCACCATCATGCTCAAAGCGCACCGCGCCATTGAATCCATCACCATGGATCGTGAAGTGCTGTCGCTGAAGGATGATTTGATGCCGCGCTATGGCCGCATGATTTACAACGGCTACTGGTTTTCGCCGGAACGCATTCTGTTGCAGAGCTTGATCGATCAGTCGCAGGCGACCGTGAATGGTCGTGTGAGATTGAAGTTGTATAAGGGCACCGTGTTGGTGGCCGGAAGAGTTTCAAAGACCGATTCGCTGTTCGATCAAACTATTTCCACGTTCGACGACGATGGCGGCGCGTACAATCAAGCGGATGCGGGCGGTTTCATCAAGCTGAATGCACTACGGCTAAGAATTGCGGCCAATAAGAAGCTACGCAAAAAATAATGATTCCTGCGCCAGTTGGCGCGGGATCGCGTGAGGGTACACATGCCATCTTTTGACATCGCTTCCGAAGCTAACAAGGTCGAACTCAAGAATGCAATCGAGCAGACCAACAAAGAGGTCTCCACCCGGTTTGATTTCAAGGGCTCCGACGCGCGCGTCGAGCAAAAGGAGTTCGAGCTGACGCTGTTTGCCGATGACGATTTCAAACTTGGCCAAGTCAAAGACGTGTTGCTCAACAAAATGGCCAAACGCGGCGTTGATGTGCGACTGCTGGACGAAAAAGATCGTGAAAAAATCGGCGGCGACAAGGTCAAGCAAGTCATCAATGTCAAAAATGGCATCGAATCGGATTTGGCCAAGAAAATCCAGAGACTGATCAAAGACTCGAAGATCAAAGTCACAGCTTCTATTCAGGGTGAATCAGTGCGTGTGCAAGGCACCAAGCGCGATGATCTTCAGCAAGCGATTGCGCTATGTAAAGAGAAGATCGACGAAGTGCCGTTGCAATTCAATAATTTTCGAGATTGACGGCCCCCGCGTCTAAACGCGGATAAACACCTTCCAGCCACTTCGCGTATAGCTTATCGGCAAGGCGATTCAATGCCGGTATGTTGTTTCGCGTCGCCGCCAGCATTTCTTCAGGCGTTTGAATACTTGCAAGCGTAGCGTCGGCGTTTTCTGCGGCCCAATCCTGACACCAGTCTTCAACCATTTCCGGCGTCATTTCGGTGTGGCACTGCATCCCGAGTGATTTGCCAATGACGAATGCCTGATTCTCGCAGGCATCACTGGTGAGTATGCGTTCGGCACCGGCAGGGATGGAAAAAGTTTCGCCATGCCATTGGAAGGTTGTGAGGCTGGAGGCATCCTTTCCCAGCCACGCGCGCCCAAGTGCTGAATCAACCGCTTGAACTTTGTTCCAGCCAATTTCCTTCACGCGATTGCCAGTCACACTGCCGCCCATCGCCTTTGACATTAGTTGACCACCAAGGCAATGGCCCAGACATGGCTGGTCTTGCGTGACGGCGTGGCGTATCAAATTGACGATGGCTTTGATCCAAGGCAAATCGTCGTTCACGCTCATTGGCCCGCCCATGAAGACGAATCCGGCGTAGTCATTGGGATGATTCGGTACAGACTCACCTTCATCCAGCTTGAAGAGCGTCCAAGGTACCGCATGCCGATCCAGAAAGCTGGCAAAATAGCCGGGTCCGTCCTCAGCAGAAAAACGAAAAATGGCGACAGGTTTCATGGGCTTTGTTTGTGCAGGAATGCGGAATTGTAACGGCATCACGCGCGCTGTCGGCTTGGCATTGTTGGTGGCGCTTGGCGTCGATGCGCAGGCGGCCAATGTGACGGTTGTGGGGCTCTTCCCCGGCAAGGCGGTCGTGGTGATCAATGGCGCTGCGCCGCGCACCATATCAGTCGGGCAAAAGCAGGCCGAAGGCGTGACCCTCCTCAGCACCGCATCAAACAGCGCGGTATTCGATATCGAAGGCACGCGGCACACGCTGGATCTTGGCGAACATTTTGCTGTGCCAAGCAGCGGCGCTGGGGCTAACAATACCTTGAGGCTCAGCGCCGATACAGTTGGCCAGTTTTGGGCCATGGGCCAGATCAATGGCAAGTCGGTGCGCTTTCTGGTTGATACCGGAGCGACCTCGGTCGCGCTACCGGCCAGCGCCGCCCGCAGTATGGGAATTGACTTCACAAAGGGCCAACGTGGATCTGCTGCCACAGCCGGTGGCGTGGTGCCTGCGTGGCGGGTCTCGTTGGACGCAGTCACGATTGGTGAAATAACGCTGTACCAGATCGAAGCGAGCGTTTTCGAAAGCGGCCTGGACGTGGCATTGTTGGGGATGAGTTTTCTTAACCGTCTGGAAATGAAACGCGACGGCACGCAAATGACCCTGACCAAGAGGTTCTAAAGCGCACTCCCTCACGCGATGCGGCCCAGCATGAGAAGCAAAGCAGTTAATAGGAGTAAGTAACCACTCTTAAAGCCGGTTTCAATCCCGAAAATAACGTTACGGGGCCTTGCAACTGATCTAAGCATGTCGAATCTACGAATGGCACTTGTGTCGCCATACTTTTCCGGTATATAATTGCGGACTTTGCTGCTCCAGCCGTGGCTTCGTCGGCTGATAGTCTGCTAAAAACGAATTGCAAAGCATCGCAAATCGAACCGCCCGAAAGTCAGCCGAAGCCGAAATCAAGCGATCGGGCAAAAAGAAGTTTTCTAACCTGTTGGCAATGTCCTTTCGGGATGTTGGCAGCGCAAGACGGGTCCAAGACTAGCTATTCCGCAAGCGCGGTGTAGAACAAGTTGGAGATAAAAAATGATTCAGATGCAGTCGATTCTCGACGTCGCCGATAACACCGGCGCACGGTCGGTGATGTGTATCAAAGTCCTTGGCGGCTCCAAGCGTCGCTATGCGGGCATTGGTGATGTCATCAAGGTCAGCGTTAAGTCCGCGCAGCCTCGTGGCCGCGTGAAAAAGGGCGAAATTTATAATGCCGTGGTGGTACGTACCGCCAAAGGCGTTCGCCGCAACGATGGTTCGCTGATCAAGTTTGACGGCAATGCTGCCGTGCTCTTGAACGCGAAGCTGGAGCCAATTGGCACCCGCATCTTCGGGCCAGTTACGCGTGAATTGCGTAACGAGCGCTTTATGAAGATCGTGTCGCTGGCACCTGAAGTATTGTAAGGAGCCGAATGATGAGCAAGATTCGTAAAGGCGACCAAGTGGTTGTCCTCACCGGCAGGGATAAAGGCAAGCGCGGCACAGTGCTGAAAGTGTTGCCTGAATTTGCCCGCGCGGTGGTTGAGGGTGTGAATCGTGTCAAAAAGCACACCAAGCCAAACCCGATGAAAAATACCACTGGCGGTATTGTGGAAAAAGAAATGTCGATTGATCTGTCGAACATCGCCGTTTTTAATCCCGCCACCAGCAAGGCTGATCGCGTTGGCTACAAAACCTTGGACGACAAGCGCAAAGTCCGCGTCTTCCGTTCCAACGATGAAGTTATCGACGCGTAAGGTGAGGGATAGATAATGGTTCGATTACACACACACTACAAAGATACGATTGCCCCTGCGCTGATGCAGCAGTTCGGCTACACATCCATGATGCAAGTGCCGCGCATCTCCAAGATCACCTTGAATATGGGTGTCGGCGAAGCGGTTGCGGACAAGAAGATCATGGATCACGCGGTTAGCGACATGCAAAAGATCGCCGGACAAAAGCCCGTCGTGACGTTGTCGAAGAAATCGATCGCTGGCTTCAAGATTCGCGACGGTTACCCGATTGGTTGCATGGTGACATTGCGTTCGACCAAGATGTACGAATTTCTGGACCGCCTGATTACGGTTTCGTTGCCGCGCGTGCGCGATTTCCGTGGCATTTCCGGACGCTCTTTCGACGGTCGTGGTAACTACAACATGGGCGTAAAAGAACAAATTATTTTCCCGGAAATCGAGTACGACAAAATTGACGCGCTACGCGGCATGAATATCTCGATTACCACCACCGCGAAAACGGATGCAGAAGCCAAAGCGTTGCTGGCTGCGTTCAAGTTTCCGTTCCGAGGCTAAGGGCACGCCATGGCAAAATTGTCTGTTATCAATCGTCAGGAAAAGCGCGAAAAGCTGGTCAAGAAATTTGCCGGCAAGCGCGCTGGACTCGTCAAGATCATCAACGATCAAAGCTATTCTGAAGAAGAACGCTTTCAAGCACGTCTGAAACTACAGGCGCTGCCACGAAACGCCAACCCGACCCGCCTGCGTAACCGCTGTGCGATTACCGGTCGTCCGCGTGGTGTGTATAGCAAGTTTGGTTTGGGACGTAACAAATTGCGTGAAATCGCGATGCGCGGCGAAGTGCCGGGCATGGTGAAAGCAAGCTGGTAATCCTCACGCAAACGGAGACATATTATGAGCATGAGTGATCCAATCGCCGATATGCTGACTCGCATTCGTAATGCGCAGCAGTCGGAAAAAGTTGATGTGACGATGCCTTCTTCGAAAGTGAAGACGGCTATCGCCAAAGTGTTGAAGGATGAAGGCTACATAGAAGACTTCGCCATTCGCACCATCGAAGGCAAAAACGAATTAAACGTGAGCCTCAAGTATTATGCGGGCAAACCGGTTATCGAGAAGATCGAGCGCATCTCGCGCCCTGGCCTTCGCGTCTACCGTGGTCGCGAGGACATTAAACCCGTCATGAACGGATTGGGTGTGGCCATTGTGTCCACTTCCCAGGGCGTAATGACTGATCGCAAAGCACGTGCTACCGGTGTCGGTGGTGAAGTGCTCTGCATCGTGGTGTAAGAGGAGCCCAACATGTCACGCGTAGGTAAACTCCCAATCACCGTGCCGGCAAAAGTCGAAGTGACGCTTGCGGCAAATGAAATTACTGTCAAAGGCCCGTTGGGTACGTTGAAGCAGGCGGCATCGAATGACGTTGTCATCAAGAAGGATGGCGACAAAATTGTTCTTGAGGCAGCCAATAGCTCACAACAATCCAACGCCATGTCAGGCACCATGCGCGCATTGCTGGCCAATATGGTTATCGGCGTGGAAAAAGGTTTTGAGCGGAAGTTGTTGCTGGTCGGCGTAGGCTATAAAGCTGCCGCGGCAGGCACAAATTTGAACCTCACACTTGGCTTTTCTCACCCAGTCGTTCATGCCATGCCTGAAGGTGTGAAGTGTGAAACACCGGTTCCCACCGAAATTTTGATCAAGGGTATCGATAAGCAGAAGGTCGGCCAGGTCGCCGCCATCGTTCGCAGCTATCGTCCACCAGAGCCCTACAAAGGCAAGGGTGTTCGCTACGCTGACGAGAAGATTACTCTCAAAGAGACCAAGAAGAAGTAAGCGAGGCCACCATGAACGACAAAAAATTATCCCGTATGCGTCGTGCCGCAAAAACCCGCGCCACGATCGCCCGTCTCAAAGCAGTTCGCATGACGGTGCATCGTACTAATACGCATATCTATGCACAGATCATTGATGCGTCCGGTGCGAAAGTGCTGGCAGCTGCGTCGACGGTTGAAAAAGAAGTGCGTGGACAAGTGAAAAACGGAGCCAGCACAGAAGCTGCCGGCGTTGTTGGCAAGCGTATTGCCGAACGCGCAAAGGCTGCTGGTGTTACCGCAGTGGCGTTTGACCGTTCCGGTTTTGCTTATCAAGGTCGCATTAAAGCGTTGGCTGATGCTGCCCGCGAAGCTGGCCTCACGTTCTAATCAAGGATTTGACAAATGGCAAGAAACGATCAGCAAGAAGACAAGGGCGACGGCCTCCGCGAGAAAATGATCTCGGTAAACCGCGTCACCAAAGTGGTTAAAGGTGGCCGGATTCTCGCGTTTGCAGCACTCACCGTGGTTGGCGATGGCGATGGCTCAATCGGCATGGGCAAGGGTAAATCGCGCGAAGTGCCGGTTGCTGTGCAAAAGGCGATGGAAATGGCTCGCCGCAGGCTCGTCAAGATTTCGCTGAAAAACGGCACCCTGCATCATGAGGTGATGGGCAAGCACGGCGGCACAAAAGTGTTCATGCAGCCTGCTCCTGAAGGTGCTGGTATCAAAGCTGGCGGCGCGATGCGCGCAGTATTCGAAGTGATGGGCATTACCAACATTTCGGCAAAATGTCACGGTTCAACCAATCCATACAACGTGGTTCGCGCCACGCTTGATGGTTTGTCCCAAATAAGCCGTCCGTCGGAAGTTGCTGCCAAGCGCGGTAAGACGGTCGAAGAAATTTTTGCTTAAAGATTACAGAGACAAAACATGACTACCCAAAAAACCGTCACCGTGACGCTCACCAAGAGCATCATCGGTCGCCTGAAAGCGCATAAAGCATGCGTTCATGGTCTTGGCTTGAAAAAGCCACATCAAACCGTCACTGTTATTGATACGCCATCGAATCGCGGCATGATCAATAAAGTGAGCTACTTGCTCCGCGTCGAAGCTTAAAAGTCGGCCGTCGGGCAATACCTGAAAAATTAGCGAGAACACAATGGAACTCAATAACATCAAACCTGCAGAAGGCTCCACCAAGAATCGCCGCCGCGTTGGACGCGGTATCGGTTCAGGCTTGGGCAAAACTGCTGGTCGTGGTCACAAAGGCCAGAAGTCGCGTTCGGGTGGTTTCCACAAGGTGGGCTTTGAAGGCGGTCAAATGCCACTTCAGCGTCGTCTCCCTAAACGTGGTTTTATTTCGCTGACGCGTAACGACATCGCCCAGGTGCGTTTGTCGGAGATCGCCGCGATGCCAGTGGATATGATTGACTTGGCAGCGTTGCAACAAGCTGGTGTGGTATCGCACAAGGCGCTCGGCGCAAAAGTATTTTTATCAGGTTCGATCGATAAAAAAGTGAAATTGGTCGGACTCGCTGTTACCAAAGGCGCAAAAGTTGCGATTGAAGCTGCTGGCGGCTCGATCGAAACTGCGCCGCCCGCAGCGTAAGTTATAAAACGGACAGGAACAAACGTTGGCTTCAAATCCTTTAGCAGCAGTCGGCAAGATGAGTGACCTAAAACGCCGTTTGGTGTTTCTGGTGTTGGCGCTCATTGTTTTCCGCATTGGCACGCACGTGCCTGTGCCGGGAATTGATCCGGCTACGCTTGCAAAGCTGTTTGAGCAACAGTCCGGTGGCATTCTGGGCATGTTCAATATGTTTTCTGGCGGCGCACTGTCGCGCTTTTCAGTATTTGCGCTGGGGATCATGCCGTACATTTCGGCCTCGATCATCATGCAGTTGCTGACAGTGGTTTATGCACCTCTGGAAGCGTTGAAAAAAGAAGGCGAAGCAGGACGTCGCAAGATTACCCAGTACACGCGTTACGGAACTGTTGCGCTCGCGCTATTCCAAGCCGTCGGCATTTCGATTGCACTGGAATCCCAACAAGGGCTGGTGATTGATCCAGGGATGGCTTTCCGTTTTGTTACGGTGATTACGCTCGTGACGGGAACAATGTTTTTGATGTGGTTGGGTGAGCAGATTACTGAACGCGGCATCGGTAACGGTATTTCGTTGATTATCTTTGCGGGCATCGTCGCGGGTTTGCCTTCCGCAATTGGCGGCACGCTGGAGTTGGCACGGACTGGTGCAATGTCGATTCCGGCGGTCTTGTTTATTGTTGCGCTGGTCGTTGCAGTGACCATGTTTGTGGTTTTCGTTGAACGTGGCCAACGCAAGATTTTAGTCAATTACGCAAAGCGTCAAGTTGGCAACAAATTGTATGGTGGTCAGTCTTCACATTTGCCACTGAAATTGAATATGTCGGGTGTCATTCCGCCGATTTTCGCTTCCTCCATCATCTTGTTCCCGGCGACTGCAGCCAATTGGTTTAGCCAGAGCGAGAACATGGTGTGGCTCAAGGATATCGGCGCTGCGTTAGCACCAGGTCAGCCGCTGTACACAATTTTGTATGCCGCAGCGATTATTTTCTTTTGCTTTTTCTATACCGCGCTAGTTTTCAACTCCAAGGAAACTGCGGAGAACCTGAAGAAGAGTGGTGCTTTTGTCCCAGGGATTCGTCCGGGCGAGCAGACTGCGCGGTATATCGACAAGATTTTGACGCGCTTGACGCTGGTCGGCGCAATCTACATCACATTGGTCTGCCTGTTGCCGGAATTTCTGAACATGCAGTACAACGTGCCGTTCTATTTTGGTGGTACGTCGCTGTTGATTATCGTCGTGACAACCATGGATTTTATGGCGCAGTTGCAGGCTTACATGATGTCGCACCAGTACGAAAGCTTGTTGAAGAAAGCTAATTTCAAGGGATCCGGATTTCCGGTTCGCTAAGTACAGCTAACGAGGGTGAATGGCGAAAGAAGAAATGATTCAGATGCAGGGGGAAATTGTTGAAACACTTCCCAATGCAATGTTCCGGGTGAAATTGGAAAACGGCCACATCGTTTTAGGTCATATATCCGGAAAGATGCGAATGCACTATATCCGCATCCTTCCAGGCGACAAAGTGACAGTGGAGTTGACGCCCTACGATTTAACGAAAGCAAGAATTACCTTCCGCGCCAAATAAGCGGGAAAATTAGGAGTAACGATAATGCGAGTTCAAGCATCGGTAAAAAAAATCTGTCGTCACTGCAAGCTGGTGCGGCGTAAGGGCGTGTTGCGCGTGATTTGTATTGAGCCGCGCCATAAGCAGCGCCAAGGTTAACGGTTAAGAGGCACATTCAAAATGGCACGTATTGCTGGCGTAAACATACCCAATCATCAACACACGGAAATCGCGTTGACTGCGATTTACGGTATCGGCCGTACCAGCGCGCAGAAAATCTGCATGGCTGCAGGCGTGAGCAGATCAGAGAAGGTCAAAGACCTGACTGATGGCGATATGGACAAACTGCGCGAACAAATCGCAAAGTTCACGGTGGAGGGCGATCTTCGTCGCGAAGTCTCCATGAGCATTAAGCGCTTGATGGATTTGGGCTGCTATCGCGGCACGCGCCATCGCAAAGGTCTGCCGGTGCGGGGTCAGCGTACACGCACCAATGCACGTACCCGCAAGGGCCCGCGCAAAGCCATTCGTCTGGCGAAATAGACGTTTAGATCAAAGGAATCAGCATGGTAAAACCAACCGCTGCAACGCGCGTACGCAAGAAAGTTAAAAAGAATGTGTCGGAAGGCATCGCGCACATTCACGCGTCGTTCAACAACACCATCATCACCATCACCGACCGCTCAGGCAATGCGTTGTCGTGGGCGACATCGGGCGGCGCAGGCTTCAAGGGCTCGCGCAAATCCACACCATTCGCCGCACAGGTCGCCGCAGAGTCGGCTGGCAAGGCTGCGCAAGAATGTGGAATCAAGAATCTGGAAGTACGCATCAAAGGTCCAGGGCCAGGACGCGAATCTGCTGTCCGTGCTTTGAACGCGCTGGGAATTAAAATTTTGTCGATCGCTGACGTGACGCCGGTACCACACAATGGTTGCCGCCCACCCAAGCGTCGCCGTATGTAATCGCAGGGAGAATAAAACGTGGCTCGTTATCTTGGTCCAAAATGCAAACTCTCCCGTCGTGAGGGTACCGATCTTTTTCTGAAAAGCGCACGCCGTCCGCTCGATTCAAAGTGCAAACTTGAATCGCGTCCAGGACAGCATGGTGCAAAGCAGAATCGTGTATCGGAATACGGCACGCAATTACGCGAAAAGCAAAAAATCCGTCGCATGTACGGTGTGCTTGAGCGTCAGTTCCGCACCTACTTCGCCGAAGCTGCCCGTCGCAAGGGTGCTACTGGTGAAAACTTGTTGCAACTGCTCGAATCGCGTCTCGACAACGCCGTTTATCGTATGGGATTCGGCTCGACCCGTGCGGAAGCGCGCCAGTTGGTTTCACACTGTGCAGTGCAGGTGAACGGTAAAGCGGTCAACATCCCGTCATATTTGTTGAAGCCGAACGACGTGGTGGCTCTCAAGGAAAAAGCGCAGAAGCAATTGCGCGTGCAGGATTCCCTGAAACTTGCCGAGTCGAGTGGGTTCCCTAGCTGGGTGGAAGTGGACACAAAGAAATTTAGCGCCGTGTTCAAGACCCTGCCGGATCGCGCTGAGTTTGCTGCCGATATCAACGAGCAACTCGTCGTCGAATTGTATTCCAAGTAATTCGTTTTTCAGGCGCGCCATGCACGTCATGGTGCGCCTTCACTTTTTATAGAGGCACTCGTCAATGCAAAGCAATGCCACGACTTTTTTGAAGCCGCGCATCATCGACGTCCAAAACATTTCGCCAGCACACGCCAAAGTGGTGATGGAGCCGTTCGAGCGCGGCTACGGCCACACGCTCGGCAATGCGCTTCGCCGCATTTTGCTGTCTTCGATGCCCGGCTACGCGCCGACTGAAGTCAAGATCGCCGGCGTCCTCCACGAGTACTCCACGCTCGAAGGCGTGCAGGAGGACGTGGTTGATATCCTGCTGAACCTCAAAGGTTTGGTGATGAAGCTGCACAACCGTAACGATGTCACGCTGAAGCTGAAAAAAGCGACAGCTGGCGCGGTAACGGGTGCCGACATCGAGCAAACGCACGATGTGGAAATTCTGAATCCTGACCACGTCATTGCGCATCTGACGGCTGGCGGCAAAATCGACATGCAGATCAAAGTCGAAAAAGGCCGTGGCTATGTCGCTGCAACCGCACGTCGCACCGACAATGACAGCCGTTCAATCGGCTCGATTTTGCTCGACGCATCGTATTCACCAGTGCGCCGCGTGAGCTACGCCGTTGAAAGTGCGCGTGTTGAACAGCGTACTGATCTCGACCGGTTGGTGATGGATATTGAAACCAACGGTGCCATCGAGCCGGAAGAAGCGGTCCGTTACGCCGCACGCGTCTTGGTTGATCAGCTCTCCGTATTTGCTGATCTGCAAGGCACGCCGATGCAGGCTGAAGAGGCGAAGATGCCGCAGATCGATCCGATTTTGTTGCAGCCGGTCGACGACCTTGAACTCACAGTCCGCTCCGCCAATTGCCTCAAAGCTGAAAACATTTACTACATCGGTGACCTGATCCAGCGCACTGAAAATGAATTGTTGAAGACGCCGAATCTGGGCCGCAAGTCGCTCAACGAAATCAAGGAAGTGCTTGCCAGCAAAGGTCTTACTCTTGGTATGAAGCTCGAGAACTGGCCGGTTGCAGGCGTCACAAAGTAAATTGCAGTTGTCCAGGCACAGTGATATCGCTGTGCCGGGACCAAAGTTTTGCGGTAAATATTTTTCAAACCCATAACGATAACAAGGCTGGCTTAAGTTTCTTAAGCAAAACGGCCAAGACACTAAAAAGGAACACCCATGAAACATCGTCACGGATTAAAGAAGCTTAATAAAACATCGTCGCATCGTCTCGCGATGTTCCGCAACATGACCAATTCGCTTTTGTTGCACGAAGTCATCAAGACCACGCTGCCAAAAGCCAAAGCTCTGCGCAAAGTGTTTGAACCCATCATCACGCTGGGCAAAGAACCAACGCTGGCCAATCGTCGTTTGGCATACAATCGCTTGCGTGATCGCGACATGGTGACCAAATTGTTCGACGTGCTCGGCCCGCGTTACAAATCGCGCGCCGGTGGCTATATGCGCATCCTGAAGTTTGGTTTTCGGGTTGGCGATAACGCGCCAATGGCGTTGATTGAATTGGTTGACCGTCCGGAAATCTCGGCTGCTCCAGCAGCAGAAACAACCGGCGAATAGGAATACGCTGAAAGATTGCAATAAAAAAGCCGGGCTTGCCCGGCTTTTTTATTGCGCGCCAAATACAATAATACTTACGTAGAACGCCATTTGAGGGGCTAATGCGACTGAAAGTGGCTGGGGAGGCACGCCAGCGCTAGTGTTTGTTGTTATTTTCTATTCCGGCTCCTGCACCGAATATCCTCTCGCCCGCAATTTCGCCACGTAACCATCAGGCGCAACGATTTGTGCAATCGGCAAAACCGCGAGTGCAACTTTGTCGGTTTTGAGTGCGGCTTCTGCCGCATTCAGCCATGTGTTCTCCATTTGAGCAGGAAAGTTCTGTGCGCCTAGCGTTTTAATGAATGACGCATCCCTGATAGCCGCCTCGCAGGCGGCGCGCTGGTCGGCGGCTGGAAGGCTGCGTATGGCGTTAATGTCCCCGGTTGCCCATGCATTTGCACGAACTCTCATGGCGGCCAAATCGGTTTCGATGCGTTCAATCGTTTTCGCAAAGCAGTCGAGATCGGAGAGTCGGGACGCTCTTAGCTCTTTCAACGCACCACGAGGATCATTGATCGCGGGCTCCAACTTTACCTCGGTGATTTTGACCTTGTGTTTGTTTGCCGCGTCACGAATCATCGGCCAGACCGGGTTTGCGCTGGTGAGGCCGACTTTGCTGATGGCTTTGCGGTAGAGCTCCATCGCCGCATACATCGGGCGCATACGCTCGATGTCGTTTTCCTCATCGTCCTGATTGTATTGCTCAATATATTTGTCGCGCATCACCGACCAACGCGCATAAAGTTCAGCGGGAACAATATCTTTTAACATTGCACCGTCTGGATTCTTCCGGGCTTGCATTGCTGACGGCAGCATTGTGAGCGCTTTGAAATAGCCAATCTGCTTGAGCGAAATCGACACCGATGGTGCAGTCAACACTTGCTGAGATTGCGCGATGATTGCTTCAATGCCTTTGGCGCGCCAAGTCATTTTTTGCGGAACGGGCGTTTGCGTGCCAACGATCCACAAAACGTGATCGCCCTTCGACACCCGCCACATGCCGGGTCCAGGCTGCTCGCCGCTGATCTCGATTTTATCCAGAACGACCGGCGCAACTGAAGAAACCGGCGCGACACCCGACTCTGCAAGTACGTGGGCCGAGAACAATGTGGCAAGCGCGCACGCAAGCAAATATGACTGAATTGGCAATGCAAACTTTCTGAAAGAAGTCATGATAAACCCTGTCAACAGACTCGAAAAACCATCTGAAGTTCCTGCACATGCGGCGCATATACGGTGCACACGCGCCAGATATTACATTCCGATTTGTCTGCAAATAACGTCGTAAGGCTGTTCGTGGTGGACACGCAAACGGCGCTGTTATCATGCTGCCATGAAATCAATCATCTCAAAATTGCCGCACGTTGGCACCACCATTTTCACAACGATGTCTGCGCTCGCGCAGGAGGTTGGTGCCGTCAATCTAGGGCAGGGCTTTCCGGATTTCGAGTGCGATTCACGGCTGATTGAGATGATGAACGACGCCATGCGCGCTGGCCACAACCAGTATCCGCCAATGGCAGGCATTCTGCCGCTGCGGGAGAAAGTCGCCGAAAAAGTGGCTTCATTTTATGGCTGCCAATACGATCCTGCGCACGAAGTCACCATCACTGCTGGCGCCACGCAGGCGATTCAGACAGCACTCACGGCCATCGTGCATCCGGGCGATGAAGTCATTATTTTTGAGCCCGTCTACGACAGCTATGAGCCGGTGATCCGCATGAACGGCAGCGTGCCGGTGTTTGCAACGCTGAAATTTCCTGACTATCGGCCCGATTGGCAGCAGGTGCGTGCACTCATCACGCCGCGCACCCGCGCCATCATGATCAACACGCCGCACAATCCAACCGCAACCTGCTGGCCCAGCGAGGACATGGACGCGCTCGCTGATTTGTTGCGCGATACCGATATTTTTCTTATCAGCGATGAGGTATATGAGCACATGGTGTTTGATGCGGCATTGCATCATAGTGCGGCACGATTTCCTGCTTTGGCGGAACGTGCATTTGTCATTTCGTCATTCGGTAAGACCTACCACGTGACCGGCTGGAAGATCGCCTACTGTCTGGCTCCCAAGGCATTGATGGTCGAGTTTCGCAAAGCACATCAATTCATCGTATTCACGGTGCACACACCATCTCAACATGCGATTGCCAACTACATGGCATTGGGCACGCACAACGAGTTAGCGGATTTCTATCAGGCCAAGCGCGATTTCTTTTTGGTGCACGTGAAAGATTCGCGCCTTAAATGGCAGCATTCGCACGGCACTTATTTCGTGTCTGCCCAATACGCCCACATTACTGAATTTGCAGAGATGAGCGACATCGATTTCGCGCAGCATCTGGCGCGAAAATATGGGGTGGCTTGCATTCCGGTGTCGGCGTTTTATCACGACGCGCATGATGAACAGATCGTGCGCTTTTGTTTCGCCAAGCGCGAGGCGACGTTGGCAGAGGCGGCAAATAGAATTAGGAAAATCTAGTGCTGGTGCGGCTGGTGGCGATAAAGTGTCCCGTAAACCGCGCCAATGCTTGATCTATATAAGTTAGCGCAGATTTTTGGCAAAGCTAAACTCGCTCGCGATCCGCCCAATTAGCCGCGAATCGATTCAGCTCCAGCGCATTGCGTAATCCTAATTTCTGCTTCAAATTCGCGCGATGCGCTTCGATGGTCTTCACGCTGCGGCTTAACTTTGTCGCGATTTCACTGGTGCCAAGGCCGATGCCGATCAAGCGGAAAATTTCCTGCTCGCGGTCAGTAAGTCCCGATAAAACCGAAGGCGGTTGATTTGCCGGCCGCCCGCGAACTTTGTGAGCCAATAAAGTCTGCATACGCTCACTTAGGTATCGTTCACCCGCGAGCACTTTGCGAATGGCGACGATCACTTTTTCGGGCGCCTCCTGCTTGACTAAATAACCCTTCGCACCCGCACGTAATGCGCGTTCACCGTGCACCAGTTCGTCGTGCATGCTCAGCACCATCGTCGGTAGATTCGGGTGCAGGCGCGAAATCGCCTTGATCAATTCGAGGCCCGACAAACCGGGCATTGAAATGTCGGTGACGACAATATCCGGCTGTTGCTCCCGGAGCAGGTCGAGCGCATGCTCCGCCGATTCAGCCGTCATGATGACTTCCAGATCCGGCTCGTTATTGATCAGCTCCTTCAAGCCATGCAAAACGATGGCATGGTCATCAACAACCATGATTCGAGATTTCAATGCGTCTCCTTGCTATTTTCTTTTGCCGTCGTCGGTGATTTCCTTGAGTCGGTGTTGCTCCACATGACTCGCACCATCGTACCACCGAGTCTGGGTTTACCGATGGAGAGCGTCGCATCGATAGCCCGGCACCGATGCCGAATACTGAGCAGGCCATGCTGATCCTCGCTGTTATCTTCAGTCTGTTGTCGGCCGATGCCATTGTCGGAAACCGTAAGCTCTATTCCGCGACTTGTCCGAGTCAATGCGATACGGATTTTTTCAGCCTTGCTATGTTTGAGCGCGTTGTTGACTGCCTCTTGGGCAACACGATACAACGTGAGCGCGACCACCTCATCGTCAATGGTTACTGCCGTCGGAATGCGGGTGTCGCACTTTACCGACTCCAGACTGTTGACACCATGCGCAAGTTGTCTTAACGCGGCAGCGAGACCGTCGCTACCCCAGATATAGGGTGACAGTCCATGCGCGATCATTCGAGTATGGCCGATGGTTCGATTGACCAACTCGGAAATACGGCTCGCCAGTTGCGCCTCTTCAAGATTTTTTTCGCCAAGTTTTTGAGCGAGCATCTTGGTCAGTAGCGCAATACCGGTAAGGTCCTGGCCGAGCTCATCGTGTAATTCCAAGCCGACCCGTGCCGACTCCATTTCGATCGTCATCAGGATATTGCGTTCAAGTTCCTGACGACCGCGCACTTCGATTTCAAGCGCCTCGTTGGCTTCTTTTAGTTCGAAGGTCTTGGCCTCCACAGCGATTTCAGCTTGCCGACGCGATGTGACGTCGCGTGCGCTGATCTGGATATGTGCCGGTGTGCCCTCCGCGGTACGCACCAGATGCAGCTGACCTTCCAGCCAAATGTAGTGCCCATCCGCGTGTCGAAAACGGTATGTCATTGCTGACTGCCGACCTTCCCCGTTTGCGCAACGCGCGAAATCAGCTTGCACCCAAGCGCAATCATCGGGGTGAAAAAATTGTTCGGCATCTTTTTCAAGGCTGGATGCAATATCGTGTCCGGTGACGCGCGTAAAGGAGGGCGAAAGATAAATCGTTTTACCGTCAGGCCGCATGAGCACGATGATGTCGCGCATGTTTTGTGTAATAAGCCGAAAACTTGCCTCGCTCTCCGCGATGGCCTGCTCGGTCCGCTTGATGCGGGTAATGTCCCGACCGATGCCGCGATAGCCGGTAAATTTACCTTGTGCATCACGCATGGGTACGCCGCTAATGCTGAAAAATCCCGTTATCCTGCCGGTCTCGCGGTCAACACTGCGCGTCACCATGCCCTGAAATGGTCGACGCTCTGCCAGCGTCTCACGATGCGCCTGCCAATCCTCTGCGCTCATTCCTTGCGGATATAGTTCCCAGCGAGTCCTGCCAATAATTTCCTCCCGCCTTTTCCCGGAACCTAGCGAAACCTCAAGCGACAGGAAGGTGAATCGATGTTCAACGTCGGTCTCCCAGAACCAGTCCGAAGAAATCTCCGTCAACGTTCGGAATTTTTCCTCGCTTTGCTGTAATCGTATTTCCGCCGTCTTCTGTGCGGTGATATTGCGGGCAATGCCGCGATATCCGGCGACGCTGCCCGTCAGGGTGCGCACTGGCTCTGCAGTGTGTTCCACCCATCGCATTTCGCCTTTGCTAGTGAAAATCCGCCGTTGTACCGAATACGGTTTCCCCAGTTGAATATTGGTAATACGGTTTTCATTGAATTTGGCCCGATCATCAGGGTGACATGCCTTCTCCAGCCACTCGCTCATCGTGGTGAAGCGTGTCTCGGGCGTGGAATCGTAGACCCTGTCGTAATCGCCGTAGGCTTCGATTCTGTCGGTGGCCAAGTCCCAGTAAAAATGTCCCATGTCGGCAATTCGATGAGCCTCGCTCAATTGACGCGTGGTTTCGATCAATTGCAGCTCACGCGTTTTTTCGTCAGTAATGTCCCGCGTCACGCCGGAGACACCGATCACTTCACCATCTGTGTTACGAACGGGCTGGCCGATGCTGTGAATCCATCGCGGGTTACCTGCGGCGGTAATAATGCGGCGTGGCGACTCGACAGTCTCGCCTGCGGCCGCCCGCTGCATATTGGTCCATGCCTGTTCCTTCTCTTCAGGATGACAAAATTTCTCTATAAATTGCCTGGCCCACTCTGTCCTGCTGGTTGGCAGTGCGTCGGCAGTGATCTCATAAATCTCCCTGTAGTGGTCCGAGAATTCGATGCGGTCTGACTCGATATCCCAGTACCAGCTACCCATCCGGCCGACTTGTTGCGCCTGAATCAATTGCTCTGTCTTGGCCGCAAGTTGTACAAGCGCATTTTTCTGCCGCGTGATGTCGAGCGTTACACCGCTGTAGTGGGTAAGCGTTCCGCCCGCATCGTAAACTGGTTCGGCGATTGAGCGGATCCATTTTTTCTGACCGTCAGCAGAGATCATGCGTCGCTCATGGTCGAAAGGTGTGCCACCGAAGTGATCATTAAGTATTGGCAGGAAAACATCAAAATCTTCTTCGGGCATGCTTCGACGTGCCCACTCGAGCATGGTTTTAGGATGCTCGTCCGGTGTCGTCCCGTATAGATGCGCCATGTAGTCACAGGTCACCAGCGCATCAGTCGCCGGCTCCCATGTCCATGTACCCAGTCCTGCAATCTGTTTGGCCCGCTCCAGCTCAGAGGTGCGCGTAGTCAGCGCCAGAGTTGCCTCTCGTTCCTCGGTAATGTCCCGCGCGATGCCAAAATGCCCGGATAGTTGGCCCTCGGCATCAAATCTGGGCAGATTTTTAAACTGGAACCACTTGCGCGTTCCGTCGTCGAGCCTGACATGCCGTATGCCCTCGGTGGGTTGCCCATCACGCTGGCGAATGATATCGGCCTTTGCCGATTCGATCTCCATCGGTTCAACCAGAAAGCGAGCCCAATATTCGTCAGTCGTCTGCGGGCAATTTTCAGCAGAAACCCGATGCAAATCCAGATACTGCTGGCTGGCGCTTAGCTTTCCGGATTCGGTGAACACGCAACTGCCGCAGTTTGACAAACGCTGTGCTTCATCAAAGTGTTCGCGCAGCAACGCCAGCGTGGTTTCCCGCTGCGCCAAGTCCATCTCCAGCGTGGCCCGGGTGTTGCGTTCACGGCGCAACGCAATCGCCAACCAGACAATGAGTGCCAGTGCAGCGCCTATCGCGCCAGCACCAGCAACATACTGCGGCCCAGCCAACAAGCTCAGGAGTGCAATACCCGGCGCAAGGACAATCACGATCAAGGGCCACCGTTGCGGCGGCGGCCCATCGCGCGGCGCTATTTCCGCATCAGGAGATTGGGATCTAAACACGCAGCTTGCTTGCCGTACGGCCTGAAAAGCCGAATACAAAAATCGTCCGCTGCACAATTGCGATTTCGCCGAGCATATGCAATATCACCACCGACTATTTTGTTTGTGGCCAATTGTCATGATGGCATGGTTCGACGCTGAATGCGGTGGTCCGCAAAAGTCGAACTAGCTCGTTCATTGCCCGCATTCAGACCCAGCGTAGATTTTCCGCTGCGCACAGAAGCCTAAGCAGAAGTGGTTTCCCGCTGCCGATCAATAAATATGATTCGATAATCGTTGACGTTCGTGCGGGTCGGGCCTGTCACGACAAGATCGCCGATTGACGCGAAAAACCCGTATGCGTTGTTTACGGACATCAGTTTTTTTGCTGAAAGCCCTTCTGCCATCGCGCGCTGCAACGAGGAGGGCGACAAATAAGCGCCGGCATTGTCTTCTGAACCATCGATGCCGTCAGTGTCACAGGCAAGTGCGTGGACGTGTTCGCAACCGTTCAACTCAATCGCAAGCGAGAGCAAGAATTCAGTGCATCGCCCGCCGTGGCCGGGTTCTTCAAGGCCTTTGCGTAGCGTTACCGTACATTCGCCACCGGAAATCAGCGCGACCGGCGGCTGTAAGGGATGGTGATGCTGCCGGATTTGCTGGACCAGCGCGGAATACACTTTCGCTACTTCACGTGCCTCGCCGGTGACACCATCTCCCAGAATCATTGGCGTGATGCCGCGCTGCTGAAAAAATGCCGCCGCTCTGGAAAGGCTTGCATGTGCCGTGCCGATCACCCGATTTTCAACGCGTGAAAAAATCGCGTCATCTGGTTTCAGCGTCTCAGCAATATCGCCGCGCGCGCCGTTGGACAAGTGACGTATCACCGCCAGCGGCGGCACAATGCGATACGCGTTGAGAATATCCAGCGCATCCTGATAGGTCGATGGATCAGGTGCGGTGGGCCCGGATCCGATCGCAGATGGGTCGTCGCCGGTGACATCCGAAATGATCAGCGAAAGCACCCGCGCCTTGGTCGCCGCCGCCAGTCGGCCACCCTGAATGGCAGAAAGATGCTTTCGTACAATATTCATTTCCTGGATCGGTGCGCCACAGGCAAGCAGCTCTGAAGTCACTACCTTCAAATCGGCCATTGCGATACCTGCTACTGGCAGTGAAAGCAGGCTGGAGCCGCCACCCGACACCAATACCAGCAGTAAATCGTCCGCGCTAAGTGATGCGGCTAACGAGAGAATTTCGTGTGCCGCAGCCTCTCCGGCCTCATCAGGTACCGGGTGGCCTGCTTCGAGCACGCGTATCCTTGTGAGTGGTGCGTCGTCGGCAGAAGTGCCATCGTAGCCATGCGCGTAACGCGTGATCACAACACCTTCGAGTGACGCATCCGCAGGCCAATGGGTCTCTACCGCTTTCGCCATGGCCGCCGCCGCTTTGCCTGCGCCAACGACGACTGTCCTGCCTTTGGGCGGCGCGGGCAGATGGGCTGGCACAATCACCAGCGGGTCAGCTGCCGACAACGCTGCGCGGAAGCTATCGATTAACAGTTCGCGTGGATTCATTGGCCTATTTTCGCGCAGCAGATCGTTTCGGCGCAACACCGAGCAGTGGTGCCAGATAGCGTCCGGTAAAACTTTGCGGCATTTGTGCCAGGTCTTCGGGCGTACCTTGCCCAACGATTTCACCGCCACCGTCGCCGCCCTCCGGCCCCAGATCAACCAGCCAGTCCGCCGTCTTGATGACGTCCAGATTGTGCTCGATCACGACGACTGTATTACCGTGGTCACGTAGCCGATGCAGCACTTTTAGCAGCAGATCAATATCGTGAAAGTGGAGACCTGTCGTTGGCTCATCCAGAATGAACAACGTTTTGCCGGTATCACGTTTGGATAGCTCCAGCGAAAGCTTGACACGTTGCGCTTCGCCACCCGAGAGCGTGGTCGCACTTTGTCCGAGCCGGATGTAACCCAAGCCCACATCGAGCAGGGTGCTGAGTTTGCGCGCGATAACGGGCACAGGTTTGAAAAATTCAAACGCGAGCTCAACCGTCATGTCGAGCACTTCGTGGATATTCTTGCCTTTGTAACGCACATCGAGCGTTTCGCGGTTGTAGCGTTTACCGAAGCAGACATCACACGGCACATACACATCCGGCAGGAAATGCATTTCAACTTTAATGACGCCGTCGCCTTCGCAGGCCTCGCAGCGACCGCCTTTGACGTTGAACGAAAAACGCCCTGGCCCGTAGCCGCGCGCACGCGATTCGGGAACGCCGGCAAAGAGATCGCGAATCGGTGTGAACAAACCCGTGTATGTCGCGGGGTTGGAGCGAGGCGTGCGACCGATAGGCGATTGATCGACATTGATTACCTTGTCGAAATGTTGCAGACCCTCGATGGCCTCAAACGGCGCAGGTTCATCGCTTGATGCGTAGATGTGCTGCGCGACGGTTTTATACAGCGTGTCGTTGATGAGTGTCGATTTGCCGGAGCCTGAGACACCCGTGATGCACACAAACGCGCCCACCGGCAAATCGAGCGTAACGTTTTTCAAATTGTTGCCCGAGGCACCTTTGATGCGGAGTATTTTTTTCAGATCCACCTTGCCGCGTTTTTTCGGCACGGCAATCTGCTTTTTGCCAGAAAGATATTGGCCAGTAAGTGACTGCGAGGCGCGCTTAACTTCCTCAGGGGTGCCCTGAGCCACGACCTGGCCGCCATGCACGCCAGCACCTGGGCCCATATCCACTACGTGATCAGCGGCGTTGATGGCATCTTCATCGTGCTCAACCACGATCACCGAGTTGCCAAGGTCGCGCAGACGCTTGAGCGTTTCCAGCAAGCGGTCGTTGTCACGCTGGTGCAAGCCGATCGAGGGCTCATCCAACACATACATCACGCCGGTGAGGCCGGAACCGATCTGCGAGGCAAGGCGAATGCGCTGCGCCTCACCGCCTGACAATGTATCGGCCGAGCGCACCAGCGAAAGATAATCGAGTCCGACGTTATTTAAAAACGTTAGGCGGCTGGAAATTTCTTTCAGGATGCGGTCCGCAATCGCCATCTTTTGCGTCGATAGTTTTACGTTGTCGAACCACTTGAACGAATCTTTCAGCGACATCGCCGATAGCTCGTGAATGGTGCGATCGCCCACTTTGACATTGCGCGCCTCGGTACGCAGGCGTGTGCCTTCGCATTCGGGACAAACTTTAGTCGAAATGTATTTTGAAAGCTCTTCGCGCACCGCCATTGAATCGGTCTCGCGGTGGCGGCGTTCCAGACTGGGCACGATGCCTTCAAAAGCTTCTTCGCGCAGAATCGGTTTGCCGCGTTCGCCGGGATATTTGAATGCGATCTTGGTCTTGCCTGAGCCGTACAAAATAAGTTGCTGTGTTTCGGGGGCGAGCTGATCGAAAGGTTTGTCGATATCAAACTGGTAATGCGCGGCGAGGCCAACCAATATTTGGAAATAGAACTGGTTGCGGCGATCCCAGCCCTTGATGGCACCACCAGCGAGTGACAATCCCGGGTAGGCAACGATGCGTTTGGGATCGAAAAAAGTAATCTGTCCCAAGCCATCACATTTTTGACAAGCGCCCATCGGGTTGTTGAATGAGAACAGGCGCGGTTCCATTTCGGAGAGCGAATAGTCGCAGGCCGGGCAGGCAAACTTGGAAGAAAACAACGTTTCCTTGGCCGTGTCCATGTTGACGGCAATCGCTTTGGCGCCGCCCACACGTAAGCTCGTTTCGAAAGATTCAGCCAGACGTTGCTTGGCGTCCTCGGCGACCTTCAAGCGGTCAACGACGACCTCGATGGTGTGCTTCTTCATCTTGTCGAGTTTTGGGAAGGCGTCGATTTCAATGACTTTGCCGTTCACGCGCAGACGCACAAAGCCTTGCGCACGGAATTCCTCGATCATATCGACGTGCTCGCCCTTGCGATTCACCACCACAGGCGCCAGCAGCATCAGCTTGGTGCCCTCGGGATAACCGATCACCGTATCGACCATTTGCGACACGGTCTGTGCTTCAAGTGGTAGTTTGTGTTCCGGGCAATACGGTGTGCCAGCACGTGCGAACAGCAGACGCAGGTAGTCGTGAATTTCGGTCACGGTGCCCACAGTTGAGCGCGGATTATGCGAAGTCGCTTTTTGCTCGATCGAAATGGCGGGCGACAAGCCTTCGATCAAATCGACATCAGGCTTTTCCATCAACTGCAGGAACTGGCGCGCGTAAGTCGATAGCGACTCCACGTAGCGTCGTTGGCCTTCTGCGTAGAGCGTATCGAATGCGAGCGACGATTTTCCCGAACCGGAAAGCCCGGTAATGACCACCAGCGAATGTCGCGGCAAATCGAGGCTGATGTTTTTCAGATTGTGGGTGCGGGCACCGCGTACCTTGATAAATTCCATGAATCTCTTATGAAGAAAACGGGCTAAAGCATTGACGCAACAGGCAATGAAAGTTTGGCCGACACATCAACAGCGGAAACAAAAAGGCAACCGTATATTTTACAGCTTTCATGACTATCTCCATACCTGTTTTTTCGCGCACAATAGGGGGGCGGCGCAAAATGCGGCGCACACACGTGGGGAGCGGCAAGCCTCTCCCCCAACAACAATCGTTTTAAGGAAGGAAGTCTCATGGCATCAGTAAACAAAGTCATTCTCGTCGGCAATCTCGGGCGCGATCCCGAAACACGCTACATGCCCGACGGCGGCGCGATCACCAATATTTCCATCGCCACGACATCGACGTGGAAAGATAAAAGCGGCGAAAAGCAGGAAGCCACCGAGTGGCACCGCATTTCGTTCTTCGGCAAGCTCGCTGAAATTGCAGGCGAATACCTGAAAAAAGGTTCACAGGTATATGTTGAGGGCAAACTCCGCACCCGCAAGTGGCAGGACAAGGATGGTCAGGATAAATACACCACCGAAGTCATCGCCGATGCGATGCAAATGCTGGGCGGGCGCCAAGGCATGGGCGGGGAAGGCGGCGGCGGCGATTACGCGAAGGCGTCAAGTGGCGGGCCGTCCGGGGCTCCAAGTGGTTCGGCGTCGAAGCCGGCTGGGGCTGCTAAAGGTGGTGCGGCGAAGTTTGATGATATGGATGACGATATTCCGTTTTAGTCGGCATCCCAAGTAGATTGGCGATCAAAGCCCCGACAGCCTGACTGGCTGTCGGGGCTTTTTGTTATTTGTGTTTAGGAGGACGTGGTGTCGAAACAAAATAGTGAAACTCTAGCATTGGGGCGGCTACTGGCGGCAAAAGCCCTGAAGGTGCCTGCCAGTGCTAGAGAGTTATCTTTTTTACTTCGTTAACGCAATTCTCTGCGCCGAAATCAGATTGGCTATTCCTCGCTCCGCCAGCCCCACCAGCGCCTCCATATCGGCGCGAGAAAACGGCACGCCCTCCGCCGTCCCTTGGATCTCCACAAATTTCCCCGACCCTGTCATCACCACATTCATATCAGTTTCACAGGTGGAGTCTTCAACATAATCAAGGTCCAGCAACGGTCCGGCTGCACCAATGCCAACGGAAATGGCGGCGATGAAATCGGTGATCGGTGTTTCTTTGAGCAGGCCTTTCCCCAACAACACTGAAACTGCGTCATGAAGCGCCACAAATGCGCCCGTGATCGACGCACAACGTGTGCCACCATCAGCTTGCAACACGTCGCAGTCGAGTGTGATCTGGCGCTCGCCAAGTTTTTTCAAGTCCACCACGCAACGCAGTGAGCGGCCGATGAGTCGTTGAATTTCCTGCGTGCGGCCGGTCTGCTTGCCGCGCGCGGCTTCGCGATCAGAGCGGGTGTTGGTTGAGCGCGGCAGCATGCCGTACTCGGCCGTTACCCAGCCCTCGCCACTGCCTTTCTTGTGGGGCGGCACGCGCTCTTCGATGCTGGCGGTGCAAAGCACTTTGGTGTCGCCCATCGCGATGAGCACCGAGCCCTCGGCGTGTTTGGTGAAATGGCGGGTGATGACTACCGGACGCAACTGGTCGGCACTGCGGTTCAATGAGCGTGGCATGGGTTTCCGTCAATGGTAAAAAGCAAATGCGTTGTACGTAAATGCGTAAGTGCGTTCAGAAAGTTACTTCGGCGCTTTCTTGATCGCGTCCTGAATTTCCGAAATCGCCTTTTGAATATCTTCGTCAGAAATGTCGTCTTTGAATGCGGCAGTCTGCTGGACGCTATTCATCGACGAAGTAGTAAACCCTTCCATTGGCTCCGTCACCGTGATGGTTGACGCCGCCGGCTCTTCCTCCTGACGTTCCCAGGTGAGGCCGATGACAGAGAGGTTGTCAGACTCAGCGCCCGCTTTGCGTTCTGCTTCATCCAGCAGCTTCGGCACCAACGTGAGAATATCTTCGCGCTGTAATTTGGCGGCGATGAAATCGGGACTGAGCGGCCCCCAGAAACCATCGGTGGACAGCAACAATGTGTCGCCCACTTTGAGCACCCATTCTTCCGAATGCGTGACGGTTGGCGGCAAGACGCCGCCCAGACAGTTATAAATTTTGTTGCGATCCGGATGCACCGCCGCTTGCGCTTCAGTGATGACGCCTGCGTCGATCAACTGCCGCACTCGTGAATGATCTGCGGTGGCGGCCGCGATTTTGCCGTCGCGCACGCAATAAAGCCGAGAGTCTCCCGAATGCGCCCAGCAGGCTTTGCCGTTTTGCACAATGCAGCCAACGATGGTGGTGCGCGGGCACTCGAGCATGTCGTGCTGGTCGGCAAAGGCAACAATGGCGCGGTGCGCGGAGTGAATCGCTGATTCGAGGAATTCTTTCGGTCGGCGTAGCGTTGTACGCGCTTCCTGCTGAAAGCGGTTGGTCATGGTGTTGACCGCAACCTCGGCCGCAATTTCGCCTCGCGCGTGGCCGCCCATACCGTCGGCGATGACCAACAACAGGACGTCCTTCGAATACGAATAAGCTAGCCGATCCTGGTTGGATTTGCGTCCGCCGATATGGCTGTCCTGAAAAATTGTAAAACGCACGATTAAAAAATCTTCTTGTTTAGGGTTTTCTTCAAGCGGCCAGAGAAACTGTCATCGACAACTTCCGCCACCTCCTCGCGCGTTTCCGAGACGCCTTTCATGAGCGCTTTCTGCAGCTCGAATGCCGTCTGGGGCCGCGCCAGATGGTCGAGCTTCAGGCACCACTCAATAATATCCAGCAGTTCATCCGTGTATGCCTGCCGCGCCAAATCTTTGATGGGCACCATCTGGTCATCTTTTTCACGCTCGCTCGCAGGTTGGGGATGGACGCCCGCCACGCAGGTGTACATCGTCGCGCCGACGGCATAAATATCCGACCACGGGCCCATTTGTTCCTGATTGCGATATTGCTCGGGTGCGGCGTAGCCGGCGGTATACATCGGCCGCAGGCGCGGCGCGTCGGCATTGAGCGCCTGCCGGGCGGCGCCGAAATCGAGCAGCACCGGCGCGCCTTCCATCGTGATGTAAATGTTGGCAGGTTTGATATCGAGGTGCAGGAGCTTATTGGCGTGTACTTCGCGCAGGCCATTGAGCAAATGGGTAAACAAACGGCGCACAAAGCTGTCCGTGAATTCCTGACGATGCCGCTGGATATGAAATTGAAGGGTGCGGCCGCGTACATACTGCATGACCATGTAAACAGTTTCGTTCGCTCGGAAGAAATTCTCCACGCGGACGATGTTCGGGTGGGAAATGGTGGCCAGAGACCGGCCCTCTTCAAAAAAGCACTTGAGTCCGTGGCGGAATACCGCCAGGTTTTCGTCGGAATTAATCTTTACTTCTGCGCCGTCGACGCGAATCACCAACGCGGCCGGCAGATATTCTTTGATTGCCACCGGCGACCCGCTTTCATCGCGTCCCAGATAGACGATGGAAAACCCGCCCGATGACAGCAGCTTTTCAATTGTGTAATTATTGAGCCGGTACCCGTCAGGTAACGGTTCGTTGGATTGCGATGCCATGTTTAGATTTGAAGCGCGGTGCCGTAGCAGGACGCGCGAAATCACTAAGTTATAATTGTGGAGTGTTGTGTACGGTAAGTAAAGCAAGGCTGAAATAGCAACGGATTGAGCAACTGCCTGCCGCACATTGCCATGCTTTTACACGCATTTCCCATTATCGCCGTCTTTGCGCATATTTCGATGGCGCAAATCACTCAGGAAGTACCCCCACAATGATCACCAGCATGACCGGGTTTGCCGCTGTGAGCGCCGAGGTGCCCGGTGGACGGTTCGCACTCGAACTGAAAACCGTCAACCATCGCTACCTCGAATTCCAGACACGCATGCCAGAAGACCTGCGTTCGCTGGAGCAGCTCATGCGCGAATTGCTGGCCGCCAAGCTTACTCGCGGCAAGGCTGATTGCCGGGTGACCTTCACACCCGTCGCCACGCGCGATTCCCTGACCCCAAATCAGGACGCGCTCACGGCGTTGGCCGAAACCCAGCAGCAGATACTTAAGAATTTCGACGCAGGGCGACTGTCAGTCTGGGAAATCATGCATGCACCGGGCGTTATGTCGGCTGAGGCACTGGGCACCGATGCGGCCAAGGAAGGCCTGATTGCGCTGTTCAAGACCGCGATTGCCGAACTCAATGCCACGCGCCAGCGTGAAGGCGAAAAACTCGCCGCGTTGATCAACGAACGTCTCGATGGTATCGAGGTGCTGGTTCAGCAAGTTACGCCACTGATCCCGGCAATGGTTGCTGCGTATCAGGAGAAACTGGCACTGAAACTCACCGAGGCGATGGCCGGAAGCGCATCTGACGAGCGTCTGAAGCAGGAAGTCGTTCTGTTTGCCTCGCGTGTCGACGTGAGTGAAGAATTGAATCGTTTGACCGCCCATATATCGGAAGTGCGCCGGGTTGTGAAAACCGGCGGGGCGGTTGGCAAGCGGCTTGATTTCCTGATGCAGGAGTTGAATCGTGAAGCTAATACACTTGGCTCGAAATCGGTCTCGACGGAAAGCACGAAAGTGGCGGTCGAATTAAAGGTGCTGATCGAGCAGATGCGTGAACAAATTCAGAATATCGAATAGCCCGCCCTTAAACCAGAACACGGATGCAATTGCGATGAATCACTCGGTTTCCGGCTGCCTCTATGTCATCGTCGCCCCATCCGGTGCGGGCAAATCGAGCCTCGTCAATGCATTGCTGGAGCGGGAGCCTGATATTGGCCTGTCGATTTCCTACACAACGCGACAGCCGCGCCCGGGTGAAGAATCCGGCCGGGAATACTTCTTTGTCACGCGCGAAGAGTTTGCGGAAATGGTCACACGCGGCGAGTTTCTGGAACATGCTGAGGTTTATGGTAATTTTTACGGCACCTCCCGGTTGTGGATCGAAAAGACGCGCGCCAAGGGTTCTGACGTTTTGCTGGAAATTGACTGGCAGGGTGCACGTTCAGTCAAAAAGCTGTTCCGCGATATGACCTATATCTACATCTTGCCCCCGTCGATACAGGTGTTGCGCGAACGACTGGTAAAGCGCGGCAAAGACTCAAAAGAAGTCATTGAGCGCCGGTTGGCGGAGGCGCGCGAGGACTTGAAGCACGTCCATGAAGCGGATTATGTTATTATTAATGAAGACTTTAGCGTTGCATTGACTGATTTGCAGTCGGTCGTTCGGGCGCTCCGGGTGACGGCGGCCCGACAATTGCGGTTGCACGCGCAGCTCATTTCTTGAATTCTTGGTCTGGTACTCGCGTCGTTTTGTCGCCAAGTGCGGCAGCGAATATCTTCTTTTTTGGTTGATCAGTCATTGCGTAGCACGCATTGCAACCGGCTTTGTTTGGAGTAAAAAATGGCACGTATAACTGTTGACGACTGCGTAAGATTGATTCCTAACCGCTTCGAGCTCACGCTTGCAGCCACTGCCCGTGCGCGTCAGATCGCATTGGGTTCGGCTCCTTATGTGGACGCGGGTCGTGATAAACCTTGCGTCATTGCGCTTCGCGAAATCGCTTCCGGACGTGTCGGCGCAGAGATTCTCAATCCGCCGCTGCCGACACCGGCACCGCAGCCAGAGTTGTGATGCGCGGCTCTGAGAGCCGGATGAGACATCATGACGAATCTCTCCTCCTCCCAGAGTCCGCTTGCGTCTGCAAAGACACCCGCAGCCCAGCCTGCGACGATTGATGCAAAAATTGGTGCACCGCTGAGTGCGGTAAATGCCGACACACCGAGCGCCGATGCCGCCGTTGACCCAAGTGACGCCGTCGATCCCCATGCTGCTGCATTAAAGGAGCTTCTCGCCTCCTACCTGAAGCCGGCCGATATCAAAAGTGTAGCGACCGCCTATGACATGGCGCGGCTCGCACATGAGGGGCAAACCCGAAATTCTGGCGAAGCCTACATTACGCATCCGCTGGCCGTCGCCACGATTCTTGCGCAATGGCATCTGGATCCCCAAGCGCTGATTGCTGCGCTCCTGCACGACGTGGTTGAAGATACGCCAACGACCAAAACTGATATCGCCAAGAAGTTCGGCAAGGCCGTTGCTGAACTCGTTGATGGCGTCTCCAAACTCGATAAGTTGCAGTTCGCTACGCTTGAAGAAGCTCAGGCAGAAAATTTTCGCAAAATGCTGCTGGCGATGGCGCGGGACGTTCGGGTGATTCTTATCAAACTCGCTGATCGCCTGCATAACATGCGCACACTGGACGCCGTGCCGCAGGCCAAGCAGGAACGTGTGGCGAAAGAAACGCTGGAAATTTATTCGCCCATAGCGAACCGCCTCGGCTTGAATGCGGTGTATTACGAATTTGAGGATCTTGGCTTCAAGTATTTGCATCCACACCGATTTTCGGTGCTGGAGAAAGCTGTCAAGAAAGCCCGTGGTAACCGCCGCGAAGTGGTGGGCAAGATATTGGATGCGATCAAAGCCCGTTTGAAAGAATTCAATATCGAAGCCACCGTGACGGGCCGTGAGAAATTTCTTTCCTCTATCTATAAAAAGATGGCGGAAAAGCAAATTTCATTCTCTGAAGTGCTCGATATTTATGGTTTTCGCATCATCGTCAAAGATCTCATTTCCTGCTATGGAGCGTTGGGTGCTTTGCACACTTTGTACAAACCGTTTCCGGGCAAGTTCAAAGATTACGTGGCGATACCGAAGGCCAATGGTTACCAGTCGTTGCACACCACGCTATTCGGCCCGTATGGCACGCCGGTCGAGTTACAAATTCGCACTGGTGATATGCATAAAATTGCCGAAGCTGGTGTTGCTTCGCACTGGCTCTATAAAACACTCGACGCACATAATGAGCACGGCACACAGCTATCCGACATACATCAACGGACCCATCAGTGGCTGCAATCGCTGCTTGAACTGCAGTCGGAATCGGGTGATGCGCTCGAGTTTCTCGAGCACATCAAGGTCGATCTTTTCCCGGACGAAGTGTATGCATTCTCGCCAAAGGGGAAAATTCATTCGCTGCGAAAAGGTGCCACTGCGCTCGATTTTGCATATGCCATCCATTCAGATGTGGGCAATCGCGCCGTTGCGGCGCGTATCGATGACACCAGCGTTCCCTTATCGACGCGACTCAAGAACGGTGATCGCGTAGAGATCATGACCGACCCGGCTGGCCGCCCCAATCCGGCGTGGCTCAACTATGCAACTACCGGCCGTGCACGTTCGCAGATACGTCATTATCTCAAGACAACGCAGCAGGCCGAATCCGTAGAATTGGGTGAGCTCTTGCTGATACAGGCGGTTGGCTCGCTGAATTTCGATCCCAACGATATTGGCAAGAACCACTGGAGCCGATTGTTCAAGGGCGACAGTGCTAAAACCAAGGAACAGGTACTGTCCGAGATTGGGCTCGGCAAGCGTCTCGCGATTGTTGCCGCGCGTAAATTATTTGCTGTGTCCGATTTGGTGTCGCCGGAGCATCGGCAACGCGATTCAATTACCATCCGCGGCACCGAAGACATGGCTGTGCAATTTGCGCCGTGTTGTCGCCCCATTCCGGGCGATCCGATCATCGGTCAGATCAAGGGTGGCCAAGGTCTTGTGATTCACACTCACGATTGTCCTGCGATTCATCCTTATAAATTCGATCCTGAAAAATGGATCGATGTGCAATGGGATCCGTTGATTGATCGGCTGTTCAAAGTCGACATTCGTGTGACTGTCACAGATGGTCGCGGGGTACTTGCAAAACTCGCTGCAGAAATTGCGGCGACCGACTCCAACATTTCGTATGTCAACATGGAGGATCAGATGGCCGAGAGCGAAAATCGCTACACCACCGTGGGATTCACGCTGGAAGTACGCCATCGCATGCATCTGGCAGGCTTGATGCGACAATTGCGTCACATGCCGGAAGTGGTCAGGATGTCGCGTGTAAAATCTGGCGCATCGAAAGATCATCAGAGGCACTAAGAATGAAGAAAATAATCTCCACGCCATACGCGCCCGCCGCAATAGGCACTTATTCGCAAGCGGTCACCGTTGGCGACACCACTTACCTCTCCGGCCAGATCCCGCTAGATCCTGCGTCTATGCAATTGGTTGAAGGATTCGAGAATCAAGTGCGACGTGTTTTCGACAATCTGAAAGCCGTGTGCGAGGCCGCCGGTGGGTCGCTCAACGATTTGGTGAAAGTGAACGTGTTCCTGATTGATCTCGGCAATTTTTCAAAGGTCAATGAAATCATGGCGACCTACATCAGCGAACCCTATCCCGCGCGTGCGGCAGTGGGGGTGTCGGCGCTGCCGCGAGGCGCGCAGGTGGAGATTGAAGGCGTGATGGTGTTGGTATCGACCGGCCAGAACGGTGCCTGAATAAGCGCGACGTTTGGCCGGCTCCTACCCACAAAAAACTAAACGACACGCTGCTCCCAAATCGCGGGCAGCGGCGAATACGCTTTCGGCCAGACTCGCAAAGCTTGACCTGCGTGACGACTGGGATTTTGCGTTGCATCTGCCGACTCGTTATGAAGATGAAACACGGTTGACCCGCGTTATTGATGCGCAAGTCGGTGTGCCATGTCAGTTGGAAGCCGAAATCGTTCATACCGAAATTACTTACCGTCCACGCCGCCAACTGGTGGTGCAGGCCAAAGACGGTAACGACATCATTTACATGCGTTTCCTGAATTTTTACGGTAGTCAGGTCAAGCAACTTGCACCCGGCAAACGTGTGCGTCTGTTCGGTGAAGTGCGTCAGGGTTTTTTTGGTGCCGAGATGGTGCACCCGCGATATCACATGGTGAGCGAGGGGGACGCGGTGCCCGAAGCGCTGACGCCGGTGTATTCGACCACCGCCGGACTCTCGCAAATTCAATTGAGGCGATTAATTGATCGCGCACTCGCAAGTCTGGAAGGTGGTCGTCGGCTAGATGATGCATTGCCAGATACGTTGCGAAAAAAACTGTCGCTACCGGATTTCACACCCAGCATGCTGACCCTGCATCGTCCACTGCCAGATGCATCGCTCGCCAGTCTAGCCGAGCGTACCCATCCGGCCTGGCGGCGCATCAAGTTTGATGAATTGCTTGCGCAGCAGTTGGCGATGAAAAAAGCTCGTGCAGCCCGCGATGCCAAGACTGCGCCAAAACTTATCACCAAAAATAAACTCACCGATGCTTTCAAGAAATCGCTGCCCTTCGAATTGACTGAGGCGCAATTGCGCGCCTGGCGGGAAATCGCCATTGATCTCGCCGCACCGCACCCGATGCAGCGTTTGTTGCAGGGCGACGTGGGCAGCGGCAAGACAGTTGTTTCCGCACTCGCCGCCGCGCAGGCCATCGACAATGGATACCAAGCCGCGTTGATGGCACCGACCGAAATTCTGGCTGAGCAGCACTACCGAAAGTTGTCCGCGTTACTATTGCCGCTTGGTGTCACCGTAACGTGGCTCACTGGCAGCTTGAAGGTAAGAGAAAAACGCATTGCGCTGGAAGAAATTGCCTCAGGCAAAACGCAGCTTGCCATCGGAACACACGCACTGTTTCAGGATAGCGTGTCGTTCGCGAAACTGGGCCTCGCCATCATTGATGAGCAGCATCGCTTCGGTGTGGGCCAGCGATTGGCCTTGCGCGAAAAAGGCAAGGTCGGCAATGAATCCGCCGAACCGCATCAGTTGATGATGAGCGCTACACCGATCCCGCGCACATTGTCGATGAGTTATTTCGCGGACCTTGATGTCTCGGTCATTGATGAGCTACCGCCGGGCCGCACGCCAATCGTTACAAAACTGGTTTCCAATTCGCGGCGCGATGAAATCATCGAACGCGTCAGCAGCGCCTGTGCTGAGCGTGCTCAGGTGTATTGGGTATGTCCGCTCATCGAGGAATCCGAAACCCTGCAATTGAAGACGGCGGTTGAAACACTAGAAGCGCTGACGCTCGCATTACCTACGCTCAATGTGGGCCTCGTGCATGGCCGCATGAAAGCGGCGGAAAAACAAGAGGTGATGGCGCGATTTCTTACCAATGACATACAGTTACTTGTTGCGACCACGGTCATCGAAGTTGGCGTCGATGTTGCCAATGCGACACTAATGGTTATCGAGCACGCCGAGCGCATGGGGTTGGCACAATTGCA
The DNA here is from genome assembly GCA_031414995.1 of Betaproteobacteria bacterium. Classification (GTDB taxonomy): domain Bacteria; phylum Pseudomonadota; class Gammaproteobacteria; order Burkholderiales; family Usitatibacteraceae; genus UKL13-2. Next base: position 53,384 of record JANOQY010000154.1, read on the forward strand.
CCAGTTGCGCGGACGTGTTGGGCGCGGTGCCAAGCAAAGTACCTGCGTACTGCTGTATCAAAACCCCTTGGGCGAAACGGCGCGGGCACGACTGAAAGTGATATTCGAAACGACTGATGGCTTTGAAATTGCAAGGCAGGATTTATTGATTCGCGGTCCCGGCGAGCATCTGGGCGCGCGTCAATCGGGTGCGCCGCTGCTGCGTTTTGCCGACATTGAGCGTGATGTTGATCTGCTCGAAGCCGCACGCGATGCAGCCACATGGATGTTAAAACACGTGCCACAGAACGCGGAAAAACATCTGGCGCGCTGGCTCGGTTCACGTCAGCATTACCTGAAAGCATGAGAACACTGCGATTACTAAAGCTGGGGGCATGGCGGGCAGCACCGCCTGCGCATCCACACCCGTTGCATGCGTGGCTGACCTCGCGCGACTCTCTGACCGCGCGTATCAAAAATCGCGTGAATAGTTTTAATTTGGTTCGCCTTAAGCAATTGGCACAATTGCCCAATATTGACGAACGACGTGAGCTCGGCTTGCGTCGCGGGGAACACGCCGTTGTGCGTGAAGTGCTGCTGCGCGATAGTGAGCGCGTGCTGGTGTTTGCGCACAGCATCGCGTCGCGTCGCGATCTGCGCGGCGCATGGCGCGGGTTGTCGCGTTTGGGTTCCCGCCCGCTGGCTGAAATGTTGTTCAGTGATCCGACGGTGGTACGCTTGCCGATTGAGTATCGTAAGATCGATGCGCGGCATCCGCTATATCGGCGTGCTCAGCAGGTGACATCGTTATACACGACCTCTGCGTGGGCGCGTCGGAGCGTGTTCTTGAAATTGGGGCGACCATTGCTCGTCACAGAAGTTTTCCTGACGACCATGCGTACGATCTAAACAATTTCAATCGTCGATATCACATGTCAGCAAGCGCCAGTCGATGAACCATCCAAAAATAAAAATCTGCTGCATCAGCTCTGTAAATGAAGCGCAACTCGCCATTTCTTGCGGTGCATCCGCGTTGGGCCTGGTGTCGGCAATGCCTAGTGGCCCCGGCGTTATCGACGAAGAGTTGATCGCCGAAATCATCCGATCCGTACCGCCACCCATCGCTACTTTTTTACTCACCTCCCGCCAGCATGCAGAGGCCATCATTGATCAGCAACAGCGTTGTCGGGCGAATACCTTGCAACTGGTTGATTCAGTCGCTGAGGATGAGTTGATCCGTTTGCGGCGTGCTTTGCCGGGCATTGCGTTGGTGCAGGTCATTCACGTCACCGGGCTGGAATCAATTGATGAAGCATGCGCTGTCGCGCCGCTTGTCGATGCGATCTTGCTCGATTCCGGCAACCAGAAACTTGACATCACAGAACTTGGCGGTACTGGCCGTACACACGATTGGGCCATCAGCCGCGCGATTCGTGAGCACTGCGGTAAGCCGCTGTTCCTTGCGGGTGGGCTGAAGCCGGAAAATGTGCGCAGCGCCATCAATGAAGTACAACCATTCGGGCTCGATCTTTGCAGCAGCGTGCGGACAGATGACAAGCTCGACGAAGTAAAACTTCGCGCGTTTTTTGT
>JANOQY010000155.1:0-5840 GCA_031414995.1 Betaproteobacteria bacterium
GGGTAATTCTGCAATTCTTCCTGCATCAACACTTTCACAAAACGCTGCTGGTCGATCCCTGAAACCGGCTTCGCAGAAATTCTCGCAAATTGAAACGCTGGATTCCGGTCGACGCTTGTCACCACCGCCACCGACAATCCCGCCGGGTAAGTGCCATCAATGCCCGAGGTCACCAATGCATCACCTGCCTGAATGTCGGCTCCGACTGGAATGAATGGGAGATCGATGGTGCCATCGCGACCACTGCCGACGGCGATGGCGCGCAACCCGCTGCGCAATGCCATGACCGGTACCGATTGATTTTTTTCAGTCGACAGCGTGACTTCTGACGTAAGCACACCGACTGCCGTCAGCTGGCCGACGACACCTGTGCCATCGATCACGGCAAGGCCCGGCCGGAAGCCGTGCGAGCTGCCTTTGTCGATAATGACTTTACGAACAAAGGGGTTGCGCGCATCACGAATAATTTCAGCAATAACACCACGGTCGCCAAAGCGTTTGTTGGCGTCACTTAACGATTCAAAATATTTGCGCTCGGAACGGATCAACTGTGCCTGTTGATGGCCTGCTGATAGCTCCATCACTTGAGCTTTCAGGGTTGCGTTTTCGGCGGTGAGCCGATCCTGATCGGAAAAATACATGCCCATCCGTTGCATCATTTTGCCCGGCAACATCAAGGTCTGCTCTATCGGTGCCAGCACCACCGAGACGCCCAAACGCACAAACGCCAACGCCTGAAACCGGTGATCGGCGATCATGATGGCAATACTAACGAGCGAAAAAAACGTCAGCCGCGCGAGAGAGCTGGGCCCGCGCGTGAAAAAATTTTCTTGATAGGCTGACATTTCAACCCGGTCCTGTTGTTAAGCGTTCACCACCAATAGCAGCCCCATGGGAGCCATGCATCACGTCTCGTTGGTAAATACTGAACCGAGCTTGTCCATTTCCTCCAGCGCGCGTCCGGAGCCGCGTACCACACAGGTCAGCGGATCATCGGCCACGATTACTGGCAGGCCAGTCTCCTCAACCAGCAGGCGATCAAGCTCACGCAGCAACGCGCCGCCACCGGTAATGACCATGCCTTTTTCGGCGATGTCGGCACCGAGTTCAGGTGGTGTTTGCTCGAGCGCCGATTTAACGGCAGACACAATGGAGTTAAGCGGCTCGGTGAGCGCTTCCAGAATTTCGTTGGATGAAATCGTGAACGAACGCGGAATGCCTTCAGCCAGATTGCGGCCCTTCACTTCCATCTCGCGCACTTCACTTCCGGGAAACGCGGAGCCGATGGTTTTCTTGATGTTTTCCGCAGTGGCCTCACCGATCAACATGCCGTAATTACGGCGGATGTAATTGATGATGGCTTCGTCAAATTTGTCACCGCCAACGCGCACCGACGCGGAATACACGATTCCGCCGAGGGAAATCACGCCGACTTCAGTCGTGCCCCCGCCGACGTCAACAACCATCGAACCGGTCGGCTCGGCAATCGGCAGGCCCGCGCCAATGGCTGCGGCCATCGGCTCTTCGATCAAAAACACTTGCGACGCACCCGCCGCAACAGCAGATTCACGAATCGCGCGGCGTTCAACTTGGGTTGATCCACATGGCACACAAATGACGATGCGCGGACTGGGCAAATACCACTGCGCGTCGTGCACCTTCTTGATAAAAAATTTGAGCATGTGCTCAGTGGTGTGAAAATCGGCAATCACGCCGTCTTTCATCGGTCGGATCGCGGTGATGTTGCCGGGCGTTCTGCCCAGCATCATTTTGGCGGCTTGTCCGACGGCTTGAATGGTTTTCTTGGAATTTGGGCCTGCATCCTGCCGAATGGCAACAACGGAAGGTTCGTCGAGAACGATACCTTTGCCACGAACATAAATGAGGGTATTTGCGGTGCCGAGATCGATCGCGAGATCGGTGGAGAGGTATTTCGAGAAGAACGAAAACATGTAGCCTTCCTTGGTGCCGACACGCTGGTCCTTGCGTGTCGTATTTCCCACCCTCTCCCTTGGGAGAGGGCCGGGGTGAGGGATTGATCCGGCCTGACAATTGACCCTTTCTTGCCGGATCAACTTATCAAGTTGCGAACCTGCCTGCAATCGTCACCGGTGCGCTTGAATTCACGGTAACGGTTGCTCAAAAACTGTTCTTTTATGCCGACGTTTCCCAGCTGGGAAACTTGTAAATCCCTCTATGAAGGCAGGGCGTTTTGGCGAATGGACTATAATACCGTATCAATTCCCGAAAAGCATCGCAATTGCTGGTAATTTGGCTGCAATTGAGTTGTTTTTTGCGGAACTTTCCGATCTGCAATCCCCGCGAATTCCGGTTACGCAAGTTTTTATCGCATGAAACTCACCCCTGACGATATCAAGCGCTTAGCGCATCTGGCAAGAATTGCCGTCTCAAAAGACGAAGTCGCGCTGCTGCAACCGCAGCTCAATGGCATTTTTGGGCTGATCGACGAACTGCAGGCTGTGGATATCAAGGGCGTCGAGCCTTTGTCCCATCCGCTGGACGTGATAAAGAACATGGCGCAGCGCCTGCGCGAAGATCGCATTACCGAATCGGACCAGCGCGCGGCAAACATGGCTAACGCGCCCGCCGAAGAAAACGGCTTGTTTCTCGTGCCGAAGGTGCTCGATTGAGTCGCCAATGACCTTCGCCCATTCGTCCCTCAAGGCGCTCCGCGCCGCCCTCGATGCAAAACAGGTGTCTTCAGTTGAGCTGGCTGAATATTTTCTGGCGCGCGCAGAAAAAGCGTTGGCGCTGAATGCCTTTTTGCATATCGATCGCGGCCTGACCATGCAACAAGCGCGCGAAGCCGATGCACGCATCGCACGCGGGGAGGCAGGCGCGCTCACCGGCATACCGATTGCGCACAAGGATATTTTCGTCACCAAAGATTGGCGCTCGACCGCGGGCTCCCACATGTTGGCCGATTACGTTTCGCCATTTGACGCCACCGTTGTTGAAAAACTTGGTGCCGTGGCAGGAAAAGGCGCCGGCATGGTCTGCCTCGGCAAGCTGAACTGCGATGAATTCGCGATGGGTTCATCGAACGAAAATTCCGCATTCGGCCCAGTCAAGAACCCATGGAATCCCGCCAAAGTGCCAGGCGGCTCCTCAGGCGGTTCTGCTGCTGCTGTCGCGGCGGGTTTGACCCCTGCGGCGACCGGTACGGACACCGGCGGATCGTTGCGCCAGCCAGCCGCCATGTGCGGCATCACGGCGATCAAACCAACGTATGGTCGTGTTTCGCGTTACGGCATGATCGCGTTCGCATCCAGCCTTGATCAAGGCGGGCCGATGGCACGGAGCGCCGAGGACTGCGCGATTCTCCTTGACGCGATGTCAGGCTTTGACGCGCGCGATTCCACGAGCTTGAATAGTGCTGAGGCACAAACCCCAATATTGGCGAGCTTTTCAGAGGCATTTACCTCTGGGGACCTCTCCAATGCTGGAGATCCGCTTAAGGGGGTCAGAATCGGCATACCGAAAGAGTTTTTTATGGGTACGATCGCGAGTGACGAGCATTCGAAGTTTACTCATACAGAAGTTGCGGACGCAGTCTACAAGGCGACTGATAGATTCATTGAACTAGGTGCAGAAGTTGTTGAAATCCGTCTTCCTCGAACGGCATTGGCGATCCCCGCCTACTACGTGATCGCACCCGCCGAAGCCTCCAGCAACCTTAGCCGATTTGATGGCGTGCGCTACGGTCATCGTGCGAAAAACTACGGTGGTCTGGCTGAGATGATCGCCAACTCACGTGCCGAAGGATTCGGCTCTGAGGTGAAGCGACGCATTCTCACCGGGGCATATGTGCTTTCGCACGGCTATTACGATGCGTACTATCTACAGGCGCAGCGCGTTCGTCGTCTTATCGCACAGGATTTCCAAGAAGCATTCAAGTTCTGCGATTTTATCGTTGGCCCGGTCTCGCCGACGACTGCGTGGAACATAGGCGAGAAGAAAGATGATCCTGTCGCGATGTACCTGGAAGATATTTACACGCTCGGTGTGAGCCTTGCCGGACTGCCAGGTATGTCCGTGCCGTGCGGATTTGGCGACGGTAATATGCCCATCGGCTTGCAGATCATCGGCAACTATTTCGATGAAGGCCGCATGCTTAAAGCCGCGCATCATTACCAGCAAGTCACCGATTGGCATAAGCAAAGTCCGGAGGCGTTCAAATGAGCGCCGCATTTGCCAACACGCCGCAAGGCTGGGAAGTCGTCATCGGCTTGGAAACGCATACGCAGCTTTCCACCGCATCGAAAATATTTTCAGGCTCGCCCACGCAATACGGCGCGCCACCAAACACGCAGGCAAACGTGGTCGATCTGGCGCTGCCTGGCACGTTGCCGGTGTTGAACAAGGGCGCGGTCGAATGCGCGATTAAATTTGGTCTCGCGGTAAATGCAAAAATTGCTCCGCGCTCCATCTTTGCGCGCAAGAATTATTTCTATCCCGATCTGCCAAAGGGCTACCAGATTAGCCAGTACGAGTTGCCGGTGGTTGTTGGTGGTGAAGTCAAAATCACCGTGGGTGATGTCGAAAAGACCGTCCAATTGACGCGTGCGCATCTCGAGGAAGACGCGGGAAAATCGTTGCATGAAGGATTGGAAACGAGTGGTGTATCGGGCATTGATTTGAATCGTGCGGGAACGCCGTTACTGGAAATTGTCACCGAGCCGTGCATGAGTTCTGCTGAAGAAGCAGTCGCGTATGCGAAGGCGCTTCACGGCATCGTTACGTGGATTGGCATCTGTGACGGCAATATGCAGGAGGGATCATTTCGATGTGATGCCAACGTGTCGGTGCGACGTATTGGTGAGAAAAAACTCGGCACGCGCGCTGAGGTCAAAAACGTCAATTCGTTTCGATTTTTAGAGCGGGCGATTCAATATGAGGTGCGTCGCCAGATTGAATTAATCGAAGACGGTGGCAGGGTCGTGCAGGAAACACGGCTGTACGATTCTGATCGTGATGAGACGCGTTCGATGCGGAGTAAGGAAGATGCGATGGACTATCGCTATTTTCCGGATCCGGATTTGTTGCCGTTGGAGATTTCACTGGAGTGGGTAGCGGAGGTAAAGGCCGCAATGCCGGAGCTACCTCTGGAAACAGCAATGAAGCTCCAAACGGAATGGGGACTCAGCGAGCGGGAGGCGCACGCGGTAACGACAGATAGACTTATTCTGGACTTCTTTGTTGGAGTGCCAAATGCCTGGCCGGAGGCCAAACGAACCTCGGCTAATTTTCGCGCAGCAGCCGGCTTCGTAATCAGCGAATTCAACAAGAAGCGCAACGAGGATCAAGGAGCAGACCAAAAGGTAAAAGTCGGTCCGGACACAACAGCACACTTGGTCATGCTCTCGGTGGATGGTGTAATTTCCGCCAAGACTGCCAGGGAATTGTTCTGGGAGTTATGGGATGACGGCGGCGCGCCGCCGGACGACAAGATCGATGCCCTTATCGCCGAACGCGGCCTGAAGCAGGTTTCCGACGTAACCACAATCGAAAAAATGGTCGACGAAGTAATCGCCGCCAATCAAAAATCTGTCGAAGAATACAAAGCCGGCAAAGAAAAAGCGCTCAACGCGCTATTCGGTCAGGTAATGAAGGCCAGCAACAAGACTGCGAATCCTGCGCAGGTCACCGAGATTCTCAGGAAAAAATTGTCGTCTTAGAGCGCTTACTCGGCGAATGCGTACCCGCACTTATCTCGCTTCGCCCGGTACATCGCTAAATCTGCGCTTTTGACCAATGCGGCTGCGGTGGTGCCGTCTTTCGGAAACATCGAGATGCCAATGCTTGATCGAATATTTGGA
>JANOQY010000156.1:0-3835 GCA_031414995.1 Betaproteobacteria bacterium
GGCCTCGTCGATGCGACTGGCAGCCTCATTCACGCGTGCCGCCTTCTGTCCGGGAAGCCAAAGCGGCGTCGCGAGTTCGACTTCCCACTCTTGCCGACCGAGATTGCGGTTGAGGCGGTCGTTAAGACTGCCGATACTGACCGAGCCCGGCTCAGGTGTGAGTCTGGCAGCAACCTCGCGCGCCGCGTTCGCCTCGGCGTCGCGCGCACCCAGAGCCGCCGCCTGGGGGTACAAGCGCCATGCCTGTTCAAACGATTTCGCCAGGCCAGAAGCCGTGGGGAGTGGTTCAGCGGCCACCACTGGCAGGTTCAGCATCAGGCAACCCAGGCAGACAGCTATCTGTCGCCTGCAAGGTAATATTTTCATTTGCTTGTCATTTCTTAGTGACTGGCAAATACACGGGTAGTGCCGTCGCGACCTACCAAAAGCGTGTCATAGCCAATCGGTCGCGAACTTTCCATACCCGGTGAGCCGGGTGGCATCGCCGGCACCGCGAGGCCCAACGCACGCGGCTTTTCCTTCAGCAATCGATGGATATCCGCTGCAGGTACGTGTCCCTCGACGATATAACCGCCAACTTTCGCGGTATGGCAAGAGCCAAGGCGGTCGGGCATGCCGAGCCTGTTGCGCACTGCAGGAACATCACTGATATCGTGCGTTTTCACCTCAAACCCATTCTTGCGAAGATGATCGACCCAGGCGCCACAACAACCGCAAGTGGCACTTTTGAAGACCTCCACACGTGGAGCGCCCTGAGCGTGCGCCAGACTAAATGTCACACTTATGCAGGCGAGAATCGCCCAATATTTTTGGTTCATGGTTCCCTCGTTTTGTCGGATTTGCAAGACGCGCGCGGGGCGGCGAAAGTGGAACACTCGCCGTTTGAGAGACACAACTTCCCCGCTACTTAGCTAGCGCGGGGGCTCGAGGCGGAGGGGAGATCAGTTCGGGGACGAACGAGGGAGGAAGGGCGCGCGGACCAACGATGTAAATGTTACTGGGTACAAATGTCGCTAGCCACGGAATCTCAGGCATCACCAGCGCGCCTGCCAGATGACAAAGCGCGCAATGTTCACAGCCTTGTCCAAAGTCGACATTTCCCGCCTTTGCAACGCCATGACACGGCTCGGCGAAAAGGCCTGGATCGCCGACGGTCGCATCGCTGGGCGCGGACATAGCACCTATTGGGCCAGTCAGCGGCATGGCTGTCGCCAGTACGCCCGCCACGGGCAACCACACGACCATCCAGACTAGCAGCAATTTTCGGAAAGATTTCATACGCATTTAAAGACAAGCTTAACGCCGATTGGTTCGCATGTTACGCGCTTGCTTGTACAGATAGTGTCTTAGTTTGTCTTATTCAGGGTCTTCTCAATAAACCTTGTCAATCATCAATCTTCCCCGCAATAAACCGTTTGATGAACGCCGCGTCGGCATCCATGACCTCAAACGATTGCGGCAAGTCTTGGGTATAGGAATTTCAAACACCATTTTTCAAGAATCCTGAATGTATCCGATGACACACCAGCGGTCAAACTTGCGGGCATTAGCCTAAAACTCGCTGTTTTCTCAACATCGCAGACAATTTCCGCGCCCAGCGCGCCTGAATTTCACTCCATCTCAGCGATTGCCCGAGCGCAGACCGAACACCTCCCCCAGCCCTCTCAAAATCCAGTCCGGATTCACCCCTCACGCCGCCTCAAACAGATCCAGCCGCACCGCCGGTGCACGCGGCGGTGGCTGCGCGGCCAGCCAAGATGCGTGAGGATGCGGGTAATGGCGGTTTGCTCCTCGATTGCCGCGATCAGCTTTAGCTGCCCACCACAATGCGGGCATCGCTCAACGTCGGTATCGAACACGGGCTTCAGCCATTGATGTTCATTTGAACGACCGCTTAGCCTCTTTTGAATGTCAGGTTTGGAGAGAATCAACTGGCGGGTATGGGTCGAAAGCGTGAGTTCGCACAGTGGGTAGTCATATCCCCGACGCGCACAAAAACAACAAGAGCGCGGCTGTAGTAGGCAGAGGCATTTGACTGACTTTTTTACGCCGTGAAAACCGAAGTCGAACGGTGTAGTTCTTGCGGCTGTCTATTTTCAAAAAACGTCGCCGGCAAGAACAGTGATGTAAAGGCGCGGACTCCGACCGACTTTTTATTACTACCGTCAGTTGCTCGCTACATCGCCACACACTTGCACAATTGCCTGACTGCTAAACTTGCATCATGAATGCAGATCAGGCAAAAGCACTTCGCGAGTTGGTGCACAAGCAACATATCGCGGCACTCGGTACGCTGCATGAAGGCGCACCTTTTGTTTCGATGGTGCCATATGCCCAGCTTGTGGGCGGTGCCGATTTTTTCATTCACGTCAGCGCACTCGCGGGCCACACCCAGGACATGCTCGCCAGCAAGCGCGTCAGCTTGTTGATCATTTCATCCACTGGAGATTTGCCGCAAAGTCGTGCGCGTGTCACGGTGCAGGGTGATGCCCACCAGCTGGAAACGGGATCGATGGCGTACAACGCGGCCAAGGAAAGCTACATAGCGCGGTTTCCACAATCCGCCGGGATATTCGAGCTTGCCGATTTCTCTATATTCAGGATAGCGCCAGTATCGCTAAGCGTCGTTGGTGGATTCGCACAGGCGTTCAGCCTCGATGCGGCATCGTTCCTTCGCGTGATGTCCTGACGGCGCACTGGTTGTCGCGCTTCACCTCTAGCGAGCGCGTGCGCATGATGTAAATCATGCTTTGTCGAAATAGTTGCCTACCCTGCCGCTTTTGCGTTGACGCCACAATAGGCGGTGGATATTGTGTCCGCTCAACACTACGGATAGCAAAGTCATGTTCCTCACCGCAGAGCGACTCGAACCCGCCACCACCAAATTGCAGCAGGTAAGAAAACGCAACGGTGCGTCGATGCCGTTCGACTCGCGCAAGATTTTGCAGGCGATATTGAAGGCCGGGCAAGCGACAGGCGAGTTCGGCCAGCAGGAAGCTGATGCCATCGCCGGTTTCGTCACCCGCGTCCTCGTCGAGCAGCACCCGTCCAGCGTTGCCAGCGTGGAGAACATTCAGGACATCGTCGAGCGTCAACTGGTCGAGCGTGGCTATTTCACAACCGCACGCGCCTATATCGTTTACCGTGAGCAGCATCGCCGGCTCAGAGCCGATCGCGAATGCGTTGTCGATGTCGGTACTTCGGTCAACGAATACCTGCAGCAACTCGATTGGCGTGTGAACGCCAACGCCAACCAGGGCTACTCGCTCGGCGGGCTGATTCTGAACGTCGCGGGCAAGGTGACGGCGAACTACTGGCTGTCGCACGTCTATCCGCCGGAGGTGGGGCACGCGCATCGCGAGGGCGACCTCCACATCCACGACCTCGACATGCTCTCGGGCTACTGCGCCGGTTGGTCGCTCCGGACCTTCCTGCACCAAGGGCTGAACGGCGTCCCGGGCAAGGCCGAGGCCACGCCTCCGAAGCACCTGTCCAGCGCCGTGGGGCAGATCGTGAACTTCCTCGGCACGCTGCAGAACGAATGGGCCGGCGCGCAGGCCTTCAGTTCCTTCGACACCTACATGGCTCCCTTCCTGCGCAAGGACGCGCTCGCCTACCCGCAGGTGAAGCAGTGCATCCAGGAGCTGATCTACAACCTCAACGTGCCCTCGCGCTGGGGCACGCAGACGCCGTTCACCAATCTCACCTTCGACTGGACCTGCCCCGAGGACCTGCGCGACCAGGTCCCGGTCATCGCCGGCGAGGAAATGCCCTTCGCGTACGGCGACCTGCAGGCCGAGATGGACATGATCAACCGCGCCTACATCGAGGTGAT
>JANOQY010000157.1:0-12542 GCA_031414995.1 Betaproteobacteria bacterium
GCGGCCAGTTCGCCACCCGACAGCACGTAATCACCAATCGATACTTCCACATCCACTCGCGCCTGAATCAGCCGCTCGTCGATGCCTTCGTACCGGCCACACAAAAATACCAGTCCATCCTCACTCGCCAATTCACGGATGGCTGCATCCGTCATTGGTTTCGCTTGAGGTGTCACGTAAACCACTTTTGGCCTCAAGACACCGTCGGCCACTTGCTTCTCTATTGCTGCATCCAGCGCTGCATTCAACGGCTCCGCCATCATCACCATCCCGGGGCCACCACCATAGGGTCGGTCGTCGATAGTTTTGTACGCATTTACTGCAAAATCACGCGGGTTCCAGCATTCAAGCTGCCACGCTTTTTCATCCAGCCCACGGCGCGTTACGCCAAAATCTGCAATCGCGTCGAACATCTCCGGAAACAGGGTGATGACGCTGATTTTCTTCGTCACCCGCGCCGTCACTGAAAATCTCGCGTCCAATTGACCGTGATCAGTTTTGCTTCACGATCCACGTTCAAAATCACTTCGTCCACGTAAGGGATCAGTATTTCCTCCGTCCCCAGCTTCACAACCAGCACATCGTTGGCACCGGTCTCCAGCAGTGTTTCAACCTTGCCGAACTTTTCGCCTACCGTGTTCACCACATCGCAGCCGATCAAATCAAACCAGAACACTTCGCCATCGGCCGCATCTTCGAGTGCATCGCGGGGAATACCGATGTCACGTTTCGCAAGATTTTCTGCCGCGGTCCGGTCATCGCAGCCTTTAAGCTTGGCAACGACACCTTTGACATTCACCGCAAAATCTTCCAGCTCAAACTCTTCCCAACCCTTGCTGCCCCTCAAAAGCCAGGACGCATATGCATCGAGGCTATCGGGGGACTGGGTAAAAGTATGTAGTTTGAGCCAGCCCTTGATGCCGAACGCACCGGCGACTCGCGCCATGACGACGACGTCTTCCATTTTCTTAACTTAATCTGAAGCAGCTCTATTTAGCGGCAACTGCCGCACAGAGCTAAACTGCGGCGACGACTTTTTTGCCGTGCTTGCGGACCAGACGCATCACGGTATCGGACGCCTGCGCGCCTTTGCCCTGCCAATATGTGAGGCGATCCATCGAAATACGGACAGCTTCTTCGCCCTCTTTGGCCAGTGGGTTGTAAAAACCCACGCGCTCGACGAAGCGACCATCACGCGGATTGCGTGAGTCAGCAACGACGATATTGTAGAAAGGGCGATTCTTCGCGCCACCGCGCGACAAGCGAATAACTACCATTGAGTTTCTCCTGTTTGGCTTTGAGCCGGGTTTGACCCCTGAGCCGGTTTAACAATCCGTTGAGAACGGATAACGGGCCGGTTGCGAACCGGTAACTATTCCCTGCCTAAGCATGAAAGCCTTGAATTATAAGCGGAAAGCGATTTGCGACGCAAGGTGGACTAGGCTTTGTAGTCATGAGAAAGGTGCCCGCCCAATGGAAATCGAAACCCTAGCATTGGCGAGGTGTCTGGCAGAATTTGTGCCTGAAAGGCGCGCGGGTGCTAGGGTTCAACCAATTATTCTAATATCGTTCTGGCCGTCAGCAGATACGGCCCCGCTCCAAACGCCCACAAACACCCCGAAACTCCTGATACGCTCATCGCCTTAGACAAAAGCCTCCACAATTGAACCATGCTCAGCTATCGCCACGCCTTCCACGCCGGTAACCACGCCGATGTTCTAAAGCACTTTCTGCTGGTTGAATTGATTCGTTACTTCAGCGAAAAGGAAACGCCGTTTTGGGTCGTGGACACACACGCGGGTGCGGGTGTGTACGCACTCGACACCGGTTACGCGACAAAGCTTTCCGAGCACGTCGACGGCATCGGTCGGCTTTGGACCCGAAAAGACTTGCCCGCACCGTTGGCCGATTACGTCAACCTCGTGCGCGAGCTCAATCCTGAAGGCAAATTGCGCGCGTACCCTGGCTCACCGTGGATTGCGCAACGTCTCATGCGTTCGCAAGATCGCTTGCGCCTGTTCGAGCTGCACAGCAGCGACAGCGAGCTACTGAAGGATAACTTTCGCGTTTTGGGCGCAGCGGCGCTACGTCGCACTATCATTGCGCCAACTGATGGTTACGCGGGCCTCAAAGCCGTTTTGCCGCCATTGCCACGCCGCGGCCTGACGCTGATCGATCCATCATTTGAAGACAAAGGGGACTACAGCGCTGTGGTGCTCGCACTAAAAGATGCGCTGACACGTTTTGCCACCGGCACTTACATGCTCTGGTATCCGCAGCTCTCGCGTGCCGATAGCCAGCGCCTGCCAACCATGCTAAAGACCCTGCCCGCAAAAAACTGGCTGCACGTTGCGCTTTCTGTCAACGCGCCTGCTGAAGATGGGTTCGGCATGCGCGGCAGTGGGCTTTTTATCCTCAATCCGCCGTGGACGCTGCACAAAACATTGCAGGACGTGATGCCGTATTTGGTGAAGGTGCTGGGGCGGGATGCTGGGGCGGGATTTGTGTTGGAGCAGAGAGAGAATTAAGTTACTCATGGTAATTTCCCTGCTTGCACCATGCGGGCGAAGAGGGTGTTGAGCGAACCCCATGTGACGATATCGTCGAACTCACCACTCGCAGACCCTGCCTGCGTTGGTGGGTGTGAAACAAAGTAAAAGTCTGTTGCATCAACATTGTGCGCTTCATCGGTGCCGGTACCGCCACTCACTGCATTCTTTCCGAGTGAAAGCAATACGAAAGGCGCTTTATTAGTCAGGGTAGCAGTACAAGCAGTTGCGGTACCGGCAGTGCCAGTTGGGGTGACCGAACAAATCGTGAGCATCGCAACGGCATTTGATGTATCCGCCAAACAACCCATCGATGCATTTCGCATGCCATTAATACTCGTCAAAATTGGGTTTGCCACAGTCGTCGTACAGGCCGTCGGTGTGCCGGCAGTAACGGTTCGACTCGATACGCCGTAACGAATTCTATTTTGAGTTACTCCCCAAGCATCAACTGCAAACCCATTGCTATCTACCGGACTCAGTCCTAACGTGACAGCCGGTACGAACCCGACAAATTGCTGGCAATTTCCGTTGGTGGCGTTTCCCGTTACTGGAACGAATGACTCGGCGCCGTTGCTGGCAGCAGTTGCCGGGCAGGGAAGTCGTCCGCTTGCAATTGCAAAGCCGATCAGCGCCTCTTTGATCGTTTCGAGTTGCTTTTGTGTTTCTTCTGTCCGACGCTGTTCGATCTGCGTCGCGAGGGGAACCGCGACGATTGCCAACAATATGGAAATGATGAGCATCACAACAGCAATCTCGACCAAGCTAAAACCACGTTCGATTCTCATGGAATCAGGGCTCAAACACAATTAGCTGATCATTGTAACCGTTGTTCACGGGCGTCCTAGCTGCAGCAAAGGTGCAGTTGGTCGCCGCAGTAGCGTTAGGCCCCTCAAGATAATTCGTGACGACTCCTGAGGGCCTTGTTTGTGTCGGCGTTGCAGGAAGGCTCGGCAAGCGACTTCCGGCGAGTACTGCCACTGCGGTCGAAACCGAGGTTCCGCCCACTGTTAGCGTGGTTGCTGCACCACAGTCGGTTGAGCCTGCCGACGGCGCTTTTGATGGCGACAGTCCGTACATGGCTGTTTTGTACCATTCGTTTTGATAAAACCAATACGGCATGAGCGGTTGATACCGCGTAGTTGTAGTAACTGCCCGACTTGCCGCATTAAATGATGCAGCGCCAGTCGCCGCAAGCGGTGTCGTTGTGAATTGATCGTTCACATCGACTAAAAAAACGCTACTGGAAAGAACGGAGGGACATGTCCAAGTCCAACGCTGTGGCTGAGTTGCGCTCGCCGGCGAATATGTAGAGACAGGGGTGCTCGTACAGGTGGCATTGGCAGCGAGGGTAATCGTCCGCTGGCGCGTGTAATTTGTCGTGCCTGAATTGGGAGTACCTGCATTGCAACGAGACAATGTTGCAAAAAGGGTGTAAGACGAGGTCAGCGCGGCGGTACTTGTTCCGTTGCAATAGAGCGCCGAAACACCGCTCCATGTACAACTGGAACTTGCCAACGGCAATGATCCCGCCGCCGCAACAGCAGAAGTGATTCTTTGTCTCGTATTTATCCACATAGCGCTCGGCGTCGACTGAATTTGTACGCAAGTCCTAGTGGGATTGGACAATCCGGTCACGGTCCAGTCAAGGGCGGTCTGATATGAAGGATAACCCCCCGGCGGCGCCGGGCTTTCGGTATTTACAAAGAACGGGAAAAGCCCTACCAATGAGAGCGGTTGCGAATTGAAACTGGCGTAGTTTGTTGGGGATATAAACGCCGCGGCCCACGGATAACCAATGTTCTTTTTGGGCGCTACGCCGCTTACATCGCGCATTGCAGACGTCATTTCAGCCAGCACCCGTCGCTCGAGAATTGGCATTAGCTCATCAATTGTGATGTAGATGACAACATCATTAAATGCGATGGCTTGATTTCGTTTAGCCACATCTTCCGAGTTGGCTGGGTAGCGAGTTCCGATTGGGATTGAAATAAATTGATTGTTCAAGCCGGCGTTATCATAAGTAGTCGTGCAGGTCGCACTGCAACCTAGCGGTAGGCGAATTGAATCCAGATAGTCGGCGACTTGTCCATCCGAAATCTGGGTAGGATTTGTTGTGGCCCTTGATTGAGTTCTTGTTTCAGTCGTAATGGGTGCACCGGGTAAAATCAATATAGCGGCCACGCGGTCAGACAGAATCGCTCCGGTCTCATTTCGTACTGTGAGCCAAGGATGCGGAAGCGACGTCGACAGAGTTGGAAGTACCGGGCAATTGAAAGCCGTATACGAAAAATTCAAGACCTCGGAATTCACAATATTCAGGCACTGATCCCAGTAGCTTAGATTTGCTGATACCCCAAGCCAAGGTACGCGCCCCAACGGGTCATTTGCATCGACCACACCAAGGTCAAGCGCAAGGTCTCTCCAGGGGATTTTTCCCAAGCAGCGTTTGTTAGCACTACTTCCTACTACTGGCGGAAGTCCTGTCCCAATATTTGAAAGACATCTATCACCGTCGCTATTGCCACTATATTGGCTATCAGCCAAGCTGTCAGGTGTCGGGAAATTGCCTAGTCGGTAGCCATTCCCACCGCTTGTCTCTCGAACAAAATATCCAAGAAGCGCAAGCTTACTTTGTGCCAATGTGTCGCCTGAAGTTGTCCGAATTTTTGCAGACCGGTCAGCGTTTGTAGCCCCAGCGCCTAACCCAACGAGGAAAATCGCTCCGCCAATTGTTAAGAGCGAAAGTACAACCAACAACAAAAAAAACCCGCCATTTTTGGCAAATTTCTTGGGTGTGATACGAAGCGTTTTCAGATTCAAAGGATCGACACTATTGTAGAAGTCGAGGCTTCGTATTTTTCTTTGCGCCAGATTTCTTAACGCGAGGTGTCGTAACCTTCTTTCCACGCGCAGCAGGCTTCACAGACAGCACAGGCGTCTCAACGTTAGTCGATTTCAAATATCCAGCCGGTCCACCTACGTCTGTCGGCATTAAACCTGCCGTGCTCCCACTCTTCGCATTCCAGCGCGGCACGCCGTCTACCCACACCGCTGTGTTGCCATCGCTGCGCTTAACAAATCCATTGAGCATTGACGCTGGTGGCTCCATCAATTGGCCATCGTCGTTTGAAACCAATCCGCGTTTTCGCGCATTGTCCATTCGCTGGCGTTGTTCGGCAGAGAAAAATAATCTGCCTTCGAGGCCTTTGGCGGTGTCAGATTTTGCATCTGGCATTTCAATATCAGACTTTTGCGTGGTTGGCGGTAGCGGAGCAGTCGCGGCTGGGGTTTGGCTCGCGGCTATCATGGGCATGCAGAGCGCGATGGCGAAACAAGCAAGCGTACGGCTGACTTTTAAGCGCATCATTGCGGTCTCCCAATTGGCTTAGGCGAAGAAACCGGGGGTGCTGGGCCTTTGCTTTGCAGCGTGATCCATTCGAGCGAACATTCCGCTTCCAGCGACATCGCCGGACTGATGATGGCGGTGGGCCGGCTCGGCGGCGCTGTCGTGTTACGGGCGGGTTGTGCAATGACGTCATCATCGTCAGGCGCGATGTTGGATGCAGCGACTGCGGCCACCGGGGCTGCGATGAGCTTCACGGCGCATCGATCAAGCGGAAAAAATCCACGTTGCAAGCGCGGAAACTCATCCAGAAAAGCGACGAGATCGGCATCATGAAAAGCACGGATTTTCAATTTAACGCGGCTTGCCAATAAATTTACCCCGGGGTATGACGCGCCGGCATTCAAACGCAATGGCCGTTGCGGTGCCACTTCGTAGCCAAGTGAAACAAGCCGATGGCGTTTTTTGAGCGCCGCGAGTGCTTCGATAAGATCGAACCGCTCCTCGGGCAGGAACGCGCCGCGCGCAACAATTGCTTTATATGTGTCTTCCGAGCCGCGCAAATCGTCGCGGTCGCGCTGCGCAGTTGATAGTCGTGCACGAAGCTCTTGCAGTGACCGTTGGCTTTGCTGGTCATTCTTCTTTTCACTTTGCCAATAAAAGTAACTGCCAACGACAAGGAATGCGGCAACGCCTATCCCTGCCAACAACACAATGTAGGCAAATTTCAGCGCACTAAATCCAGCGCGGGTGAATATCATTTTCTGGGCGCTTTCATCGTGCGCACCAGCTTGAGTACAAAGCGCGCATCCGCTCGCGTTACCGGCTGCGCGTTGTCGATGGCAGTGATCGCGGCTTTTGTGCCGACGTCTAGCGGCTCTGTAAGTGTGGTTGCCGTCACACCAGGTATCTGATTAATCCGCGCAACCAATAAATTGATGTCGTTAGTCGCTTTCCGGTAGTCGCCATCAAAAGGGCTGACTGCCGCTTCAACAATCAGTGTCTGGAACTTGGCATCGGACAAAGGCGGATCCAGCTCGTTCACTGGCTGGGCTGCTTGGGGTGGTGGCGCTGGCACGTTTGGCGCGGCACCGCCTGCGGTGGCGTTGCCTGCCTTGCTTGCGGATTGCAATGCACTTGCCCCGACTGGCGTGGAGGCCGTGTACGACGGCGTAACAGTGGCATCGTTGGCTGGCACCCACACGAGTTGCAGAAGTTGGATATTGGGAAACTCCGCGAATGCTTGTGAGTATTCACGCACAAAATCGCCTGGTGCGGCCGTTGCGGGGCGCATATATTGATTGAAAAAACCGCTGGCGTCGCGCACCGTTTCGGAAGCGGCGGTTTGTTTGCTGATTTCGTTGACGACCGTCCGATACTCAGCCTGCAGTGGCTTTGTCAGATCGGTGCGGCGGTCTATTTCGCTGGAAATTTTACTGGCTTGGTAGAGATTGAAGGCAGCGCCTGCGGATCCAGCCAGCAGGATCCCGGCGGTTAACGCAAACAAGCCAAAGCGTGCCCGCTTGAACATGCCAAATCGTCGTTGCTCAGACGTTGCAAAATGATTCTCAACGCGACCCTGCGCGTAAAGATGGACCAGCAGTTCTTCAGCGTGCGAAGACACTGGTGCAGGTTTTAGTTTTAGTTTTGCGGCGACCTCATCAATATCCAGAAAACGATATTGAATCAGCGGATAAGTACGGATTGCATCGGTCACCATTTGCCGATCACGCGCATGCACCAGTATCGCGACCTCCAGTGTTTCGCCGCTGGCAAAGAAACGTAGGCTATCCAGATATTGCCAAGTCCGGCTGGTTTCGGCTGCGATCAACTGCCCAACCGGTTGACCGTCGTCGAAAATGATCGGGGTGAGGCGGCTGAATTTGATTTGCTTGTTCTGGAAATAGGTTTGGCGCAATCCAAAATCCGGCACGATGGTGACGAGTAGCGTGTGCTTAAAGAAGGCGTTAAGCGCTTGCAGCAACCGACCAGAAAGAACCGCTGACGAGTAAATGCCCTCCAGCGGCACATTTGCACTTTCGAGAGTTGCAAGCAAAGGCTTCAGCAGTTCCGGATTGGTGACAGCGTGATAGAGCACTTTGTCATCGCGGCGCCCTTCTGGCTCACGTCCCTGAATAATGCCGTGGCGGAATGGACTTGCGCGGTAAAGCTGCGCCAACTTTCGCCCCATTACTGCGTCCTGATCATTGCCGCGCAGATGCGGGACAGTATCTAGCCGGAAATCTTCCTCGATAAGATCGGTGATGACATACGTCGAGATGTCCCGATGTTTGGCGATGTACTGAGTGAATGCAGGTGACGCAAGCTCGGCTGACCCGAAAACGTCACGTTCAACAATAGCGCCACCCTTCCAGACTAAGGCGACTAGCTTGTCGTTCGTCAGATAGAGGAATTGTTTTGCCACGGCTCTCTGCTAAAACTTGATCTTGCTGATGACGTCGTACATCGGCAGAAAAATCGTCACAAGAATGCCGATCATCACGCCACCGAGCACCACCGTAAGCAGTGGCTGGATCATTTCCTGCAACTTGCCCATCGTTTCCTTGACTTCGCGATTGTAGAAATAGCTGACATTCAATAGCGCCGTGTCCAGTGCGCCAGTGGTCTCGCCTACTTTCAGCATGCGCAATACCAGTGGTGGGAACAGCCGAACATTCTGGAATGCCTGCGTGATACCGGTGCCGTCGTTGATTTCCCGGCCAATACGCACCAAACCTTCTTCGATGACGCGGTTGCCGACAATTTTCTCAGAGACGTGAATGCAGTCCAGCACGGCGAGCCCCGATTGATACATGAGTGCAAAGTAAGTGGAGAACCGAGCCAAAATAATCTTGTTGAGCACCGGCCCCATGATCGGTAGTTTCAACATGAGCCCGTCCACGCGATACTTGGCGTTATCGTTGGTTTTGACAATGATGATCAGCGCCACGATAGCCACGATGGGTCCACCGATGAACAGATACCAGTATTGTTTCATCACCGCAGAAATTGCGATCAGCGCCATCGTTGATGCGGGAGGATTTGGTGTGAGGGCCTTCATCGTCACGCCAAGTTGCGGCACCAGAAACACCATCAATAAAAACACGACGCCGAATATCACGGTGCCCGCAAAAATCGGATACATCATTGCTTTCTTTACTTGCGCGGCAAGTTCATCCTGCCACTTGAGGTTCTCGGCGAGCTTCGACAATACCTCCGGTAATTGTCCGGCCTGTTCACCGGTACGGATTAGCGCAATAAAAACCTGATCAAACGCTTGCGGATGACTGGCCATCGCGTCCGATAGCTTTAATCCGCCCTCGATATCCTCAAGAATGCCACCAAGGATCTGCTTAAAGCCGGGGTTATCGACGGTGTCGCGCAAGTCAGCCAGCGCCTCGATTATCGGCACACCTGCGCGCATTAATTGGTCGAGGTGAAAACAAAACGTGATCAACTCTTTGCGCGTTACCTTGCTCGACCGCATTAACGCAGATTTTTTGATTGACTCGAAGGTAATCAAGTCAAGCCCTACGCGCCGCAATCGCAACTCAAGGTCAACGGAATTGGTCGCATCGATGTTGCCAGACATGATCTGTCCGGCTTCGTCGATGGCGCGATACGAAAATGAGGCCATGGCGTTTTGCCTACGCTACCCGGTCAGTCAGGTCGACGATTCGAGAGATTTCATCGAGACTAGTTTGCCCATCGATGACCCGCGAAACCGCGTCCTCGGCCAGTGTGCGAAAACCAGTCTTGCGTGCGGCTTCGCGAAGTTCCCGGCCCGTCGCGCGACGCGCGATTAGTTCATCCATTTCACCGTCCATCTTGAACAGTTCCATAATTGCAACTCGGCCTTTGTAACCCGTGTTGTCACAATGATCGCAGCCGACCGAACGAAATATTTCTCCCTGCCACTCGGTATCGACACCAAGAACGCGGCGTGTCATCGGATCATCCGGGTGGTAGGGTTCCTTGCAGCGCTCGCACAAGCGACGCATCAGGCGCTGCGCAACGACCCCGATAATGTTGCCGGCCATAATATCCGGCAGTACGCCCAAATCTTGCAGTCGCGGGATCGCGCCTATTGCTGAGTTGGTGTGCAGGGTTGAATAAACCTGATGCCCTGTCATTGCCGCGCGAAACGCCATCTCGGCGGTTTCCTGATCACGTATCTCGCCGACCAGAATCACGTCTGGATCCTGGCGCATCATCGAGCGAATGCCGGTTGCAAAATCGAGTTTGGCGCCCTCGTTTACTGAGGTTTGTCTGATCATCGCCATCGGATATTCCACCGGGTCTTCCAGCGTCATGATGTTGACGCCCTCGGTGTTGACGTGATTCAGGATCGAGTAGAGCGTGGTGGTTTTGCCGGAGCCTGTTGGACCAGTGACGAGGATGATGCCTTCAGGGCGCGCAATCATCAGGCGCAGCATTTTGAGCTCGTTCTCTTGCAGGCCCAAATCTTCCAGAGCAACGATGCCTTTTTGCCGGTCGAGAATACGTAGCACCACATTCTCGCCGTGCGTTGTCGGTTGTGCTGAAACACGAAAATCGATTGAGCGCCCCGACAGCGTTAGTGATATGCGGCCATCTTGCGGTGCCCTTGATTCGGCGATGTTCATGCCGCTGATCACCTTCAATCGAACCACCATCGCTGACCAGTAATTCTTATGCAGTGAGCGAATTTGTCTTAACACGCCATCGATGCGGTAGCGAATGCGCAGGAAGCCCTGCTCTGGCTCGAAGTGGATATCGGAAGCACCTCGCTTGACACCATCACTTAGCAACGCATCCACGAGTCGCACTACTGGCTGGCTGTATTCCTCAAAATCGGTGGTGATACTTTGATAGTCGATCTCGCCCGTCTCGATTTCATTCAAGATTCCGTCGATCGACAGTTCGAACCCGTAATGCTGCTCAATGCCGATGGAAATATCGGATTCGCGCGCAAGCACTTGTTCGATACGAACATCATCCTTGATCAGCGCCCGAATCTGGTCAAGTGCCACCACGTTGGACGGATCCGCCACTGCAAGTAGCAGCTTGCGTGTCTGCGCGTCGTAGTCAACTGGCAATACCTGATAACGGCGCGCCACGTCTTTGGGCACCATCGACAATGCCGCGTGGTCGATAATTGTGTTCGACAGATCAATCGCGACTTGGCCGAGACTTTCAGAGAGGGTGTCGCGAATCGTTGCTTCTGTGACGAAGCCCAGCCGAACGAGAATTTTTCCGAGTGGCGTCTTGAATTTGCGCTGCTCCGTCAGCGCAATATTTAACTGATCCTGCGAAATAACGCCGCGCCCAAGCAATGTCTGCCCAAGCGGGAGCTGCGTAATCGGCGGGGTCATTTGATTCATGTGTTTGGCGTTTGATATGTCATTGAGCTGCTTGCTTCATCTTCATCGAATTGCTATCAGATTGTATCAAGCCGATCTGTTGTGATGTCGCAATTGGGCTGAAAGTTGAGCTTTGTAGAGCATACCCGGGCCATGCCAAGGTCAATTATTGCGCCCTGTCTCACCGCTGAGCTCCCTGATGCGCTTGGCGATTGTGTTGCGGTCAAATTGCCCGCCCCCTTTTGTCATCGCGACGCCTTCCGCTTTTCGGTAGTAGTCGAGCGCAAGTTTTGGTTGGCGCAACTGATCGAGGCTCACCGCGAGGTTGAATAAATAGTCCGGGTTTCCTGAATCGATTCGAAAGGCTTCGAAATAGGCTTGCTGTGCCTCGGTCCAGCGCTCTTGACTCGCAAAAATATTGCCTAACGCGAATTGAAGCGGGGCGGCATCCGGGTTGCGCCCGATCAGTGTTCTGAGTTCAATTTCCAAAGCGGCCGAGGGCGCACCCTCATTGAGCGCGACCAGTCCCATTGTCGCCAGACCATTGCGTGGGTCAAGTGCTAAAACCTGTCGATAATGCTGGATTGCGGCTGACCTGTCACCACTGCGCGCCGCCGCTGTAGCCAAGCCTAGTTGGGCATCGACGTTTAGCGGCTCAGCCAGTACCAGCTTGGCATAAAGTGTCCGCGCTCCCGCGTAATCGCCGCTTACAAGCGACCGGTAAGCACTCGCGAGATCGGGGTTGAGCCGAGGTTGCTCGGATGAGCGCGCGAGCCTCAATCCGGTTGGCGCTTCCTTTGCAATCGGCGCGTCTCTCAGTTTGTTTGCGAGTGACTCACGCGCCGTGAGCGTGCGCTCACCCACCAATTTAGGGAGCGCTGGCATTTTCGACGCAGGCAACTCGGCGGCAGGAGGCGGCAACAGCGGTGGCAATGGGGCTTCTTGAACCTTCACCGCAATCTGTTCAGCCGTCGTCGCTAGTTTGACCCCCAGCTGGCCCGTATTGGGTGCCGCTTTTGGTAAAACAGCTGGTGGTGGCGGTAAGCGCGCCACCGTTGGGGTGACACGTTTGATTTCGTTCCACACGTACCAACCGCCCGCGCCGCCAATGACGAGCGCAATTCCAACGAAAGGCACTATCCATTTTAGTTTGCCTTTCGGTTCACTTGGCAAATCGGGGCTAGCCTGCTTTGCCGCAAACACGTTGCGTGCCATCTGTCTGGGCGTCAATTCCTTCGGCGCGTTTGCAGCGGTATTATTGGCTGTGCGTGCTGTTGCAGAAATCAACAGTGGTGCTGGCTCTGG
>JANOQY010000158.1:0-12050 GCA_031414995.1 Betaproteobacteria bacterium
ACTCGCCGAGGAAGCTGCATTGCTGGCAGCACAAACCAAGACCGAGCAGGCAGAATCGGGGTCGCGTATTGCAGCCGAGAAAAGTACCGTCGAAAAAGCGATGGCAGATGTATCGCGAAAACGCAGCGAAGCCGAAGCTGCCGCGAAACAGGCGGCATTGCAGCGCATAGAGCGAGAGAAGCAGGCACTAGAGGCTGAGAAAATTCGCGCCACTTCTGAGGCAGAGGCAAAAGATGCAACGCGCGCACGGGCTGAAACTGAGAAATTATTGTCCGCGATATCTGGTGAGCGTAAAGATTTGGCTGCCAAGACAAACGCCAGCGCGCAAGCCGCGAAAACGCCCCAGGTCAGCGCTCATTACAGCGGCAAGCAAGGTGCGGCAAAATCGTCGCGGGTTGGCGTTGTCGCCGCACTGGCATTGGTTGTGGGTGCTAGCGCGGGTTATTTTTTCAGAACACCTCCTGAACCGGTCGAACTGCCTGCCTCGGTGCCAGTGGCGGCAAATCGTGTCGAGCAGACGCCGGCCGCAGTATCTATTCCCCCACGCACAGCCGACGAGCCTGTGATTGCATTGCGTCTGGATCAAAATATTGAATCGCTGTCGCGGGTCCGGTCGCCTGGCTTAAGTACGGACAACGCAAAGAAACCTTAGTCAAGCGGCACCGTATGGTGCTGCTCCATTTGAGAATAAAAAAATGTACCTGACGTACTTCAATGGCCATTGGGCCGAAGGCAATGTTCCTTTGTTTGGTGCGATGGACCACAGCGTGTGGCTCGGCTCGTCGGTGTTCGATGGTGCGCGTTCCATTCGCGGTCAGGTGCCTGACCTGAAGTTGCACCTTGAGCGGGTTGTACGTTCAGCGACAAGTTTAGGCATGATCTGCCCGCACACCGTTGAGGAAATGACAGCGCTGTGTCTGCAAGGGATCAGCAAATTCCCGGCAGACGCGGAACTCTACATTCGTCCGCTCGTATTTGCGACTGATGGCTTACTCATTCCGGTTGCGGAAAAATCCCGATTTGCACTCACGCTATTTGACGCGCCGATGCCACCGTTCACCGGTTTTTCGGCGTGTCTTTCAGCGTTGCGTCGTGCTGATGCGTCGATGGCACCGACCGACGCGAAGGCTTCGTGCCTGTATCCGAACTCAACGCGTGCGTTGCGCGAAGCGAAAGATCGCGGTTTTGACAACGCTGTCGTTTGCGACAGCAAGGGACTGGTGGCCGAATTCGCAACTGCCAATATTTTCTTCGTGACGCAGAGCGGCAAGGTCGTCACCCCGGCGCCAAACGGCACATTTCTTTCCGGCATCACCCGTGCGCGCGTGATCGGCCTGCTCGCGCGCGAAGGCGTGATCGTTGAGGAGCGAGCGGTACAGCCGTCAGAACTGGAATCGGCAGCTGAAATTTTCAACACGGGCAATTTCGGCAAAGTCACGCCGTGTATCCGCTATGAATCGCGTACGTTGCTGGTGGGGCAGATTGCGACGCTTGCCAGAGAGCGCTATATGGCGTTTTCGGCAGAAGCAACGATCGCGCGGGTGAATTGAAGTTCGCTGTGTCGAATGCGCGTCGCTTTGTGCGGCTATATTGCCTTCGAAATTAATTCTTCGCGCGTGATCAAAAACACCACGCCGTCTCCCGCGCTGGTCTCAGCCCACGTCAGTGACAGATCTGGAAATGCGGCTTCCATGTCGTCACGATTAAAGCCGACTTCGACGACCAGCAAACCACGTTCATTAAGATAGTTCGGTGCTTCGCGCAGAATCACGCGCACATGATCGAGCCCATCAATGCCGCTGGCAAGCGCCATTTCAGGTTCGCGCAGATATTCCTGCGGCAACGCAGACATCGATTTCGCGGTGACATACGGCGGGTTGGAAATGATCAGATCGTAACGGCTCTCGCCGAGTTCCTCGAACATATTTGACCGGATCGGCTCGACACGATCAGTGAGCATGTAATCATCGATATTGCGCTGCGCGACTTCAAGCGCGTCAGCGGAAAGATCAACCGCATCGACGACTGCATGCGGAAATGTGAGCGCCGTGAGAATGGCGAGGCAGCCAGAGCCGGTGCAGAGGTCGAGCGCACGTTCAATCGCGTCAGGGTCCTCGACCCAGGGCGCCAGTTCTTCGCGCAGCAATTCTGCGATGAAGCTCCTCGGCACGATGACGCGTTGATCGACATAAAATTTATATTCGCCCAGCCACGCCTCATTGGTGAGATAGGCCGCCGGGATGCGCTCTTTCACTCGGCGCTCAATCACATTCAGCACCGCATCGCGTTCGGATGACGTGAGTCGGGCATCGAAAAAAGGCTCTAACTTATCCGGTGGCAACTTAAGCGTATGCAAGACCAGATATGCCGCCTCGTCGAATGCATCGGCTGAGCCGTGACCAAAAAATAATTTCTCACCGTTGAATACGCTCACCGCAAACCGTATCAGGTCGCGCACCGTGACAAGTTCACGCCGGGCAAGGTCAAACAGATCGCTGGGGGAGGTTGGCATGGTCACTTATGGACAATTGAGCGGGCAACAACAAATTTTCCAGCGTATGAAAATATACATCGTGCAAACGCGAAATATCATCCAGCGCCACACATTCATCGACCTTGTGCACGCTCGCATTGATCGGCCCGAACTCGGCGATCTGGTCGCAAATCTCGGCGATAAAGCGTCCGTCGGAGGTGCCGCCTGCCGTGGAAAGTTGCGGCGTTACGTTTGCGACCTCCTGCACCGCCTTGATCAGCGCTTCGACCAAATTGCCGCGTGCAGTGAGAAACGGTTTTCCGCCCAGAGTCCAGGTGATGTCAAAGGCCAGGCCATGCTTCTTTAAAATATCTTCGGTGCGTGATTGCAAATTCGCCACCGTGCTCGCGGTAGAAAAACGAAAATTGAAATAGACATCGATGATGCCGGGGATGATGTTGAATGCGCCGGTACCGGCATTGATATTGGACACCTGAAATGATGTCGCCGGAAAATAGTCGTTGCCTGTATCCCAAACGGTGGCGCTCAATTCAGCAAGCGCTGGCGCAAACAGGTGGATCGGGTTTTCGGCCAGATGCGGATATGCGATGTGGCCTTGCACACCGTTTACGACCAGACGCGCAGAGAGCGAACCGCGACGGCCGTTCCTGATGGTGTCACCGAAATATTTGGTGGAGGAGGGCTCACCGACGATGGTGTAATCAATGCGTGTATTTTGTGTTTTCAGCCACTCCACCACGCGCACCGTGCCATTGATGGCCGGGCCTTCCTCGTCGCTGGTGATGAGCAATGCAATCGAGCCCGCATGATCTGGATGCGCGGAGACGAAAGCCTCAGTTGCCGTCACAAATGCTGCGACGCCGGTTTTCATATCGGCGGCACCGCGTCCATAGAGTTTTCCATCGCGCTCAGCTGGCATGAATGGATCGGTGTGCCATTTGTCGAGCGGACCGGTCGGCACGACATCGGTATGGCCGGCAAAGCAGACGATTGGTTTGGCGGTGCCACGGCGCGCCCAAAGATTGGTGACGCCGCCTCGCTCGATGCGTTCGAACTGGAAGCCCAACGGTGTCAGGCGTTCGATGATAAGTTCCTGACAGCCCGCGTCATCGGGCGTAATCGAGCGGCGCGAAATTAGCTCGCGCGCCAGAGTAAGCGTGGCGAGTGTGGCAGGTGCATCTAGTGTTGCAGGCGTGCTGCTCATGCCTCGATCATGCCCGCGAGGCAGGAGATGTTGCTTCCCTGGGGTTTCCCGGGCCAATCGGCGCGCCGTTGCGTGCCGCTAATAGCGGGCCGACGCGGGCTTCGACGTATTTTTTCAATGTCGTCTTCAGGCCCAGCATAAAAAATACTTCGGTCATGATGAACAAAGGTCCGATCACCAGTCCCATCACATCGTCGGTGAACGCGGGCTTCATGCCTTCAAACTTGTGGCCGATAAACTGGATCACCCAGCCCACAATGAACAGGAACGCCGCCATCCCCATCACGACACCGGCGTGGCCCACGCGCGCATTGACATAAACCGAGGCGAGGTAGCAGAAGAAAAACAGGAACACGAGCATTGCTGTGCCGAGCGCAAGATCCAGAATCAGATAGTAAATGGCGGCAGCGGCAACAACAATCAGTGCGGTGTTGACGCCAAAGATCGTCCACGGCACGAGCGCCAACACGACAGAAAAAACGATCATCGGAACGCCAACAAAATGCGTGGCGATGTTACGGCGGTCGCGATGATAGGCCGCATATTGGGTGATCTGTTGTTCAAGATTGCGCATGCTTAATTTTCGGACTCCTCGTAGTGAAATGCATTTTATCAGGCCCGCACCCGCAAGCTGTTAAAGAATGTAAAACACTAGCACTGGTGAGGTTCATGGGGCATTTATGCTCACGGAGCCTCTCCAATTCTAGGGTTTACGTTTTTTCACGCATGACTAGCGCCACACCCGCCGCTGACACAAGCAAACCGGCAACAGCGAACCAACTCAGCGATTCGCCGAACAGCGCGAACGCCATCACGGCGGTGACCGATGGCGTGAGGAAAAACAGGCTGGCCACTTTGGACGCTGCACCCCGGCGGATTAACAGATAAAGCAGGCTGATGGCGCTGATTGACAGCACAATCGACAACCAGAACAGCGCAAAGACAAATTGCCCGGTCCATTGCACGGTGCGGGTTTCAGTCGTGAACGCGAGTACCCACAGCAGCAGGGCGGTGGCGGAATACTGAATGACGCCGCCGGTGCGCAGATCCATATTCGCGCAAAAATGTTTTTGGTAGAGCGTGCCGAAGGTGATGCCAAACAGCGCAATTGTCGCTGAGCCAAGTGCGGGCCAGATTGATGTGCCCAGGTTTGCCCCCAGCGAATATTTGCTCAGCACCACGATCACCACGCCAGACAATCCCAGAGCCATGCCGAACCACTGTCGCGCATTGAGCTTCTCGGACAAAAATAAATTAGCGAACACTGCCGTCAGGATCGGTTGCAATCCGGCGATAAGCGCCACAAAGCCGAGCGGCAGTTGCATCTGGATCGCAACCAGCACGCCGCACAAATACGTTGCATGTACCAGCAAACCTGCAACCGCAATGTGCCCGACGGTGGCGGCATTGCGCGGCCAAGGCGCGCGCGACATCGCAATGATGATTAGCAGTATCGATACCACCAGCAGCATTCGCAAACCCATGAACGTAAATGGTTCAGCAAATGGCGCACCGATTTTCATGCCGATGAAGCCGGTGCTCCATAGGACAACAAACAATCCGGGGGTGCTGGCCACAAATGCGGACTGCAATGCTTGCGACGTGGTTGCGGGGGCGGGTGGTGACAATTGCGGGGGCGACATCAACGAGGAGAAAAGTCTTTCGAGGGTGTTTTGATAGGCAACACAGGAAATGCAATACTATTTTACGTTATGAATATCGCTGGCTGGCTAGCCCGTTCTGCAACATCGCTTCCCGACCATCCCGCGTTGGTGCCTGGCGCCGGCTCGGCGTTGTCGTATCGTCAATTTGCCCGCGGTGCCGCCGCCCGCGCGAGTGCCCTGCGTGACAAGCTCGGATGCCAGCCGGGGGATCGCATTGCCGTGCTGGCTGGCAACTGCCCCGCCTATCTGGAAGCGCTATATGCGATCTGGTGGGCGGGCTGCGTGGCAGTGCCGATCAATGCAAAATTGCATTCGCGCGAAGCTGCTTTTATTCTTGCTGATGCCGGGGCCAACGTTTGCTTTACGTCGGCGGACTGGGCGGATGGGCTCTCAGGTGTGGCCGACCAATTGCAGGCCGCATTGCGAATAGTTGTGCTTGAGTCCGCCGAATTTGTCGCGATGGCAATGGATGCGCCGACTCCTATCGCGCCGCGCGAACCGGACGACCTCGCGTGGCTGTTTTACACCAGCGGCACGACCGGCAAACCGAAAGGTGCAATGCTGACGCATCGTAATCTTGCGGCAATGACCTTCAATTACTTTAGCGATGTCGACAGCATTGCCGTGAACGACTGCATCTTGCATGCCGCCCCGGTGTCGCACGGCGCGGGTTTGTATAACTTTGCGCATGTGTTGCGGGGAGCCAGCCAGGTGTTCCCTGAGTCGCAGGGCTTCGAGCCGGCAGAAATAGTTGCACTGACAAAAACGCATGCCGGGACGGCGATGTTTGCCGCCCCAACCATGGTGAAGCGTCTCACTGATTTCGTTGCTGATCACGACACTGACACCCGCAATCTCAAAACAATTATTTACGGTGGCGGGCCGATGTACATCACCGATCTCAAGCGGTCATTGCATATATTCGGCAACAAGTTTGTACAAATCTACGGGCAGGGCGAGAGTCCGATGACGATTAGCGCATTGTCCAGATTTCATCACATGGATAGCAGTCACCCGCGTCATGAGGCGCGGCTCGCGTCTGTGGGGGTAGCGCATAGCGGTGTGCAGATACGCGTTTGTGAGGATGCGGAAAATGCGATGTCGGGTGAAGTCGGTGAAATTTGTGTAAAAGGCGACACCGTTATGCTGGGCTACTGGAATAACCCTGCCGCGACCGCGCAGGTGCTGCGCGATGGCTGGCTCTGGACTGGCGACGTGGGCAGCGTTGACGAAGATGGATTTCTCACATTGATGGATAGAAGCAAGGATTTGATTATTTCCGGCGGCTCAAATATCTATCCGCGTGAAATCGAGGAAGTATTGCTCCAGCACGCAGCAGTGGCTGAAGTTTCCGTGGTCGGTCGGCCCGATGCGGAATGGGGTGAAGCCGTGGTCGCGTTTGTGGTGGCGCGTGCGGGCGCGACGGTGGTATCGGCTGAACTGGATCGATTCTGTCTGGAACAAATAGCGCGTTTCAAACGTCCCAAGGAATACCGTTTCATCGACGCGTT
Organism: Betaproteobacteria bacterium; assembly: GCA_031414995.1. GTDB lineage: Bacteria > Pseudomonadota > Gammaproteobacteria > Burkholderiales > Usitatibacteraceae > UKL13-2. Next base: position 6,874 of record JANOQY010000158.1, read on the forward strand.
GCCGAAAAATAATTACGGCAAAGTACTCAAGACGGCATTACGAAAGTTGCTTTAATTTTTCAGGAACGCTTATGTTTGCAGGATTTACCAAGCAGAAATTGCGCGCCAACGGCGTTGACATCAATACGCTGGTCAAAGGCAGCGGCCCGCCGTTATTGCTGCTGCACGGCTATCCGCAATCGCATCTGATCTGGCATCGCGTGGCGCCCGAACTAACGGACCGCTACACAGTGGTGGCGACCGATTTGCGCGGCTATGGCGAGAGCGAAAAGCCGGTCGGATTGACCGACCATTCAAATTACAGCAAACGCAAAATGGCGCGCGATCAGTTGGAAGTCATGCGACAGCTTGGTTTTTCTTCGTTTTATCTGTGTGGTCATGATCGCGGCGGGCGTGTCTCACATCGACTCGCTATCGATCATCCGGATGCCGTTAAGCGACTCATGCTGCTCGATATTTCGCCGACACTCTCGATGTATGAGCAGACATCAATGGAATTCGCGCGCGCCTACTGGTGGTGGTTCTTTCTGATCCAGCCGACACCTTTTCCCGAATCGATGGTCGCGGCGGCACCGGAAACCTATCTGAAGAAAAAAATCGGCTGGGGACACGGCGGATTGTCTGCGTTTACGCCAGAAACTTATGCCGCCTATCTGTCCTATGTGAGCGATCCCGCCACCATGCACGGCATGTGCGAGGATTATCGTGCGGCAGCGTCGATCGATTTGGAGCATGATCGCGCTGATCGGGCTGCGGGTAGAAAGATCGCGTGTCCGGTGAATGTGTTGTGGGGCGAACATGGCGTGGTGAATCGCTGTTTCAAGCCAATCGACGATTGGCAGCGCGTTACCAATCAGGCCAACCAGGTAAGTGGACATACGCTAACCTGCGGCCATTACATACCTGAAGAAGTGCCGCAGGCGCTGTTAAAAGTAATGCAAGCGTTTTTTGTTGATCATGCCGGGGGCTGACCAAAAACCAATCAGGCTCGACCCTCGTACCAACATTGAGGCTAATTTCAGGCAAATGTTCGATGCCCTCCGCAAGTAGTGAGTTACAAATTTTTGCATTCCGTGCGACGTTTACCTGCAAAATGACAAGCTGGGGTTTTATACGACAACACATGTTGTTACTTGCATTTCCCGGATATCGAATTCAACGCGTCAACCTTTTCTCACCACGCAAGATTGTCATCAGCAAGCATGCGACTCATTGATTCTTTCGACAGCCTGCGCACCAGAATTGTGGTGTTCTTCGCCGCACTCGTGGTGGTGGTACAGGGACTCGCATTTTTTGTCGTTAATACGGCCAACTATCAGATCGCAAAGGAAACGATCGGACAGGAACTGGACGTCGGTGAACGTATTTTCCTGCGATTGCTTGATCAGCAGCGCGATCAACTTGAGCAGAGCGCCAGTTTGCTGGCCTCTGAGTTCGGTTTTCGGCAAGCCGTAGGCACCAACGATACAGCCACCATTCTCTCGGCGCTCACCAATCACGGCGCTCGCGCCTCTGCAAGCGTGATGCAACTCATCTCGCTGAACCAGATGGTGCTGGCCGATACGTTGCACCCTGAGGCTCGCTCACAGCCGTTTCGTTTTTCGCACCTGACCAAGGCGGCTGCAGCCAACGGTAAAGCGTCCGGCATCGTGTCTATCGACGGTCGTCTTTATCAACTGGTCGTCGTGCCTGTCAATGCGCCCACGACGATTGCCTGGGTGGGCGTGGGCTTTACCATCGATGACAAGACAGCTAATGACCTGAAAAAATTGACTGCGCTGGACGTGTCGTTTCTCAGTCAGCGTCTGGGCGAACCGTGGCGGGTCAATGCCTCGACATTGCCAGAAAATATTCGCGCCGGGCTACTGCCTGCGGTCAGCCTCGGTGCCGGGCGCGGAACTGTTGACTTGAATCTCGACGATCAAGAATATGGCGCACGGCTGGCATTGATCGAAATGCAGGGCGATACCCAGATTGTTGCGGTATTGCAGCGCTCGCTTGCCGAAGGCATCGCACCGTTCAAACGTGTCGGTAGCGCGTTTCTGCTGCTGGCCATCGTCGCAATTGTGTTGTCTGTGATTGGCAGTATTCTTATCGCACGCAATATCACCCGCCCGATCAACGAACTGGCTGGCGTCGCGCGGCGCATACAGGGTGGCGATTACGCGCAGAAAGTTGAATTGGCGCAGAAGGGCGAAATCGGCGCGCTGGCATCGAGCTTCAATCACATGCTCGAAGGCATTGCGCTGCGTGAAAAGGAAAATCTCCGACTTGCGTTCGAGGATCACTTGACTGGTTTGCCCAATCGCGCCATGTTTCATGATCGCCTCACACAAGCGCTAATGCTGGCCAAGCGAAATCGCCAACCTGGCGGCGTGATGATGCTGGATCTTGATCGCTTCAAATACGTTAATGACACGCTCGGCCATCCGGTTGGCGACCTGGTACTGAAAGAGGTGGCAGTTCGTTTGCGCGGCGTGCTTCGCGAATCCGACACCGTTGCGCGACTGGGGGGCGATGAGTTTGCCATCCTGCTGCCATCTGGAAATCCGGAACGCACCCGCACGGTCGCGCACAAAATACGCCAGTCGCTGGAATCCCCCATCCTTGCCGAGGGACAGCCAATCGACGTCGGCACCAGCATTGGTATCGTTCATTATCCAGAGCACGGTGATGATGCTAATGTGCTGCTGCGTCGCGCAGATATTGCGATGTACGCCGCCAAACGTGCCAAGAGCGGGTTTGCGACCTACGACATGCGGCTCGAGGAAGACCGTCAGGATCACCTGAGCTTGCTGGGCGAATTACGTCGTGCCATTGACCAGAACGAACTGGTGCTCTATTACCAGCCGAAATTCAATTTCGCCAAAAATTCGGTGACGGGCATGGAAGCCTTGATCCGCTGGCAACACCCGACACGCGGCACTGTTTCGCCGGCAGATTTCATTCCGTTTGCAGAACAGACCGGCAATATCCGCATGATCACCCGCTGGGTGATCGATTCTGCCATTGCACAATGCGGTGCGTGGCAGGCAGCTGGCCGCCCGTTGAAAATTTCCATCAATATTTCTGCACGCGATCTGCTCGACAAGGAACTGGTTCCCTACGTCATGGCGAAGTTGGAACAGTATGCGGTGGCACCCGAGCTGATCTGCGCCGAGCTTACCGAAAGCGCATTGATGGAAGACCCGGAGCATGCCCGTGAGACGTTGGCGCAGCTTCACAAGCTGGGCCTCAAGCTATCGATGGACGATTACGGCACCGGCTATTCATCGTTGGCGTATATCAAGGATCTGTCGCTGGATGAACTAAAAATTGATCGCGCCTTTATATCCGGCATGAACAACGATCCGCAAAATGCCGCCATCGTCCACTCAACGATTGAACTCGGCCACCGGCTTGGCATGAGCGTTGTTGCCGAGGGCGTCGAAACCGATCATGAACTGAATGTACTCAAGCAGTTCGGCTGCGATTACGCGCAGGGTTATCACGTTTGCCGACCGATGCAGGCGGGGGATGTGATGACGTGGTTGCAGCAGAAGGCTTAACGCTTAACTGCTGACGCCGATCAGGTTTTCTCTCCGAGTCCGACATCAGGCAATGCGGGACGTGTCGCCAACGCGTGCTTCATCATCGCTTCAACTTCTGCCGTTTCTTTTGCGTTTAAGGCCAGTCGTGGTGGTCGAGTGAGAGCAGTGCCGCGTCCCATGATGTGTTCGCACAGCTTGATGCATTGAACCAGATCTGCTCGTGCGTCCAGATGTAGCAGTGGCATAAACCAGCGATAGATCTCCATCGCCTCAGTGTAGCGGCCTGCACGCGCGAGCCGGAATAATGTTTCGCCTTCGCGCGGGAAGGCATTCGATAGGCCAGAGACCCAGCCTACCGCGCCGACCATGATGCTCTCGACCACGACATCGTCCAGTCCTGCAAACAGCACGAACCGATCGCCGACCATGTTGTGAAGGTCGGTGAAGCGACGCGTGTCGCCGGAAGACTCCTTGAAATAAACGATGGTGTCGCAATCAGTGAGTGAGGCAAGGATGTCAGGCGTGACATCATTCTTGTAGATCGGCGGATTGTTATAGACCATCACCGGCAGATCGGTCGCCTTGGCGACCGCACGAAAATGCGCTGCGGTCTCAAATGGCTTGGATGAATAGACCAGCGCCGGCATCACCATTACGCCGTCCAAGCCGATGCGTGCAGCTTCTTTGGCCATGTCGATGGCAAACGCCGAAGTGAATTCAGCAATGCCGCTCACCACAGGCACGCGTCCGCGCGCAACGGCTTTCGCAGTCTCCATCACCGCGATTTTCTCAGACTTGCTGAGCGAGCAATTCTCGCCCACGGTGCCGCATACAACAAGGCCCGACACGCCGTCTGTGATGAGGCCGTCGATGACGCGCGCGGTGGCGTCGATGTCCAGCGAAAAATCTGCGCGAAACTGCGTGGTGACTGCCGGAAATACTCCACTCCAATGATTTTTCAACTTTGTGCTCCTTTGGTGAATCATCGTAAATTGCCCGCGTACTGATGACGCAATGAGACGGCTAAATATAGACAAACCCTAGCGTTGGCGTGCCTTGTGGCACGAAAACAGCCTGAACACCGCACCTCTTCTGCCTGTGTGATGTTGACGTTTCTGCGTCGTCACACTACGGCTTCAGATGTGTTGCCAAAAACCGCTCGACCCGCGTGTAAAAATCAATGACGTTCTCATCTTTGTTGAAGCCGTGCGCCTCGCCGGGATAGACCACATACTCAATCGGCTTGCCAGCCTTATCCATCGCCGCTCTCATGGTGGAGCCGTGAATGAGTGGCACACGCTGGTCGTCCTGGCCCATCGCCAATAGCACCGCTGCTTTTATCTTGTCGGCGTTTTTTGCGGGGGATGTTTTCTGGAATTGTTCACGGTCGCGCACGTGGTCGCCGACCCGGTACTTAAAGTCAGTCTCAAAATAATCCGATCCCCTCGCAGTATCCGACCAGGACACTGTTTGCAATAATTCCAGATCAGTCACAGCGACGTAAGCAACGCCGCACCGCCATAGTTCCGGATCCTTCACCAAGCCTTGCAGTGACGCATAGCCGCCGTAGCTTGCGCCGTATAGACACATACGGTTTTTGTCGGCGATACCTTCTTTGACCAGATACAGCGCGCCATCGGTGATGTC
>JANOQY010000159.1:0-27937 GCA_031414995.1 Betaproteobacteria bacterium
AGTCGGCCTACGCAAGCTCTATGACATCGACGCCACCATGAGCGACGAGGCGGTCGCAGAGCTGGCGTTCCAGCGCCGCCGCCAGGCGACGGGCAGTGATTTCCTGCAACATCATCTGCATCGCGTCGCGGCAATTTCATGCGTGCTTCGTACCGATGAAGGCCTACGCGTATGGTCAATCGGCAAACTCGACGACGACGAGCCGACCATCATTCAACGCTTCTTTGATGGTCTCGAGCGCTATACACCGCAACTGGTGTCATGGAATGGCGGTGGTTTTGACTTGCCTGTCCTCAACTATCGCTCACTGATTCACGGCCTCGCCGCGCCGAAATTCTGGGATATGGGCGAAGACGACCGCGACTTCAAATGGAACAATTACATTAGCCGCTATCACATGCGGCATCTCGATCTGATGGACCTGCTGGCCATGTACCAGCCGCGCGCCAGTGCTGCGCTGGACCAGATGGCGCAGCTCTGCGGATTCCCCGGCAAGCTCGGCATGGACGGTTCGCAGGTCTGGGGTGCGTATCAGCGTGGGGAACTGCAGAATATTCGCGACTACTGCGAGACGGACGTGATGAATACTTATCTCGTATTCCTGCGGTTTCAATTGATGCGCGGAAGTTTGAACAAATCGTCATACGAGGCGGAAGTGAAAGTGGCCCGCGAGTTCCTGAAAGTGAATGTCGGGGCAGCGCACTGGAAGACGTTTGGCGAGGCGTGGAAGTAAACCACCATAGTCAAATGTGTAGAACGCCCATTCATGCGGCGTTTGGAGCACAAATGGCCTAGCAGGCCCTGATCACGGTCATGTAAGGCACAGAATGCATAGGAGCTAAAAGCAAAACGCCCGGGAGTACCGGGCGTTTTGCTTACTGCCTATATTAATCGTCGGTGTTCAAAACGCTTGTCTCTCGATGCGTTTCACTTGGGTGATACCGTTGACGGTATACGTCATGATCGCGTTGCTGGCATCAGTGAAGTCTAGCGACATGTTGCCGACATTTGTTGCGGTGAACAGCGACGGACTATATGGTACGCCCAGCCACGCAGAGGATGCGTGCGAGAAAACCGTACCCGACCAGACCGTTCCATTCCAGCTGCCTCCCTGTACCGTGAAGAATGTAGCTTTACCTGCCGAATCGTAGGTGTACCACACTGGGAACAGGACGCGGCCTTGTTGGGCAATATTCATGCCCCAGCCGTTTTCTGCAATCGTTGCCCACCACAGGTCATTGACCCGCAAGTTTGGCCCAGTAGTTTCAGGCGCAAACACCTGTCTTTGTATCGACTTCGTCCCGCTTACGCCGTTGATGGTGTAGGCGAGGGTAGCCGCACTATTGCTGCTGTAGGTGACCGTTGCGGTACCAACTGGCGCACCGATCACAAACCGCGATGCGTCATAGGCGCTAAACGGTGCAGATGTCGCCAGATACAATTGACCGGTGAAGACCGTGCCAGCCGCGTTGAAGCTACCACCCGGCATGACATACCACAGCGATTTGCCGAGGTTGTCGTAAGCAAAGATCACGTTGAACTGGATCGGCCCGTGTTGGGTGACAGACATTCCCCAGCCGTTTTCTGCTGCACCGGCCCACCACATATCGGTGTAGTCAACTGGACCCGTAGCAGTCACGCGCAAGTCATAGTTGGTTTGCTCGAATACCCGGCCAGAGACATGGCCCGCTGGATAGAAGTAGCTCACCACGTATTGCTTGATGCCGCTTGCTGCAGCAGGGACCGTCACCGTACAGGTGGCGACTGCTGCGTCGATTGCATCCGGCAGAAGGGCAATCGCCGTTTGCGTACAGCCTGTGATTGGCACTGCATTGTCGAAGAACGTTACGGTACCGACTGGGCTGCTCATCTTGACCAGCGCCGTAAGCACAACTGTACGACCGGTAACGATTGGTGGCAGCGGGTTGGACGATACCGACAGGACAGCAGAGTTCAACGCGACAACCTGCGAGAAGCCAATGCTGGCTGCACCGTTAGTGGCATCACCAGAATAAGTAGCCGAATACAGACGTGGATTTATATTCTGGAAGCTGCCAGGCGCATTACAAGCCGCCATACCCGAAACCAACGGAACAGCGCTACAGCCTGGCAACACAACTGCACCGCCAGTAGTGATGACGCTAAACGAGACAGTACCTGTCTGGCCATTACCAGTAACCGTCGCAATCAACCGGATGGCATCACCGTAGCCAGCCACGTTGGTCGTTGAAGTCAGTGCAATCGGCACATTCCGCGGCGTGACGCTCGCTGCCGCAGATGGCAGACCCGTGCCCGCGATGTTTGTCGCACTAACAGTACACGCGTAAAGGCTGTTATTGGTCAGACCGTTTACCGTAATCGGTGAGCTGGTTGCCGTACCAGTAACTGCCGGTAGCGCACCGGTAACACAGGAAGCAGTGTAGCCAGTAATCGCGCTGCCACCATTAAAGGCCGGCGGGGTAAAGGTGATGATCGCAAGCGTATTGCCCGGCGCTGCTGATCCGATAGTCGGCGCAGCTGGCGGCACGATAGGCGCCGGGGTGACAGTTGCCGTTGCCGATGCTGGGCCAGAGCCAGTCACGTTCCGCGCTCTGACCGAACACGTGTATGTGGTGCCGTTCACGAGACCAGTAACATTCAATGGCGACGTCGTGCCCGTTGCCGTTCCGCCTGCCCCGCCAGTACACGTTACCGTATAGTCGAGGATTGGACTACCGCCAGTCACTGTCGGTGCCGAGAAGCCGATGAAGGCTTGCAGGTTTGCAGGTTGCGCAAGACCAATCGTTGGCGCGCCGGGTGCAGATGCAGTCACCGTGAAGCTCTGTGTTACTGCAGTGGCGGCATTGAAATTCACGCTACCAGCTTGGTTGGCTACGATCGTACAAGTACCAGCCGACACAAACGCCGCACTCGCACCAGAGACCGTACAGACCGCTGGCGTCGTTGAGGAGAACGTCACTGCCAACGCCGAGGATGACGTCGCTGCTAGCGCAATCGGCGAGGCGTTGAACGGTTGCCCTGCAATTGCGCCGAACGTGATGGTCTGGTTACCCCTGCTGATTGTCAGTGTAAATGCCTGCGTTGCCGCTGGGGGTGTTCCCGTCGCGGTGATCGTGATGGGGAATGTGCCGGCAGTAGTTGGCGTTCCGGAAAGCACACCTCCAGCAGTCAACGTCAACCCGGCTGGCAATGCGGTGGACGTGAACACAGGTGAGTTTGTGGCCGTAATCGTATAAGTACCGGCTACGCCAACCGTAAAGGTCGTCGCAGCAACACTCGTGAACGCAGGTGGACCAGGCGCAGGCGTAACCGAAACCGCACCAGACAAGCCGCTGCTGCCGATCGCATTTCTGGCCGTGACCGTGCAGGAGTAGGTATTTCCGTTGACGAGACCAGTGACGGTGAGCGGCGATGTTGCACCTGTGATGCTGCCGTTTGGCGTACCGGTACAAGTCGCGGTGAAATCAATGATCGCGCTGCCGCCATTATTAGCCGGTGCAGTAAATGCGACCGTTGCCGTGTTGTTGCCTGGCGTGCCAACACCGATGGTTGGTGCTGCTGGCGCACTTGAAGTAATCGTAAAGCTCTGCGCGACTTGCGGTGCAGCGTTGAAGTCGACGTTACCGGCTTGGTTGGCATTGATCGTACAGGTGCCACCCGTGAGGAAAGTAACTACACCAGCAGTCGTGGCGGTACAGACAGCGGTTGTCGCTGAAGTAAACGCGACTGCCAGTGCAGACGACGATGATGCGCCCGTGATGGTAAACGGCGAGGCGCTAAACGGCTGACCGGCGATTGCACCAAATGTAATCGTCTGTGCCCGTCTGGCAACAACCAAACTGAAGCTTTGTGTGGCATTCGGCGCATTACCGTTGGATGCAGTGATCGTGAGCGGATAAGTTCCTGCGGACCCACCAGCAGGCGTACCAGCAAGGACACCAGCAGCGGACAATGTCACGCCGCCCGGGAGAGCACCGGTAGCCGCGAAGGTTGGGGCGGGTGCGCCAGTGCCGGTCACGGTAAAGGTGCCAGCGGTGGTGACGGTGAAGGTTGTCGTCGCCGCGCTGGTAATAGCCGGTGCAGACGATCTGTTCAACGTGAGGACGGGAAGTGGTGCAAGGGAATTGGTCGAGCCTGCACACGAGGAATCGCCGTTAGCGATGTCAAACTCGGAGACCGGGGCAAGCTGAATGAGGTAAGTTGAATTCAGCGCCGAAGCCTGCGGCGCAAAGGTATACGTCCCCAGAAGTTGATTCGTGCCGATCGGGACCGAAGGCGGGTCACCCGGTCCAGTTGGGTCCGATGTGAAGCCCAAGTCCTGAACGAATGGGGGGTTAGTTAAGGAAATGGGAAAGGTAGGGAAGTCGACCGTAGGATCGATATACAGCGATCCACCGGTGCGCGCAGTAATCCGGAATGCATCGTTTTCTAGCGCGCTCGCTGATTGCATCACGGCGGTGAAACCGCAACCCTGCTCGGTTGGATCGACCGTAGTCGTCACGCAGAGCGATGCTTGAAATGTCGCCCCGCCAGCGAGGAAGCTTGCCGTAGAGTTACCGGGCAAGCAAGTGGTGCCAGCCGACCAAAAAAACGTGACCGCAGCTTGCGCGGGAAAGGCGAATCCCAGTGTAGCAAGCGCTATTGCTGCCAGCGCTCGTGAGGTTTTCATCAGGTTCATTTTTTTCCTCTTTGCGTTTTAACTAAATAACGACGGTTCCCGCTGATCACGGACCACGCATTTTACATTTACGATACCAACTTGAAGTTTACCACCCTGAGCGCGATGCAACAACAACGGTTTTCCATTCAACGCGCCTATCATGTAACGTTCACGCGACACAGGCTATCCCGTATTTAAGGGGGCTGACTGTTATTTCGGTGTTATTTTTTCAATTTTGTGTGACTTTTTGCACATTACGCTGCCGATCGTCTTGTCCTGCTTTAAAAGCTTTCCTTCCCTTTAAAACGTAATTTCATCAGTAACTCTGCCATGGCAATATTTCTGGCTGGCGACATATGGGATGTATTATCGCAGATCCAATATCCATGAGCATTGTGGGCCACTTTAAGGCTGGAAGGTGCGCCAGTGCTAGAGTCGGCAAAGTTTTTGATTGAATTGGATGTTTCTTTGCTTGACCTTCCCCCACCTCATCCCCTCAATGATTGAACTGCGCAATCCCTTCACCGGTGAAGCTGGCGTTATCCGTTTGCTCGAGCCCGATGATTGTGATCGTCAGGCAATCGTTCACCAGATTCTCCGTGGCATCTACGGCAAGCCCTTCGTTATCGAAGAGGGCGATTCGCGTTCGCTGTATTTTTCACGTGCGCTCACGCAGAGCGGCATGCGCATCAGCGATCCGATCGCGCTGGAGTTTGCGTATACGCAGAAGATGATGAGCTTTCTAATATTTGTGCATCAGCCGCAGCACATCCTGATGCTCGGACTGGGTGGCGGATCACTGGCGAAATATTGCTATCACCATCTGCCGTCGGCGCGCATCACGGCTCTTGAGATCGATCCGCATATTCTTGCCTTTCGCGATCAATTCTTGCTGCCTTCTGATGATGCGCGGCTTCGTGTGTTGTTGGGCGATGGCGCGCTATATCTGCGTCAATCCAATGAGACTGCCGATGTGGTGGTGATCGACGCATTTGATCGCGATGGATTCTCTGAGTCGGTGTGTACGAGGGCGTTTTATCTTGATGTTCGCGATGCCCTGGCAGGGCAGGGCGTGATGGTGGCGAATATGGTCGGCCCGAAAGCAGAACGTGCTGCGCATCTGGACATGATCGCGGATGTATTCGACGGCAATATCATCGTGTTGCCCATCGCGGACGACGGCAATTATCTGGTGTTTGCGTTTCGCGATGCGGCGTTTGAGCCTCGCTGGCGATGGATTGAGGGGCAAGCCAAGTCAATGCAAAAGCGCTACGGATTGGATTTCCCGACATTTGCCAATAAGCTCAAACGAAGCCGGAAAGATGGCTATTTACAAAGATCGTTGCATCAGGCGGAAGATTAGTGACCGCGAGCCTGACAATGCGAATGATCAGTATTGGCTCACATGAAGGATGAAGAAAGAACATGAAGAAATTGATGAACTAAATATGGAGTTTTAGGAATTTTTTCTCGCATCATTTCCACGGCGTCACTGGCGGTATCGCGCAAGGCCCCGGCGCTTCAACGGTCTTGAAATTGGCCGGACCGGCAATTTCCAGATACTCCATGTCTTCCGAGTAGTCGAACAGATAGTGGACGATGCCGGGTCGTTGGTGCACGCAATCACCAGCCGCAACCAGCGTTTCCTCGGTGCCATACATGAAGCGCGCCCAGCCTTTAAGCATGTACACAATATGAAAATCCGCCACATGATGGTGCCAGCCAGTGCCATCTTTTGGTGCGATATTCGCCTTCACCAGTTGCGCGATTACCTTGCCCGAGGTCGCATCGGCAATGCCGAGATCGCGGTAAAGAAAGAAATCCCGCAAGCCTTCAGCCTCGAATGCAGTGTCAACGGGTTTGACATGTGAAAATTTATTGCCTGCTTGATCTGACATGGTGTCCTCGTTGAATGTTGGAGACGAAACAATATTGAGCATGAATCGTTCCAGAAAGCGGCGGTCTGAAACATCACGCGCTGCTGGCCAGTGCTAGACTTTGGCGAATTTTGTCCTCAATCGCAAGGAATAATAATGTCCAATCCCATCACGTTCTACTTCGGCTCCGGCTCGCCTTACGCATGGACAGTCTGGCTAGCACTAGAGCATAAAAAACTGCCATATGAAGCCAAGCGCATGGCCTTTGATAACGGCGACCTGAAAACGGCAGAATTCACAGCGGTGAATCCACGTCAGAAGGTGCCAGCGTTGATGGACAACGGATTCGCGATGTACGAATCGGCCGCGATCCTCGCCTATCTGGAAGACCGCTACCCCGACAGTGGCGAAGCGCTGTGGCCAAAAGATGTGCAGGCCCGCGCGATCGCGCGTCGCCGCGCCGCTGAAGTGGTGGCCTATGTCGATCCGGTGAATGACAAGATCTTGTCTGAGCTATTTGGTCCTGCCGAAAAGACGCCCGACCTTGAAACAATTGAGACCGGCAAAAAGGAATTGGCGGCCGAGCTATTGCGTATCGAAGGCTGGCTGGATAGAGATTACCTGGCTGGCGAGAAACTGAGCGGCGCGGACTTCACGTTGTATCCGTATATTGCATTCCTCGGTCGCGTCGATAGCAGGAAGCCCGGCTACAACCTGCACGCACTAGTGCCGCCAAAGCTAGCTGCATGGATGAAACGCATTGAGGCATTACCGTATTTCGAGAAGACCTATCCGCCCCACTGGAAAGCATAGACGCCATTTGGCGGGTGTTTCAGGCATAAAATGACTGGGAAAGCCCGCCAGCAAAAGAGCATCTTTGATAAAGCGAGCGGATGGCTTGTCGAACTACGCACAAAATAGACTTGATCAGCGCTTCCCTGAACCGCAGCGATGTTCGCGTGGATCCGTTCGCGGCACTCAAAGGAGACATGATGGTCACCGCCAAGTCTGCATAAAAAACCCGGCAAACTGCATCCGTCGCAATCGATGTCGATAACTACATGCACACGCTTGTTGATGCGCTCAAGATATCATCAAGGCGTAACCCCGCGCCGGTCGACAAACGGTGCGCGGTACAACCAGACATTGCGGCCATCGGGCGTGCGCAATGTCGCGCTGGGTTTGAGCGACAATGCCTCGAATTCGAGACTCACTATCCAGGCACCAGACTTAAGTTCGGCGCGCGCTTTTTTGACCGCCCGTGACATGCTCTCGGGTCGCTGGAACAGATACACCAAATCATGGCTGCTCCAATCGGCAAGCCAGATGTCACCCTGACGAATGCGTGCCCATGGGCAGCGAAGGGCGCAAAATCCGCGCAGCGGCCAGCTCCATTCCAGACCATGCAATCGCGCGGTCGGGTACGCTTCGCGCAAGGCGATGAGGCCATCGCCCAAGCCACAGCCTGCATCCAGCACCGACGCGCCTGCTGGCAGCGGTGCCCTTACGGCAAGCTCACGCAGTGCATGGTCGGGCGTGGGGAACAAGGGTGCATCACGCCAGGCATTCAAGGGGTAGATCACTAACAGTAGCGCCAGCGGTATCAACCAAGCCCAGTTTGGCAATGTGGCAACACCGGATAGCGCCAACGACAGCGGAAAACCAATCCCGATCAGGACACGTCGCCACCACGTCGGGCCAAATACGCTGAGTGCGACGCCGAACGCGGATGCGATTCCCATGGACACAAATAAAAAAACGCCCAGCCATTCCAAGACCCAAAACACGGCCCATGCGCTCGCCCACGTCAACAGAGCAGGTGCTGGCCACGGCAATCGGGCGATCATATGCTGCGACTTCGCGGGTTAGATTTTTTTTGCATTGTTGCGAAGTATCCTGTGCTGACAGCGGGTTGACAAGCAATGTTGCTGCAACGCCGTCAAGGCGTCCGCACAGCCTTGTTTAACTGCCGCCCGTCAGTTCACGAAAACGTTGTGAAGTGGTTCACAACGACCTGCAAAGGCTGTCCGGTATATTATCGTTTCATAATAATTTCAATACTCGACCGCACTCAGAACAATGCACTTCTCTATGTGCATGAACGCTTTGCCTGAATCTCACCTTGATACTTGACCTGCGCACACTGTTGATCGTAATGATGGCGACCTCGCTCTTGCTGGCGGTGTCGCTCATGGTGGCGGTCGGCCCGCGGTTTCGCGACGGCCTCGGTAAATGGACAGCGTCGATGCTGTTGCAGGCGGTGATGTTCGGCCTCTATTTCGCGCGTGGTATCTGGCCGGACTTCGCAACCGTCGTGCTACCGAATGCGCTGTTCTTGACGTGCATGACATTGCAGGCCGCCGCCATTCGTGAGTTTCACGGCAGGACCACGAGCGCCTGGTGGCACGTGCTGCCAATGCTGCTTGCCCTCGTGCAGTTCACGTTGGTGATGGATAATTTTCTTGCGCGCGTGATTTTGAATGGCGCGCTGTTTGGTGCCGGCATGCTGGCCTTGGCGATTCTGGTACAGCGGCTCAACCCCGAAGAGCGCGGCTCGGCGCGTTGGCTGCTATTAACAGGCTATCTTATTGGCGCAGTCACGATGTGCGTACGCGTCATCGTGAGCATTATTGAGCCCGGCATCATTTCCGGTCTGCTGCAGCCTAGTGCGTTTCAGGGCATCACGTTTTTATTCGGGTTTGCAGAGGTGCTTGTGACGTCGGTCGGATTTTTGTTGTTGCACAAGGAGCGCAGCGAGGAGGCCGCGCAAAAGCTGGCACTGACCGATCCACTCACAGGTGCATTCAATCGCCGGACATTTCTTGAACTGGCCGAGAAAGAAATCGCCAGAACGCGCCGCGCCAGAGGCTCGTTATCGCTCATCATGCTCGACCTGGATCATTTCAAGCAGATCAACGATCGCAACGGTCACCTTGCGGGTGATGAAGTATTGAAAGGTGTTGTCGCAGTCGTGCTGACGTGCCTGCGCAAGGAGGATTTACTGGTGCGTTACGGTGGAGAGGAATTTTGCATTCTGCTGCCGAACGTGCACGGCGACCGCGCGGCAGCGATGGCCGAGCGCATTCGCGAGGCCGTGGAACAGGCGCGTTTCAGTTTCAATGGACGGGTGCTTCCGGTAACGATCAGCATGGGCGTGACCACGCTGTCGCTGGAAGGTACTGAAGACGTCGATCAACTCGTCAACCGCGCCGATGAAGCGCTTTACACCGCGAAGAAAGCCGGTCGCAATCGCGTCGTGTCGTTCCCGCCGAACACGACGCTTGCGATGTTGATGATGAGTCAACGTTAGGTCGAATAAAAGTAAAACTCTAGCACTGGCGAGCCTTGTCAGACATAAATGCCCTGAAACGCTCGTCAAGTGGCGATCTACGTTATTTTATGCTGGCCTGATTGCTCCACGCCGCACCATTGGTCAATCGTGCTTCTTGTCAGCCAATATTGGCTCAATAGATCCACCGCCGGCTGATGCCGCTTCAGGTTTATGGGTAAACCACGCCTGCATTTTTGCGCCCCATGTATCGAAGTAGGTGTAGAGCACCGGCACTACCACCAGCGTCATGACGGTCGAGGTAATAATGCCGCCGATTACGGCGTGCGCCATCGGCGACTGCTGCTCCGAGCCAGCACCAAACGCAAGTGCTAATGGCATCATGCCGCCGATCATTGCTGCTGTTGTCATCAGGATGGGGCGCAGGCGCACCTGGCCCGCTGCAAAAATGGCGTCTTCACGTTGCATGCCTTCGCGGCGTCCATGATTGGTGAAATCCACCAGCAGAATGGCGTTCTTGGTGACGAGGCCCATCAGCATGATGAATCCGATGACCGAGAACAGATTCAGCGTTGATTTGAATATCAGCAGCGACAGGAATACACCGATCAGCGAAAGCGGCAGCGACGCCATGATCGCAACTGGCTGCAGGAAGCTGCCAAATTGCGACGCGAGGATGAGGTAAATAAAGATCACCCCGAGGCCAAGTGCCGCGATCGCATAGCCCAAAGAATCAGCCATCTCCTGCGAAGACCCGCCGAACTGGAATTGGTATCCAGGCGGCAACGTGATTTCTTTTAACGCTTTTTGTACATCGCTCGACACCTCGCCTGCCGTGCGTGTCGATGCAACGCCTGACCATACTTGCACGAGCCGCTGGAGATTGCGACGCTCGATCTGGCGCTCTGCATAGGCTGGCTTGAATTCAGCAATCTGGCGCAGCGGCACCATGCGCGGGCTGCCATCGGCGTTCATCTGCGAGCTCGGTAGATAAATTTTGTCGAGATCAGATACGCCGGTACGCTCGTTTTTCGGCAAGCGGATAAGTACCTGATGGTTCTCGCCGTCCGGGCCTTCCCATTGGCCACCGTCCTCGCCTGCGATCATGGCGCGGGTGGTTGTCACGATTGAAGCCATCGAAACACCGAGGTCGCTTGCGAGCTCACGATTGACAGTGATGTCTAGCGTGGGGCTGGTGGGTTTGTATGAACTCTCTACGTCCACAGTGCCTTTGATTGCTTTTAGCTTGGCCACTACTTCCTGCGAGATCCGATCAAGCTCGCGAATTTCCGGGCCCATCACGAATATCTGGACCGGTCGATTCCAGCCCACCCGCACTTCAAGACCGGCAATTGTGGACAAACGTTTGCGGATCGCATCGTCTAATTCTTTTTTCGAACGTTTACGATCATCTTTGTCCGTGAGCTGCAAACCAAACCACGCGCCGTTCTTCCACACATTGCGCGATATCCGTTTGATTTCCGGAAATTCACGCAACGCCGTCTCCACCTGTTCAGCTTTGCCGAGCGTGTAATTGAGCGATGATCCGATGGGTGTTTGAATAGTCGCATTAGCCCAGTTCTCATCGGCCTCGGGCACAAACTCCGACCCGATGAACGGCACGAGCGCAAAGCTGCCAAAGAAAGTGAATGCGGCGATCCACAGCACGATGCCGCGATTGCGAATCGTAAATACGTCGAATTTCAGTTTGCGCGGCGCGCCAGTCGCTGGTTCAGTCAATGTGATCTTGGGAATCCACGTCCGGCGATATTCCGGCTTGAACGTCCACCGCAAGACCTTGTCGTATTTGCCGTGCAACCAATCCATCATCGCGGTCTGCTTGTCGAGTATCCACTTGATCGGTTTGACACGATTAATGCGTGATGGTCCGTCGTGCCATACGGCCGAGAGCATTGGGTCGAGCGTGAATGACACAAACAGCGATACCAATACTGACACCGTGACCGCAATGCCGAATTGGTAAAAGAATAATCCAATGATGCCGCCCATGAACGCCACCGGCAAAAATACCGCGACGATGGTGAATGTCGTTGCCATCACGGCGAGTCCGATTTCCTGCGTGGCCTCAATGGACGCCTGAAAGTGGCTCTTGCCCATCGCGAGGTGACGAACGATATTTTCACGGACCACGATGGCATCATCGATCAGGATGCCAATCGATAATGACAACGCCATCAACGTGAGAAAGTTGATCGAAAAACCGAACGCATACAGCGCGATAAACGTGGCCAACACCGAGATCGGAATCGTGAGCCCGGTGATGACGGTTGAACGCCACGACTGCAGAAACAGGAACACGATCAACACGGTGAGCCCCGCGCCTTCGAGAATCGTGTGCTTGACGTTATCGACCCCTTGCTTGATAAATTTGGATTGGTCGAACGTGAGTTCGAGACTCAGATCCGGGGGCAGTGTCTTTTTGAGCTTGGTAATATTGTTGCGGATCGAATCTGCTGCTTCGAGCGTATTCGCGCCGCGCGTTTTACGAATTTCTATCGAGATGCCGCGCGTGCCATTGCTCGTCGACATGGTGGTTTCTTCGCGCTCAGTGTCGCGCACGCTGGCGACCATGCCTAACGTGACCGGCGCATTGGTGGTGCCGCCGATGCCATTGCTTGTCGCGCCGCGTCGCGCAACAATCACGCGTTCGAAATCAGCCGCATCCTTGAATTTCCCTTGCACGCGCACCAATCGCTCGGTACGGTCGCCGACCAGAAAGCCCGCTGCTTGATTCTGGTTCTGGCTGCGGATCGCTGCCACCACCTGTTCAACGCTCACACCATAGGCCGCCATTTTTTCGGTATTCAGACGGATCGCCATTTCGCGCTGAACAGCGCCGGATACTTCGATGGTGCCGACGCCGTATGAACCTTGCAGACGCTTCACGACCAATTGATCGGCGAGGTCCGAAAGCTCACGCAGCGACCGGGCCGGGCTTTCCATCGCCAGATACATGATCGGCTGATCGTTGTCATTATCGGCGCGGGTAACAGTCGGCTCGCCGACATCCTTGTTGAAACCACGACGAACGCCCGCTACTTTATCGCGCACGTCCTGCACGGCAGTCTTCACGTCGATATTGAGCTCGAATTCGACCATCACCCGCGAGAATCCCTCGCGTGAAAATGAGCGGATGCTTTTGATCCCGCTAATAGTATTGATCGCCTCTTCAATCGGTCGGGTCACATCCTGCATGACGGCCTCCGATGAGGCGCCGGTGTATGACGTTTGCACCTGCACAAAAGGGAACGTGACATCGGGCATTTGGTCGACTGACAGGCGCTGGTAGGCAAACAATCCCATCACGACCAGTCCCACCATCATCATGGTGGCAAATACCGGATTATTGACGCTGATTTGGGTAATTCTCATGGCTGTTCCTCAAGACGTTTTTTTCTCGACCGCATTCGAAAACTTCTAGGACTGTGCGACCGATGTGCCCTCAGCCGACGTCTTGGGATTGGCCGCTGGCTGCGCTGCGGGTGCGGCACCCCGGGCTTTCACCACCACGTTGGCGCCGTGCTTAAGGCCATCAGCTTTGACGGTGATCACCTGAGCACCAGGAGGCAGCCCATCGCGTACTTCAACGAGCCCTAACTCCACGCTGCGGTTGCCCAGCGTGATTGGTTTACGTTCCACCTTTCCGTCTTTCAATGTGTAGACAAACGACTGCCCACCTTCGGCGATCACGGCGGCAATCGGGACGGTGTTTACGGTTGAGCGGCTGGCGGCGGAGAGTGTGCCGTTGGCGAACATGCCGCCTTTGAGCGCGCCATCAACATTGGGCAGCGCGACAAAAATCGAAATCGAGCGCGATCCCGCTACTGCGGCGGGGTTGATGCGCTCGATTTTGCCTCTGAATTCGCGTCCGCTAAAACCATCGACCTTGAACACGATTTCCTGGCCGACCTGAACGCTTGGAATATCCGAAACCGGGATCGGCGCTTCCAATTCCATCCTCGATAAATCGACGATGTGCATGAGAGGAGCGTCGGCGGATATTTTCTCGCCGACATTTACCGCCCGCTTGGCGACAATACCTGCAAAAGGCGCGCGAACCTGCGCGTCGGCCAAGGCCCGCTGCGTAATGGCGGCCTGTGCAGTTGTGGATTTGAAATTTGATTCGGATACTTCAAGGCCGCTGGCGACGCTGTCAAACGCGGTTTGCGAAATAAAATTCTTCGCTAGCAACGTACGGTTGTTTTGTTCGTTTTTTCGCGCCAGATCCAGTTTTGCCTGGCTTTCAGCGACCATTGCCAACTGTGTGTCGTGGCGCGCTTTGAGGTCGGATGTATCGATTGAAGCCAGAATTTGGCCAGCCGCGACGCGTTCGCCTTCGCGCACGTGTACTTTCGAAATTTCGCCTGACACCTTGGATTTCACCATTACTTGCAACACCGGGCTGACTGAGCCGGAAACCGGTATTACCAGACCAAGGTTTTGGGGCGACAGCGTGGCGATATCGCTCGCGGCAAGCTCGAAAACTTTGTTCGCATCGGGTTTTTTCTCCTCTTTTTTCGCCGACGTGGCGCGCCAGGCGACGAGTGAGCCGACGACGAGCACGGCGGAGAGCCCTGCGACGGCGACTTTTACCCAGCCGTTACGGCCCTTACCGGAGCCTGCCATGAGAGTTGAGGAAGGATTACGTTTGAATAACATGGCGGCCCTTTAAATTAGTTCCATTCGACTGGCGCAATTTGCGCTTGGCGGGGATGAATTGCCATTTGGATGCGACGAAACGCCAAAACAGATTTATCGAGCGGAGTGTACGCCGATGAAATGCAGATAAAAGCACCTGAATAGGGGATTTTGGTGCCAGTCTGTGACCGGTCCGCTCAAGATGGCCGGGTGACGTTAGTGGGGACGTAAGTGCGGGCGCTGTCGAGTGCAATGGCTCGTGAGCGGGGTATGCGGCTGCGATCCCAGTCGCGCGTGGCCTGAACAAGAAAATCGGCAATTGGCAGCCCGCTTTCCAGCATCTGTGTCGTTTGCCCAAGGAATTGGAGCGCCGACAACAGCACATCGCGCAAGGCGTCATGCGTATTTGGTACGCCCGTGGCGAGCGTTTGCTTGGAGAGCTTTTGACCCAGCGCGTTGACCGCCACCGGGATGTGCAGATATTGCGGCGTCGTATATCCCAGCAGGCGCTGCAGGTGAATTTGTCGCGCGGTGGAATCTAGCAGGTCGGCACCGCGCACGACATGGGTGATGCCTTGTTCAGCGTCATCAACGACCACGGCGAGTTGATAGGCGAATAATCCATCGCGGCGCTTCAGGACAAAGTCGCCGATTTCTTGTTCTATACGTTGCTCGATTTCGCCCTGCACCAGATCGGTAACGGATATTTTTTCGCTGATAGTTCGTACCCGGAGTGCGGTGCCGACCTCATTGATGCCCATGTCACGACAAGTGCCCGGGTACACCGGTCCGTCCAGTCCGGCAACGGCAGAATCAGCAATTTCCTTGCGCGAACACGCACAGGCATATACCAGCCCGCGTGCGCGTAGGCGCTGAAGCGCGTTGGCGTACAAGGCTTTACGGGCGCTTTGGATTTCCACTTCGCCATCCCATTGCATGCCGAACGCCTGCAAGGTGCGCAAAATATCTGGCGTGTGGGTTGAATTACACCGCGTTTCGTCAATGTCTTCGATGCGCACCAGCCATTTGCCGTCGTGGGCTTTGGCGTCCAGATAGCTGGCCAGTGCTGCGACGAGCGAGCCAAAATGCAGCGGGCCGGTGGGCGAGGGCGCGAAGCGGCCTACGTAGCCCATAATATTTCAAACCGACCATTGGAAATACCACCATGATTTATCGCATCGCTGAACAAGCCGACTGGACGCGCGCGCAACGCGAGGGCGCTTTCGCAAGTGCGGACCTGACCGCGGAAGGCTTTATCCACTGCTCCGAACAGCATCAAGTCGCGCGAACCGCACGAAAATACTATGCGGGTAAATCTGCGCTGGTGTTGCTTGAGATTGATGACGCAGCACTTGGCGCGGCGCTGGTGCGCGAGGACCTGACGGGATCGGGGTTGTTTCCCCACAGCTACAAGCCGATCCCGCTCAGCGCGATTGCGCGTCATTTCGATTTCGCCGTTGCAGCCGACGGCAGTTTTACCTTGCCCGCTGGCTTGGGTTGGTCAATAGAGAGCAATGCTTGAATCGTATCGGGCGATTGGAATTGCGTGATAAACCACCGCAACGCTTTGCCGGTACGGTTCGGCCGCCACGCGATGACCATCTCGCCATCGGGCTTGGCGATATCGACGTTGAGGATTTTTAGCCTGCCCGCGCGCGCTTCACGTTCCGCGATGGCACGCGGCAAAAAGCCGACACCCAGACCTGCGACATGCGCGGCAATTTTTGCCGACATCGACGGCATCGTCAGCACATCCTGACCGGACAACAGACCTACGGTTCTGGCGGGCAGGTTGCGTGATGAGTCGGCCACACTGACGGCGCGATACTTGTGGATTGTCGCCTCAACCAATGGTTGAGCTTCATTGCAGATTGGATGCGAAGGCGCAGCTACGAAGGCAAACTTGAATCTGCCCAACGGCAACGTCGCATAGCCGCCGCCTGATGGCAGGTCGCCCGACGCGCCGATCACCAGATCAGCACGCCCGGAAATCAATGCGTCCCAATTGCCGCCCAGCACTTCGGTCATCAGCTTGATACGAGTGCCCGACTCTTCAAGGTCAAACGCGGCGAGAAGCGGAAACAATCGCTGCGGGTCGATGATCGTATCGACTGCAATGCGCAGATCGGTTTCCCAGCCCTTGGCGACCTGTTGAATACGGCATTCCAGATCGGTGGCAGCGCGCAACAATTGGCGGCCTTCTGTCAATAATTCAAACCCGGCACCGGTGAGCTTGGCGCGATGGCCACGCCGATCAAACAGCAGCACATCCAGATCCTGCTCCAATTGCTGGACGGTATAAGTGATGGCCGAAGGGACGCGATGCAGTTCGGTCGCGGCCGCCGCAAACGATCCGCCGCGTTCAATCGCGTCCAATACCTGTAGCGCATCGAGTGAAAGCCGCATATTCGAATTATTTGAATAAGATGACCAAAATTATCCGCTTGAATAATGACCATGTCCAGCCCACTATAGACTCATGCAATGCCATTGGGGCAAAACAATGAAATCAAAATGATTGAACTTATATGATTGAACTTAGAAAAGGTGACCAACGCGGATATGCCAATCACGGCTGGCTAAAGAGTTTCCATAGCTTTTCGTTCGCCGATTATTACGACACCAAGCATATGGGCTTCGGTCCGCTGCGGGTGATCAACGAAGATCGCGTCGCGGCCGGCATGGGCTTCGGCAAGCACGGCCATCGCGACATGGAAATCATTAGCTATGTGCTCGATGGTGCACTGGCGCATGAAGACAGCATGGGTAATGGCTCGGCCATCAAGCCGGGTGACGTGCAACGCATGAGCGCGGGTGCTGGCGTGACGCACAGCGAATTCAACCACTCCAAAACCGGCGCGACGCACTTCCTGCAAATCTGGATCATGCCGAACGTGACGGGTATCGAGCCGTCGTACGAAGAAAAGCATTTCGACGCGGCCTCCAAGCGCGGCCAGTTAAGGCTGATTGGATCTCCAGACGGTCGTGAGGGATCGGTTGTGATTCATCAGGATGTCTATCTTTATGCAGGGTTGTTCACCGGTGCCGAGCAAGCCGAAATATCGATTGCGAATGGCCGATTGGGCTATGTGCATGTGGCGCAGGGAAGTGTGATGGTCAACGGCCAGTTGCTCGCTGCTGGTGACGCTGCCAAATTGATCGATGTGAGCCACGTTCGGATCGACAAAGGCGAGAACGCCGAAGTGCTGGTGTTCGATTTGCCGCAATAATAAATACCTTAGGGAAAGTGAGAGCCATATGAATGAGAGCCATACGAAAACGACATCATCCACACCGACTATCGCACGCGTCATGGATTCGCAATGGGCCAACGTTGGCGAAAATCTCAGGGTTCGTCGCGCGCTTCCCGCGCCGCAAATGAATGCGCTGGGTCCGTGGGTATTTCTTGACCATTTCGGCCCGATGCCCACCGATCCGCGCGGGCAGGGCGTTCCTGCGCATCCGCACGCAGGCATTGAGACCGTAACGTATCTGCTCGAAGGCGGCATGGCGCATCGCGATTCGGCGGGGCATGAAGGTCGTGTGGAAGCGGGTGGTGCGCAATGGATGACATCCGGTCGCGGCATCGTGCATGCCGAACGTCCGTTCAACCCAGACGGCAACAAGGCGGACGCGAATTTCAGTTTGCACGGCATGCAACTCTGGACCAGCTTGCCGCGCGCATTGAAAATGATGCCACCGCGTTATCAACGCATCAGCGCGGCCGATGTTGCGTCCGCTACCAAAGACGGTGCAACCGTTCGCGTGATTGCGGGCGAAAGCAACGGCCTTCGCGGACCGGCTGATGTGCTGATGCCGCTGTTTTTGTGGCACGTTGCTCTGGAGCCCGGTGCCGCGTGGCAGGGCAAGTTGCCCAATGGCATGCAAGCGGGGGTGTATGTGATGGTCGGCGAAGTGTTAGTGGATGGAGATGATTCCAAACTGCGTGTCGGACAACTCGGTGTCGTTGCAGAAAATGCAACGGCAGAACCGAGAGCCATCAGCGTTCGCAACGACGGCAGCTTGTTGGCGCACATCATGTTGCTCGGCGGCGCGCCTGCGGAAGGGCCGCTGGTATTTCACGGGCCGTTCGTGATGAACTCTGTTGAACAAATTCGCACGGTAGAAAAAGCCTACATGACCGGGCAAATGGGTTCACTTGCAACGTCATAGTCGATGAAATCTTAAACACAACAACAATTGGAATCCAAATGACACAAGCAAAAATTCTCGCCTTTGCAGGCAGCTCCCGCAAGGAATCATGGAACCGCAAGGTGCTCAATGTGGCCGTGCAGGGTGCGCGCGATGCAGGTGCCGAGGTGACAGTGGTGAATCTGGGCGATTACCCGATGCCGATTTATGACGCCGACTCGCATGAGGCAAATGGTGTGCCTGAAAATATGCTGAAGCTTCGTGCGCTCATGATGGAGGCGAACGGATTGCTGATTGCCAGTCCCGAATACAACGCATCCATCACGCCGCTGCTAAAGAACACGCTCGACTGGTTGTCGCAATCAGTGGACGGCGCGAGCGGAAGTGCGCCGTATGCGAACAAGATTGGCGCGCTGCTGGGGGCATCCAACGGCGCGTTCGGTACGATCAGGGCGCTGCCGCATGTGTCCTACATCCTGTCGAATCTGGGCGTATTTATGTTGCCGGTTGTCGCGGTGCCTGGTGTCGGTCAGGCGTTTGATGCGACTGGCAATATGAGCAACGAACGCACGCGAAATACCCTCACTGGCCTGGGCGCAAAACTGACGCACATCATTGAAAAGCTCGGCTGATTGATATCAGCTATCGGATACATAGATAATATTCATTGGTGCCGGGTTCCACGACCGCGCAAACTAGGACGTAAGGTTTTAACAAGAGGATTACCATGGGTAAAAAAGTGGCGGCAAGCATGCCAATCGATTTGGGTATCAGCGAAAAAAATCGCGCGAAAATCGCGCAGGGACTGTCGCATTTGCTCGCCGACACCTACACCCTCTATTTGAAAACACACAATTTTCACTGGAACGTGAAGGGCCCGATGTTTCAAACGCTGCATCTGATGTTCGAGACGCAATATACCGAGCTTGCTTTGGCAGTTGATTTAATCGCCGAACGCATACGCGCGCTTGGGTTTCCAGCACCGGGCACCTACAGCGAATATTCCAAGCTTTCGTCGATCAAGGAAACCAGTGGTGTGCCCGAAGCGACGCAGATGATACGACTGCTGGTGGAAGGACAGGAAGCAGTGACGCGCACGGCAAGAAAAATTTTTCCAGTGGTCGATAAGGCCAGCGACGAGCCGACTGCAGATTTGCTGACTCAGCGCATGCAGGTGCACGAAAAAACCGCGTGGATGCTTCGTGCGTTGTTGGATAAATGAGTTTGAATTCGTAAGTTTCGGCCCCATTTACCGACTCATCATTCACACACAACGGAAACGACCATGGCAACGATTGAACTCACCAAAGAAAATTTTAATGCGACCATCGAAAACAACGATGTCGTGATCGTCGATTTCTGGGCGCCATGGTGTGGGCCGTGCAGAATGTTCGCGCCAATTTTTGAAGCTGTGTCCGAGCAATATCCGAACGTGGTGTTCGCAAAGCTCAACACCGAAGATCAACAGGAATTGGCGGCGTCATTCAACATCCGCTCTATCCCGACGCTGATGGTGTTTCGCGAAAAGATCATCGTCTTTACGCAGGCGGGGATGCTACCGAAAGCAGGCTTTGAGCAAGTCGTGCAAAAATCACTCGAACTCGATATGGCGAAAGTCCATGCGGAAATCGCTGCGCAGGAATCGCAGCCCGCGTAGTTTTATGAAACACTAGCACTGGCGAGGCTTCCCGTGCCTTTTTGGCCGGGGATGCCCGCCCACCCTCATCCCTAACCCTTCTCCCGGTTACGGGAGAAGGGTACATTTAGCTCCCCTTTCCCCGCCGGGAAAGGGGTCGGGGGTGAGGTGGGCGTTTTACGCCGCATGAATTGGATTCACTTTGAAAACCGCATTCAAAGGCAACAAATCCACACTCCCCAGTAAGCTTTGTGTTCAATGCGGAAAGTTAATGACCTGGCGCAAAGCATGGGCGAAGAACTGGGCGGAAGTGAAATACTGCAGCGAAAAATGCCGACGCAACAAACCACCGGTAAACGCGTGATGCGCTGTCGGCATCTTGTATTTGTGTTGGGCGATCAACTCGACCATCAATCCTCGGCATTTACCGATTTCGATCCCGCGCAAGATTTCGTTTTTATGGCGGAAGTGCGTGATGAATCAACGCACGTTTGGTCTGCGAAGCCGCGCACCGCGTTCTTTTTCGCGGCAATGCGTCATTTCGCCGAAACGCTCCAGCAACAGAAAATCAACGTCGACTATCAGCACATCGGCACGCACGATTTCAGCAGCCTCACGGAGGCGTTGAAGGACGCAATCGCGCGCCATCAGCCACAAAAAATTGTCATGGTGGAGCCCGGCGATTGGCGGGTGGAGCAGAACCTGCGGGCGTTCGCAATCGATTCGAAAACAAATCTTGTCATGCGCGAGGACACGCACTTCATGTGCTCGCGTCGAGAGTTTGCAGAATGGGCACGTGGCTACAAACAGTTTCGGCTCGAGTATTTTTATCGCATGATGCGCAAACGCTACAACGTCATGATGGAGGGCGATCAGCCGTTACAGGGCCGCTGGAATTTCGATTCTGAAAACCGTGGTGCCTTTCCAAAAAGCGGGCCGCGCAATGTGCCCGCAAGAGTCGAGGCAGCGCCTGACGCCATCACGCAGTCAGCGATTGAAGATGTCAACAGACACTTCGCCGGCCACCCCGGCACGTTGGATGATTTTGCCTGGCCGGTCACGCGGGAAACGGCATTGCAGTCGCTGCAAACGTTCGCGCATGAGCGGCTAAAACACTTCGGCGAATTTCAGGATGCGATGTGGACGGATGAGCCGTTTTTGTATCACGCGCATATCTCGGCGGCGCTGAATGTGAAATTATTAAATCCACGCGAAGTAATCAACGCCGCCCTGACCGCACTGAATGAGGGTCGCGCGCCGATTGAAGCGGTCGAAGGCTTCGTGCGACAGGTGCTTGGCTGGCGCGAATTCATATCCGGCCTCTATTGGCTCGATATGCCGGGGATGCGCGAGGCGAACCACTTTCAGCATGATCGGAAATTACCCGCGTGGTATTGGACGGCCGATACGCAGATGAATTGCATGCGCCAAACCATCTCGCAGACGCTTAAACACGGCTATGCACATCACATTCAGCGACTGATGGTGACGGGCATTTTTGGCTTGCTTGCTGAAACGACACCGCAGGAGCTGGAGGATTGGTATCTCGCGGTCTATGTTGATGCGGTTGACTGGGTGGAATTGCCGAACGTCGCAGGCATGGCGCTATTCGCCAATAACGGTCGCTTCACCTCGAAGCCGTATATCGCGAGTGGACAGTACATCAAGCGGATGTCGAACTACTGCGCCGGCTGCCGTTACAAACCGGAACTTAAAACTGGCCGCAACGCGTGCCCATTCACAACCCTTTACTGGAATTTTCTGGATAAACATGAAAAGACGCTGGCGGGAAATCCACGCACAGCGCTGATGGTGAGAAATATCGCACGGCTGACAGTGGAAGAGCGCGCCGCTATTAGGAGTCAGGCTGCGCTGACGCTGAAGAATCTGGATAATCTGTAAATTTGTAAATCGCATCGAGGAGACCGCCATGCCGTACTTCATGATGAGTAACCGCAAAATTGTCCATAACGAGCCGGGCGAGGCGCTGGCAAACGAGATGGCATATTACGTCGCCGAAGATGCGGATGCCAAAAAGCTGACGCAGTTTTCGGTATGGCAAAAAGTATCGGCTGGCGATTTCCGCAAACGGCTTACCGACATTGCATCGGATTTTCCGATCCTGCCCGACGACGACAACGAAAGCCAGAAACACATTTCCTTGTTCATCCACGGCTACAACACCGGCTGGAGAGAGGCCGCGATCCGCTACGCTGATTTATGCAAGCGCCTCTACAGTGGCCAGAAGGGCATCGGCACCTTGGTGCTTTATACGTGGCCATCGGATGGATCGGTTGCGGGCTATCTGCCCGACCGCGAGGACGCACGCGACTCTGCACCTGCGCTGGCAGGTGCACTCGTTGACTTGCACGACCATATCGTTGCGATGCAACGGCTCGCCGCGCGGATTCCCGCCAAGCAGTGCAGGGCAAAAATTTCTGTGATCTCGCACAGCATGGGAAATTTCGTAGTCCAGAAAGCGCTGGCCATCGCGGCCAAAAAACTCAACAGCCCGCAGCTTGTTACGCTGATTCACCAACTGGTGATGGTATCGGCCGACGTCGACAATGATCTTTATCAGACAGACCAGCCCGGCGATTCAGACGGCAGTCTGATGGCCAATCTTTGCTACCGCATCGGCGCCCTTTATACGGGGCTCGATCAAGTGCTCGGCGCGTCGGCAGGGCTCAAACACTTCGGCACGCGGCGCCTCGGTCGCAGTGGTCTCAGTAATCGGCATGAAGTGTGGGACAACGTATTCGATCTTGACGTCACATCGCTGATCGACCAGAGCAAGAGCATTCATTCAGCGGCGCTGGAATCACCGAAATCGGTTGAACTGATACGGAAGATATTGATCGGCGTGGATCGCGGGTTTTTGGTCTAGCACTAGCATTGGCGGGTGTTTCAGGCGCTTTTTGTGCCGGGAGGCCCGCCAGTGCTTGATCTTCATAAGTGGGAGCGGCGTCGCGCCTTTTGGACGCCGGGTGTGGCCGCAGATTGTTGTAGCGGAGCGGCAGCCCTGCTTACTGGCCGGCAGGCGGTTGCCACAGTTCTACCTTGTTTCCTTCAGGATCGATGACCCATGCGAACTTCCCGTACTCGGAATCGTCAATCTTATCGAGAACGTTGCAGCCTTCTTCGCGCAATACTTTGATCAATCCGTGAAGGTCATCCACACGGTAGTTGACCATGAAGGATGCGGTACTAGGAGCAAATTGGTCGCCGTCTGCCGAGCCGACTGACCATATAGTTGTTCCGGCAACCGGCTTACCTTCACCGTCGGCCCATGTGAACGCAGTGCCGCCCCATTCCTGGACATCAATTCCCAGATGTCGCTTATACCAAGCCTGTAGCGCCGGCGCATCTTTGGCTTTGAAGAAGATGCCGCCAATACCAGTGACTCGCTTCATGAGACCTCCTATTTGGGGTGATGGTGAGATGCAGCGTCTTCTCTGCGGCCTACCGGGCCAAGCGGGGCGCCGCTTTCTGCCTCGTCCGCTTGCGTGATGTTAGGCCTTTGACGGAACGGGCAACACCCATGAGCGAATTCAATCCCGAATTGACGGCTTCATGGGCAGGAAATATTTTGGACAATTCCGGCATCAATAAAATGCGGTTGCCGTCCGTCTTAAATTCCTCATGGTGTTTTCCGCGTGCGCCTTTTCCTAGATTCTCACGTCGATGGGGAGGTCGCATTTCGTCAACCTTCTTCACCGATGGAGTGGGCCTGTAACTTTTTCGTTGAGTACTCGACGAAAAAGTTACAGGATCATTGATCATCGGCGCGGGCAATTACCTGCGTCTACTTGCGACCACGCTGCTGAATAAATACCCACGCAAAGAACAACATAAACACAAAATCATTTGGACCGTAGATACTGAAAAACACGCCAGCAAAGAAGTCTTGAGAATACAGTTGCGCGAGACTATTCTCTGAGAGCCACGCGCACCAAGCCAAAACATAGACGAGCTTTTCTAGCGCAAACGCGCCAACTAGCCATGTGACACTTGAAGTAATTGCCGCAGCACCCAGGTAGGCTAAGCCCCAAACCGTTATCATCAACAGCCCGAAGTTTGACATCACTATCGGATCAGCGTTGTTGATAGCCACATTAGAGAAAGCACGCGAGAACACAAGAACACCACCGATGTTCATGAGCCCAGCTACGATCAGCCCATTTCTTATTAGATTCTTATTCACGCGGTTTCCTGAATGAATTTAACTTGATCTCGACAGCACGGTAACGCTGCCATGATGCCAAGTGTCTGGCTGCTCTAGGTTGGGGCACACTATAAGTGATTTTTGTGAAAGCTGGCGTGGACTTCACCGACTTGCCGAAGACGAGCCCGATGCAAGGCAGGCCTCGCTGGGCGAGCGTTGAAGAGCATCATGTCAGCGGGAGTACACGAAACCAGTTCACGAACGCCAGCCACGCGGCAGTGGAGGGAACTGCGAAGAAGAGTGCGAGGATTGCAACTGTCCCGAGGCAGTAATTTCGGTACCAGGTGCGGCCCGGCGTTTGCGGCGGCAGCGAGTTCACCAGGTACACCATCACAGTCGTGATCAGGGTAAAGGTGATGCCCTGGTAAAGATGATCTGACGGCAACGGTGGCAGGTAGAAGAACATGATGCGGGCGAGCACCGGATCAATCAGCAGGAGTGCCGTGGACAACATGAAGCGTGCATGAACTGGGGCTGACTTTCGCCAGCAGAAGCCCAAAACACACGCGGCGGCAAAGAGGACCGCCACAGTGAGGGGGAGGTAGATATAGATGCCCTCCTTCGCAAACGTAGCGGCTGTCATCCGGCTGACTCGGAAGTGAGTGAGTAGCAGGCCGGAGAGAACAAATCCGAGGGCAACGCACAGTGAGGTTCGTCCGGCCATCCGGTGAGCCATCCTGTAGCCGCGAAGTATCAAGACCGGCTGGAAGATCAGGATCAACATCCAAAGCGTTCCAAGAACCGCATGAGCGTGGGTGTAGCGGTCTATTGCCGCCCAGCTCTTCGAGAGATACATCGGCCAGAAGGCCGCTGCCGCGAGTAGCAGCAGCCCAAAGGAGAAGAGGGCTACGGATCGAGGCATGTTGGATTTCGAGACCTAACGTAGAGTTCAGCGGGCTGCGCGGCTGTATGCGCAGCTCCGCTCGAACCCCAGGTTAGGCGTCTTTGCGCAGTGGCGGAACCGATTCACGGTTTGGGCGCATTGAATTTAGGCATATCCGCTACCCGCAGGACGGCGTTTGCGACTGCACATACTTGAGTTCCATTCACTGTTTCAGTTTCAACCGAGACTGAGACGACACAGATGGTGTTGCCAACTTGCAATGTATGTGCTTTGGCGACAATTGTTGCCGCCACTAGCGGGGGCAAGAAAATTGACATGCAGGTCAACGGTGATGGCAATCTTGCCGGGAGGAAGGGCTGTTGTTGCTGCTGCGCCAGCAGCATGATCTGCCAAGCCAGAGACGACTCCGCCGTGGAAGTAGCCATTGAACTGCAGAAATTCTGGTTTCCTTGCAAGTTCAAGTTCAACTTTGC
The DNA here is from genome assembly GCA_031414995.1 of Betaproteobacteria bacterium. Classification (GTDB taxonomy): domain Bacteria; phylum Pseudomonadota; class Gammaproteobacteria; order Burkholderiales; family Usitatibacteraceae; genus UKL13-2. Next base: position 25,816 of record JANOQY010000159.1, read on the forward strand.
CTGTTTCAGCAGATTTGACCTCGACTCCAGCCGAGCGGGTGAACCCGGTCAGGGTCGTAACTTGGCGAACAAGTTCTATTGCATTCATGATGGTGAAGGTCTGCAATGATTGATTGAAAGGCGCCTAACGTCGGAGCTAAACGGCGCGCCGTTTAGTGGCGCGGCCGCTTGAGCGCGATGTTAGGCGTGAAGGCTTTTCGACGAGGCGCCCGGCGACGTACTTGTGTAGAACGCTTGCGATGAAAGTCTGATACGGGAGTCCTTCCTCAAGTGCGCGCGCCTGGATGTCCATTAAATCTGGCGACGAAAGCCGAATATTGACGCGTCGCTCCTTGATAAATGTCGCCGACGCAGCCGCCTTGAACTTCGTTAGGTCTGCTTTCGTCGGCGAGATGGATTTCAAAACGCCACCCTCATAGGCCTTCAGCATGTCTTGCTCGAATTTGTCAGGGCGTTTCATCAGGGCTTCTCCTCAACAGGAAATCGCGGGTGGCCTTCCGGCTCGGGATGATGGTTTTCAAAAAGTAGTACTCTGGTTCATCAACAAAAGGCACCAGAAGCACATAACCATCTAGAGCGACAATAAACACGAGCTGGTTCGGATATTTTCCGCTGTTAGGGTGACGCACGACGTCAAGCAGCCCGTCTGCCTCAATGGCAAGAACTACTTCTTCGAACGAAATACCGCGCCCGACCTTCAGTTCGTCATTCTTGTCATGATTCCAGCGAAATGGTTTCATTTCCACACGGTAACATATTGTGTGCCTAATGTCACCACAGGGATCGAACGCCCATCGTTCGAGCTAAGCGGGCCTGCTGGCCTAACGTTGGCGCTCTGCTTGAGTGATGTTAGGCATCTTCGCTCCTAAAACATCGAATTCTGGTGAGCGGCCGTACTTGGTACCACTTGTAGTACGTCCCAGTGCTCCACAATTTTTCCATTTGCGTCTAGTCGGAAAATGTCTATACCGGCCCAATCGCGCTCCTTGATGGAGGGCCACTCCTGGTGACAGTGGAGAATCACGTAATTCCCCTCAGCGACCACTCGTTTGAAGTGAGCCCGCTTGCCCGGATACTCCTTCGCCATCCGCTCGAAATACGCGATGAACGCTTCCTTCCCGTCAGCGACGTCGGGATTGTGTTGAATATAAACATCGCCAACGTATCGGTCGATCGCTTCGCGGGGCTTGCTCTGGTTGAACATCAGATCGTAGAACGCCGTCACCGTTTGCTTATTGCGCTCCAGTTCATTCATCGACGCCGCCATTCCCGAAGATGCCTAACGACGCTGTAGAAAAACCCCTCGGCGCAATGCAAGGGGTAAATACGGGGGTACGTTCACCATTCCCACTTCGGAATTAGTGCCGTGTAGACGATTCTGAGAGGCCAAATTTCGCACTCGAATTTGCATTTTTCTCAAAAGGACTTTTCCTATAGCCTCAACGATCAAGGTGAGAGGCGCGCGCCATGACGCATGAAGATAAAGGCGGTACGAGTTCGCGCGTCCTCTCGACCGACGTGTTATGCCTGTTTCTTTGGGCGCTGCGGACTCGCATGTTTTTCGAGCGTCTCCATAAGTTCATCAAGCTCTTTCAGGTGCGCTCTCATTGTTTCCGGGCTTATTTTTCGGTCAACAAGCACAAGCTCACACATCTTTGCGGTGTTAACGATGTAGTGCTCCAGAGGGAAAATTTGGCGATCTCCAGCATGCTCGACATGGGTTTTCCATGTTTCCATCGCAGCTTTGATAACAATGTCATTGAACTGTTTTCGTTCTTCGGCGCGTCGGTTAATGAACGAAGAAATAAGCCCTGGCAGTGCGCCAACAATGGCGCCGCTAATGGTCCCTATTACTGTCAGTTCTTGCGGAGATAAGTCCATGAGCGATTTTTTCCTTTATTTTTTGGTGCCGTTCTTGCTCTCGGCTGGTGTGAGCTTCTTATTGACATTCGTGCTGCCGCGATACTGGGAGAACAGGCATAACGCAATGTAGGGAGCAAAGCATCCGCATAACATTCCGCGTTGCTCCCTATCATTCCAGAAAAAATGTGGAAATCTCTCTTGCAATCAAGTGCTTCTGCACATAAACTGTATACATATACAGCCATAACAGAATCGTGTT
>JANOQY010000160.1:0-4201 GCA_031414995.1 Betaproteobacteria bacterium
TGCGGCACGTCCCTTTGTTGATTGCTTGTTTTGTTTTGTTCTGCTGCGGCGAGCCTCATTCCAGGCGGATCGACTCGTACCATTTGTTGTAGTCGCCCTCATGTTCTTTGTAGTCAGCGGGAGTCGTTTCCAGATAAAGCAGGTAGTTGCCCTTCGGCCCCACGCCGTATCCGCCAAAGTAAAGCTTTGCGCCCTTGATCGCACGGAAAGTTTTGTAGCGTCCCCAGCCCCGCTGATTGGCGCCTGAATCGACCATGGTCCATTCGCCGGCCGGTATGCCTATCGTCTGGACGGCGAATCTTTCAATCTCCGCGTCAGTCGCTTTGGCGCCAAGCTTGGCAAGTCCATACAGTCTTACGCCCTCGAACTCGGCGTTGATGCCGCCCCATCCGCCACCCCATTCCCGCTCTCTGACCGCCACTCCGCTGGGCACCAGCATCGAGAAGCCGTACGATTTCGCCTCGTAATGCTTCCAGTCGGATGCCACGGTCGCTTGCGCGGCGAGCACAACAAACGCGCCGATGAAAAGTTTAGTCACACGTTTGATGAACTTCATGATTAGTCCTTCCCTTGCTTATCGAGTTGACACGAAACTGCGGAACAAGGATACAACTTCGGGCCTACATCGATGCAAATGAGGCAATGGTCACGACGTGGCCATTATGTTCGCGGACTTTCGACGCACCAAAGCAGTAGTAACCTGATCTTGAGGTTACTAGCAGTAAAAAAATATGGAACTCCAGTACTGGCGCGCGTCTTCAGCCACTTATGCTCCAGAAACCGCGCCAGTGCTGGAGTTTCTATTTCTTATGCCTTGCTTGCCGCCGCCCGAATCGCCTGCAGCGTCGTATTCGGCGAAATCGCTTCCGGGTCGATGCGAATCTCGATCAGCGCGGGCTTGCCGGCTTTCATCGCGCGTTCGAACGCCGGCGCAAATTCCGCGGTCGCCTCCACCACTTCGCCGTGTGCGCCGAATGCGCGTGCATATGCGGCGAAATCGGGATTGATCAGGTTCGTGCCGTGAACGTGACCAGGAAACTCTCGTTCCTGGTGCATGCGGATGGTGCCGTACATGTTGTTGTTAACTACGATGAAAATGACGTTCAACTTGTATTGCACGGCAGTCGCGAGTTCCTGCCCGGTCATGAGAAAACAACCGTCGCCGGCGAATGCGATCACGACGCGATCGGGATGCACGGCTTTGGCGCCGATGGCGGCGGGAACACCGTAGCCCATCGCGCCGGAGGTCGGTGCGAGTTGCGTGCGGAAGCTGCGATAGCGATGGAAGCGATGCACCCAGGTGGCGTAGTTGCCGGCGCCATTGGTGAGGATAGCGTCGTGCGGCAATACGCTTTCGAGATGTTGCATCACGTCCCACATCTGCACCTTGCCGGGGATCGTTTTCTGCGCTTGCCATGCTTTGTAATCGGCGTTGGCTTCCACGGCATTCGCTTCGATGCCTGCCTGCGTCACGCGCGGCAAGGCAGCAAGTACTTTCGCCATCGCAGCCATGGTGGCGTTGATCATGAGATCGGCTTGATAGACGCGACCCAGCTCCTCGGCACCGGCGTGGATGTGCACCAGCGTTTGCGCAGTTTCTGTCGCGCCCGCAGGATTGATGAGCGTGTAGCCGCTGGTGGTCATCTCGCCCAAACGTGGGCCGAGTGCGATCACCAAGTCAGCGGCCTTGATGCGCGCAGCGAGTTTGGGATTGATGCCGATACCGACATCACCGGCGTAATTCGTATGCGCGTTGTCGAATAAATCCTGAAAGCGGAATGCGCAACCGATGGGAATTTTTTGCGTCTCGGCAAAGCGCTGTAGATCCGCGCATGCCTCGGTGTGCCAGCCACTGCCACCGGCGATCACAAATGGTCTTTTAGCTTTAGACAACAGGCTGGAGAGCCACGCCAGCGCTTGCTCTCCTGGCGATGTTTCGACACGCTGCCAAGCACGCGCATCGGCAACGGAAGCGGTCGCCGATAGCATGTCCTCCGGCAGCGCCAGCACCACCGGCCCCATGCGCCCGGAAGTTGCGACCTGATACGCGTGCGCGATAAATTCCGGAATACGATCCGCGCGGTCGATCTGCGCGACCCATTTCGCCATCTGCCCATACATGCGGCGGTAATCAATTTCCTGGAACGCTTCGCGCTCGACAAAATCGCTGCCGACTTGCCCGATGAAAAGAATCATCGGTGTCGAATCCTGAAACGCGGTGTGCACACCGATGGAGGCGTTGGTCGCACCCGGCCCGCGCGTGACCAGACAAATACCGGGATTGCCGGTCAGCTTGCCATAGGCTTCAGCCATATTGGCAGCACCTGATTCGTGACGACAGGTGATGAGCCGTATGCTGTCGCGATTTTCATACAGCGCATCGAGCACCGGCAAATAGCTTTCGCCGGGCACACAGAACGCAATATCAGCGCCGTGAATTTTTAGTTGATCGACGAGGATTTGCCCGCCGGTGCGAAGTTGTTTGTTGGTAGTCATAGCTGCTTCACTTCAAAGCCACGCGCCTTCAGCATTTCTACCAGTCCGCGCGGCCCGACCAGATGCAGGGAGCCGACCGCAACAAAATGTGGCGAGCGACCAGCAAGATAATCTTCAATTTTTTTCAGCATTGCTGCGTGGCGGCTGTACAGCAACACCTCGTCGAGTTGATCCGACATGCGCAAGCCTTTGTTCACAGCGACGGTCACGTCCTGCATTAGTTTCACGTCGCCGGTTTGCCAGGCATTCACCATGCCCGTCACCTGGTCGGGCGATTTGCCGGACTCCATCACGCTGATCGCGTTATCCAGAAACGCCTCTTGCAACGTCGGCGACATATCGTTCAACATCTTCAATTGTCCCAATTGCGATTCAAGCTCCAGAACCGGTTTGCGCTCATCCTTCGCCTTGGCGATCAAATATCCATCCACGCCGAGATTCATGTCGTAACCAAGTTTTGAAAACTCGGCAATCGACAAAAATCCGCCAATGAGAAAAGGCTTCATCGGCTTCACGGCTTCGAGTGGAATATTCAAGCGCGTCAACTGGACCTTGAGCCGGCCGAACAGCGGCATCGGAATATGTTTATCGAGGCTATCCGGTGCCTTGTAGTTGATGATCGTGTCGATATCGGCCAGGCCATCGCTGCCAGTAATGTCAGCCTCGACAACAAGGGCCTGAGATTGCTTCAGCGCAGCTTCGACTTGCGGCTGCAGCGGATAAAACGCGCGCTTGCCGACGTGAATCGTGCCGAACAGATAAATCACGTTTGTCTTTGATTTCACTTCCCAGAGAAACGATTTGGCGTTGCCCGAAGGTGCTGCGCCTGACTCGGGCTTAGCCGGAGTCGCTGCGGGGGTTTTGTCCCCTGTGGCTGGCTTGGTGGGGTCATAAGCGACAGCCGGTGCCGCCAGTGCGACAGGCGCTACGCGTGACGGCACATCAGGCGCCGCATCAGCCCGCGTAGATGGGATCAGAAAAAAAACGAGAGCGCTTAAAAAAAGCGCATGAATTCGGTGCGAAAGCTTCATCGGCCACAATCAACAAAATAAAACCCGAACAGTGACACATCACAGGGCCTATATCAACTCGCCCTTCATTCTTGCAACTACGCATCCTGATAGCGAAGATTGCTAGAATGGCCGCCAAATATCGAGGAAAAAACATGTGTACCGTTTATAAAAACATTTTGAGTCTTGTCGCTGCCGCGCCTGTGGTGATCTCGCTTTTGCTGCTTACTGGAAATGCAGACGCGCAGGAATGTAAAAGCCGCGGCGACCTCGACGCGCTCTATTGCGACGACGACGGCAACATGACCGCCGACGCGCCGACGAACCCGAAGAAATTAAAGAACCCTGCTGCGTTGATGCTCAGTTATTCGCCACAGGAAGACAGCGTGGTCTATGAAAAACTATGGACCCCCTTTGTAGACCACATGAAATCGTGCACCGGAAAACCAGTGCGTTTCCTGCCCGTTTATTCGAGCGCCGCGACCGTGGAGGCATTGCGTTCAGGTCGTATTCAGTTGAGCCTGTTGTCGGCGGGCGACACGCCGTTTGCTGTAAATATCGGCGGCGCTGTACCGATTGCAATCCACGGCACCGCGAAGGATGGCATCGCCGCTTACCACCTCATTGTGGTGGTTAAAAAAGATAGCCCGTTCAAGACGCTCGCCGATTTGAAGGGCAAGCGAGTTGCTCATGTG
>JANOQY010000161.1:0-3491 GCA_031414995.1 Betaproteobacteria bacterium
GCAGGGATTTCTGCGCTCGACCATATTTTTTTGGCCATGTCGATGGCTGCGATCAGCGGTGAGGCAAGAGCCAAGCTTGGTAGTACTGACGTCATGGCAATGGCCGCCGATCCCGCCGCAATAACATCGCCTGAGAATGTCGCCAATGCGCTTCTCGAGCGGCATATTTTGCTTGGTGCGAGATTAGCGCAATTGAAGACGATAAAAAGTACGGCCAACCCGGAGAAAATCGAACGGAAAGATTTGGCCAAGTTGTATCCGGAAGGCTATCGCTTGAGTGAGCAAAACGGCGTGCTGTCCGGTGAGGCGGTGCATGATGGCCACGCGGTGGGGTTGGCTGGTTTTATCGGCGGCAAAATGTTGGGTGCTGAACGTGCGTGGGCGCAGGCGGATGTGTTGTGGAAAATGCTTTCCCCAAATTCCAGTGGCTCAAGCAAACCTGCGACGCTGCACATGCTGGTTGATTGCGATTCGCACTCCACGTCCATCGATGATGAACGCATCATGCTGTCAGCCTATCTTGCAGATCTCGCATCAGCATTACTCGCGCTGACGCAGGCTGGTACACATATCGAAACCATCGTGCTCGGCAAGCTCGGCGGCGGCGTTTACGTGGCCTTGTGCGCGCCGGTGTCGCAGGTAACGATGCTGTATGGCACCGAAATCCAATTGCTGCCGGGCAGGGCGATTGCCAGTATTCTTGGCGATGCCGCATTGCAGAAACATGAATTCAATGATTACAACGTCGCACGGGTGGCGGATCGCGAATTGAAACTGGGGATTGTTTAGGATGAATGCAAATCTTTACGCGCTGCTCCAATCCCGATTTCCACAGGATCGTACGCAAACAGCGCTCGAAACGGCGACCGGGAGCATCTATACCTATGCAGCGCTTGAAACGACGACGGCGCATTATGCAGGCTTCATCCGTGCACTGGGCGTGGTACCGGGTGATCGCGTTGCAGTGCAGGTTGAGAAATCGCCAGAGGCATTGTTTTTGTACCTCGCCTGTTTGCAATCGGGTGCCGTGTTTCTGCCGCTCAATAGCGCTTATCAGACAAGTGAAATCGATTACTTTCTTGGCGATGCCACGCCGAAAGTTGTCGTGCATCAGCCGAAAAGCGAGACGTGGATGCGCCAACTTTGCGATAAACATGGAATCGCGCATCAATTCACGCTCACCGAGGCTACCGAGGATAATTTAGATAAAGTCAAGCAATGGTGCGGCTCCTGGCACGAAAATGCCATGAACGCCTCGCCCATGCTGGAGATTGCCAATCGTGCCGATAGCGATCTCGCAACGATACTTTATACATCGGGGACGACGGGCCGCAGCAAGGGCGCGATGATTACGCACCGCAATCTATCTTCGAATGCGCTCACGTTGCATACGTATTGGGGCTTTAAGCCCGGCGATGTGCTGCTGCATACGCTACCGATTTTTCATGTGCACGGGCTATTCGTGGCGTGTCATACCGCGCTGCTGAACGGCAGCAAAATGCTGTTTCATTCCAAGTTCGATGCTCAGGCCACCATCGCCGCGCTGCCGCGCGCGAGTGTGTTCATGGGCGTGCCGACGATGTACGTGAGGCTGCTCGCTGAGCCGACGTTCTTGAAAGATTGCTGTGAACGGATTCGCTTGTTTGTGTCCGGCTCCGCGCCGTTACTGGCCGAGACTTTCCACGCATTTCTTGAACGCACTGGGCACACGATTCTGGAACGTTATGGCATGACCGAAACCGGCATGATCACATCCAACCCGCTGATCGGTGAGCGACGCGGCGGCACGGTCGGATTGCCGCTACCGGGTATCGCGGTGCGCGTGGTCGATGACGAGGGCCGCGCCTGTGTGAGCGGCGACATCGGTGGTTTGCAGGTGAAAGGCGACAACGTGCTGGCGGGCTATTGGCAGATGCCTGATAAAAACAAGGAAGAATTCACCGCCGACGGCTATTTCAAGACCGGCGACGTGGGCAAGATTGAGGCCGATGGATACGTCACCATCGTAGGTCGCTCCAAGGATCTGGTGATCTCCGGCGGATACAATGTGTATCCGAAAGAAATCGAATTGTTGCTCGATGAAATCGCTGGCGTTGCAGAAAGCGCTGTTATCGGGCTGCCGCATCCGGATTTTGGTGAAGCAGTGGCTGCAGTGATCGTGAAAAAACCTGCGGCCGCACTCGTTGAAGCCGATGTGATGGGTGCCATCAAAGGCAAGCTTGCCGCCTTCAAATTGCCCAAACGCGTATTTCTGGTCGACGATTTGCCACGCAATGCGATGGGTAAAGTACAGAAAAACGAGCTTCGCAAGCGCTATGCCGATACTTTTAAGTAATCTTTTTGGCGGGTTGTCCGTTAAATACGCATAACCTTGAAGATCGACAGTAGCGCGCAACTTGAAAACGCGTGCGCTGCCCCCAAGTTTTTAATATGTTTTATTGAACGGATGCCAAGAAGTCGATGATTGTATTTAACCTCTCCTGCTCCCACGGCCACGAATTTGATGGATGGTTTCGCTCGGCCGATGATTTTGAGCGCCAGGCGCAAAGCGTGATGGTGGAGTGCCCGCATTGTGGTGATACACGCATCACCAAGCAGCTTTCGGCACCCCGGCTAAACATGGGTGCATCCGAAATTGCGCCGATTGTGCAGCAGCCAACTGGCCCGCAGGAAGTCATGCCTGCATCGATGATGCCCGGTCTGCAGGAACATATGCTGCAACAGTTCAAGGCATTCGTTCGTGGCAATACCGAAAACGTCGGCAAGCAATTTGCCGAAACCGCGCGACGCATGCATTACGGCGAAGAAAGCCACCGCAATATCCGTGGCCGCGTCTCGCCAGATGAGGCCGTCGCGTTGAGTGAAGAGGGCATCGATACGGTGTCACTGCCGCACGGTATTTTTCTGGATGAGGGCGTGCAGTAGTCACTGCGTGGTGTTGTGCGCATGGCGGTATAACCGTCGCATTAATAAACTCTCATCGCGAGATTGCACTCCCAATGCCTGTGCTAAGGTTTCGCTTATCCACATAAGCGAAGGCAAGACAAAGCATGAAAGCAATTCTCTGTAAAGCTTGGGGCGGCCCGGAAACATTAGTGCTTGAGGACGTCGCCTCGCGCGAACCTGCCGCGGGTGAAGTAAAAATTCGCGTTCGGGCCGCAGGCGTGAATTTCCCGGATGTGCTAATCATTCAGAAAAAATACCAGATACAGCCGCCGCTGCCGTTTTCCCCCGGGGCCGAGGTGTCGGGCGATGTCCTCAGTGTTGGCGCGGGTGTTAGCCATGTGAAGCCTGGCGACAAGGTGGTCAGTTTTTGTGGCGTGGGCGGATTTGCTGAAGAAGTAATCGCGCCGGCAGCCGTGACAATGCCGATGCCAGCCGGTGTGCCGTATCCGCTCGCCGCCATTTTTTCACTTGCCTATGGCACTTCCTGGCACGCCGTGCGCGACCGCGCCGCGCTACAAGCCGGTGAAACCATGCTGGTGCTGGGG
>JANOQY010000162.1:0-1757 GCA_031414995.1 Betaproteobacteria bacterium
TCGCCCTTTTCGTCGGCAATGGCAAGCAGTAGCCCCGTAAATGTTTTCGTGACCGAGCCAATCTCGAACAAATCGTCGGGCTTCACCGCCTCGTTGCCGCGCGCGATGCCTGCGGTCACGACGCGGATGCCATTTGCATCCACCAACACCACAGCAACCCCTTTGGCCTTGTTGTTGGTGATTAGATTTTTATTCAGTATCGCCTCGACTTCGGCGTTGGTTGGCAGTGCTGCCATTGCCAATGACGGCGCGGCGAGTATGAACGGCAACAGGCGCGCGATACGCAAGTAGAACGGGAAGGTGGGCATGTCGGGTTCCGTGGTGTTGAGTGGGGCGAGTATGAATTTTATTGTTTCGGTAATTATTGAGGTTTCCAATATTCGTGACAAATGGAGAAAATACTTCGTCGTTCCCGCGAAGGCGTTGAGGCACGCCTCAACTCCAGTGAATTTCGTCGAACGACGCTGGATTCCCGCCTTCGCGGGAACGACGGAGAGGGGGCATTTGCGATGAATCGCCAATTTTGCGCGCTGTTTCCAGTCGAGTTGCAATCCGCTGCGACCTAGTGTTATAGTCAACTACATCACTAGGTCGCAGCTCAATTTAGTTCGTTCAGCGTCTCGATTTTAATTTAGATGTTGCAAACAAGTAGTTGAAATAGTTGAATTTAATAATTATTTTTCGCGTTTCATCAGGAGAACCAGGATGAGTAACAACTGGAACGACAACGCCCCCATTTACCGGCAACTCAAAGACCGCATCGTCGGTATGTTGCTCGATGGGCTGCTCAAACCCGGCGATGCGCTGCCGTCGGTCAGGCAGATTGCCGCCGATTTTCAGCTAAACCCGATCACCGTCTTGCGCGCCTATCAAGAGCTTGCGGACGAAACACTCGTCGAGAAAAAAAGGGGAATTGGCATGTACGTAACCGATGGTGCGCGTGACAAATTGATCGTCAGCGAACGCGAGCGGTTTCTCAACGTGGAATGGCCGGCCGTGATTGAGCGTATTCGCCGTCTCGGCATGAGTACCGAAGAACTTCTGCTTGCGGCCAGTGCCGGAGGTGCCAAATGAGCGCGATTATTTCGGCCAAGGGATTGACCAAGCGGTACGGAAAAAATGTTGCCGTCGATAACATCAGCTTCGAGATTCCCGCCGGGCGCATCGTCGGTTTGATCGGTCCAAACGGATCGGGCAAGACCACCGCGCTCAAAGCGATACTCGGTCTGGCGCCGTTTGAAGGTGAGCTCAATGTGCTCGGCTTTGATCCGCGAACGCATCGCGACGAGCTGATGCGGCAGGTTTGCTTTATAGCCGACGTTGCGATTTTGCCGCGCTGGCTGCGCGTGCGCGATGCGGTCGATTTTGTCGCAGGCGTGCATCCGAAATTTGATCGCGCCAAAGCCGAGCGCTACCTTGCCAATACCAAACTCAAGCCGGGGATGAAGGTAAAGGAGATGTCGAAGGGCATGGTGGTGCAGTTGCATCTGGCGCTGGTGATGGCCATCGACGTCAAGCTGCTGGTGCTCGATGAGCCTACGCTGGGGCTCGATATTCTTTACCGCAAACAGTTCTACCAGCACCTGCTGGAGGACTACTTTGATCAAAACAAAACCATCATCGTCACCACTCATCAGGTGGAAGAGATCGAACATATTTTGACCGACCTCATGTTTATCCGCGAAGGCAAAATCGTTCTCTCGTCAACGATGGATGAAGTCGGCGTGCGATTTGTGGAAGTCATGGTGCCGGCAGAA
>JANOQY010000163.1:0-2270 GCA_031414995.1 Betaproteobacteria bacterium
GTTCACGCCGGGCGGTGAAGGCGAGGCCAAGGAAATTTATTTCGAGCTGAAAGTGCTCGCCGATGTCGGATTGCTGGGCATGCCCAACGCGGGCAAATCAACGTTCATTCGCGCTGTCTCGGCGGCGCGCCCGAAAGTGGCCGATTATCCGTTCACCACGCTGCACCCGAACCTCGGTGTCGTGCGCGTGAGTGACAACCGCAGCTTCGTGATCGCAGACGTGCCCGGTTTAATCGAAGGTGCCGCGGAAGGCGCCGGGTTGGGCCATCAATTTTTGAAGCATTTGCAGCGCACGCATCTGCTCTTGCATCTGGTTGATATCGCGCCGTTCGATCCTGAAACCGATCCGGTCAAGGAAGCGAAAGCGATTATCAACGAACTCAAGAAATATGAGCAAGCGCTTTTCGATAAACCGCGCTGGCTGGTCTTGAACAAAGTCGATCTGGTCGAGAGTGGTGAAGGCGAAAAACGCGTGAAGGCAATCATCAAAGGCCTGAAATGGAAAGGCCCGCATTTCACGATTTCGGCGATGAAAACAGATGGCTGTAAAGAATTGACGTTCGCGATCATGGATCATCTGGATGCAGTGCGCGTAGCCGCAAACAGCGCCGCTGACGAAGCCTAGGTAATATGCAAACTCCAGCACTGGCGTGCTTTTCAGGCACAAAATGTCTGGTGAACCTCACTAGTGCTGGAGTTTTGGCATTGATGACGCGCTGAAGATGCAACACGCCAAACGCATCGTCGTCAAGATCGGCTCAACGCTCATCACCAATCACGGTGCCGGTGTGGACCACGCGCTGATCAAGGATTGGGTGGGGCAAATCGCTGCGCTCAGCAAACAGGGCGTGGAAGTGCTGCTGGTGTCCAGCGGGGCGATTGCCGAAGGCATGAAACGCCTCGGTTGGAAAACCCGCCCTCATGAAGTGAATCAATTGCAAGCCGCCGCCGCTGTCGGCCAGATGGGTCTGGTGCAAGTTTATGAATCTTCATTTCGTGAGCACGGTCTAGAAACCGCACAAATTCTGCTCACTCACGATGACCTCGCGCACCGCACCCGCTACCTGAATGCGCGCTCAACGCTGACCACCTTGCTTCAACTCAAGGTCATCCCGGTGATCAATGAAAACGATACGGTCGTCACCGATGAAATTAAATTCGGCGATAACGACACGCTCGCCGCGTTGGTCTGCAATGCCATCGATGCCGATACGCTCGTTATCCTCACCGACCAGCAAGGATTGTTCAATGCCGACCCGCGCAAAGTACCGTCGGCAACACTGATCGCTGATGCCAAGGCAGGTGACCCTCAGCTTGAAGCGATGGCGGGCGGTGCTGGTTCATCCCTGGGGCGTGGCGGCATGTTGACCAAAGTACAGGCGGCAAAAAAAGCCGCTCTCTCGGGCGCCACGACCATCATCGCGCATGGCCGTGAAGTCAATGTGCTGCTGCGTCTTCACAAGGGCGAACGCATCGGCACGCGCGTGTTGGCTGATGAGCTCAGCTTAACGGCAAGAAAAACCTGGCTGGCTGGACACCTGAAAACCAGCGGTAGCTTGACGCTCGATGCCGGTGCGACGCGTGCATTGACGCAAGGCGGCAAGAGTCTTCTTCCAATCGGCGTCACTGCGGTCAGCGGCAGTTTTGTACGTGGCGAATTGGTTAGTTGCGTCAATGCCGACGGCAATGAAATCGCGCGCGGGTTGGCGAACTACTCATCGCTGGAAGCGCAAAAAATCATGCACAAGCCAACGACAGAAATCGAAGAATTACTGGGCTACATCGCCGAGCCGGAATTAATCCACCGCGACAATCTGGTGTTGCTCTGAACGCATCCGCAAAATAAAAAAGGGCGCTGATGCGCCCTTTTTTATTCAGTAAGTTTCCACCTACCCAACTACTCCGACTGCGCAATGCCCTGCATTGCAGAAGGATGCTCGGGTGGCGTTGCTTTTTGATGTTCATGCCAATGCGCGTGATTTCTCCCCGTTCTGGGAACGGGCTCAAGAAATCTCACCAGTTGATTGAGCGCGTGTTTGTATGAATCCCGCTTGAATTCGATCACCGTATCGAGCGGCACCCAGTAATCGTGCCAGCGCCAGGCGTCAAATTCAGGATGGGTACTGGCGCGCAGCCGGATGTCGTGGTCGCGTCCCACCAGCCTGAGCAAATACCAGATCTGCTTCTGGCCCTTGTAGGTGCCGCGCCACTCGCGCTTCACCCAATGGGTTGGCACGTTGTAATGCAGCCAGCCCTTTGTGCGGCCCAAA
>JANOQY010000164.1:0-3607 GCA_031414995.1 Betaproteobacteria bacterium
ATCGTTAAAAGGCGCTGAGAGCAGCGCCGTGTTTTTGGGTAAGCGCGGCAGACGGCTTTCACCACGAGTCGTGCAAAGTCACATCAAAATATGGGCGGCGAAACAAGGCTTGACGGTCGATCCGCACCCGCACATGCTGCGTCACTCGTTCGCATCGCACGTGTTGCAGTCCTCGGGCGATTTACGTGCGGTACAGGAAATGCTGGGGCATACCAGCATCGCTTCCACACAGGTATATACGCATCTGGATTTTCAGCATCTGGCAAGGGTTTACGATACGGCGCATCCACGCGCCAAGCGTAGAACAGGTAAAACCGTTAAATCCGACAACAAGGCAAAAAAATGAAGAAAATTCTTCGTGTCGTTTTGTGGATAGTCATCGGAATCATCGGTCTCGCGGTACTGACAATCGGCGCGGCTTATTTCACGATGCGTGCGAGCTTGCCGAAACTCGATGGTGATATCGCCGCTGCCGGATTCAAGTCACCCGTGAGTGTCACGCGCGACAACCAGGGCACCGTAAACATTGCGTCCAAAGATGCGCTGGATGCGATGCGCGCGCTCGGTTTTATTCATGCGCAGGAAAGATTTTTCGAGATGGATCTGGCGCGCCGTTCCGCTGCGGGCGAACTTTCCGCGCTGCTCGGCGAAGCGACCATCAAAATCGACAAGGAAAAACGAGCTCACCGTTTGCGTGCGCGCATGACATCGAAATGGCCGCAAGCATCGGCTCAGGATCAGGAATGGCTACGCGTTTACACCGAAGGCGTGAACGCCGGCCTCACCGCACTCAATGCGCGACCCTGGCAGTATTTTGTATTGCGCACCCAGCCCGAGCCGTGGCGTGAAGTTGACTCCATGTTGGTGGTCGGCGAAATGTATTACATGCTGCAGTCACGTGGATTTGAAGATCGTTTCAGCGAGTCCCTGTTGCGGCGGCAAATTGGCGATGCTGTTTTTGATTGGCTCAAACCGGCTGGCGGCGCGTGGGATGCAACGCTTGATGGCAGCGTCATTACGACTCCCGCCTTGCCCCCTGCGGCGATGCTGAATGTGCGCAGTGATGCGACCACGCAGAATGCCGCAATGACGCAACAACAATCGAATAACGACACCGCAATCGGCAGCAACAACTGGGCGATTGGCGGCACGCTCACGGCCAATGGCGGCGCCATTCTCGCCGACGACATGCACCTCGGTCTGGGCGTGCCCAACATCTGGTTTCGTGCGCAGTTCAACATCGGCGAAGGCGCTGCTGCGCGACGAGCCATCGGCGTGACCTTGCCGGGAGTGCCGGGCATGATCGTTGGCAGCAACGGCAAGATTGCGTGGGGCTTCACCAATGGCTACGGCCAGTGGTTTGACTGGGTTGAAATTGCGCCGGGCAGCGAACTCGCCGCGTCAGTGAAAACCATCCGCGAGACCATTGCGGTGAAGGGGGCTTCACCGATTGAACTCGATGTCCGTGAGACGAGCACGGGCCCAATACTCCGCACCATCAACAAGACCGACTACGCCCTCAACTGGACACTCTATCGCGAAGGTGGCGTGAACGCGGGAGCCTCAGCGATGATGTTTGCCAATAGTATTGACGAAGCAATTTCGGTTGCACATCTCGCCGGTAGCCCGCATCAGAACGTCGTCATCGCCGACAACAGCGGCAATATCGCGTGGACGATTCTTGGGCGCATACCTGTCTATCCGCCGGGTGTTGCGCGCAAGCGCGGCACCTTCACCACGCCGGATGCAGTGCCGACCGGTTGGCTCGCGCCCGAAAAATATCCGGTCATCAAAAACCCGCCAGATGCACGCCTGTGGACCGCAAATAGCCGACAGCTCGGCGGAGATGGCGGCAATATTATCGGCGACGGCGGCTTCGATCTCGGTGCGCGCGCAGGCCAGATTCGTGATCGATTGCGTGAACACAAGAGCTTCGACGAAAAGAAACTCTACGCGATCCAGTTGGACAACGAATCGCGTTTTCTGAATCGCTGGTCAGAGTTAGCGCTTGCGACGGCCACTGCAAAACCAAACGACAAAACCACTGCCGTAGCGAAAGAACTCAAAGCGTGGAACGGTCGCGCCGATATCGACCAGACAGGTCATCGAATCGCACGCGCCTTCAGGCAACAGGTGATCGATCAACTTTGGAAGTCGTGGCTTGCAGCAGCGCAACGCGGTCGCCAAGGCCCGCCCATCAATAGCACCGGTGCCGATGGCCGCTTTGAGTACGCCGCCTGGCAAGCGCTTGAAGCGCGGGCGGCGCATTTATTGCCAACACCATTTGCAACGTGGGATGATTTTCTGGCCGCGCAACTGGCGAACGTAGTCGTTGACTTAACCAAACAAAACGTGCCCCTCAACGAAGCCACATGGGGAAAACGCAACACCGCCAACATCCGCCATCCATTCACGCACGCCATGCCGTTCTTGTCCGGTGTGCTGAACATGCCGAAATCGCCGCAAGCAGGCGACAACCACATGCCGATGGTCGCCGCACCCACGTTCGGTGCGTCGCAACGGATGGTGGTGTCACCCGGCTTTGAAGAACAAGGAATTTTTGTGATGCCGGGCGGGCAAAGCGGCCATCCACTGTCGCCGTTTTATGGCGCGGGCCACAACGATTGGCTGACAGGCAAACCCGGAAGTTTGCTGGCGGGTGCGGCGACGCATACGTTGCGGTTTGTGCCTTAAAAGACAAACCCCAGCATTGGCGGGCATCAGCAGGCAAAATGCCCCTGAAATGCCCACCAGTACTAGGGTTCATTAAATAATTTTCATGCTACTCAGTTGCAACTGCCAACCCACCAGCGTAAGATGCAACTGCTATGAAGCCCGCTTATCTCACCCATCTTCCCACCGCCGAAACCGCCATCCGCAACACTGGTGAGCGACTCACGCAGCCGCGCGTTGCGGTCCTCGCTTGCCTGCTTTCTAGCGAGCACGCGACCACGCATCTTGATGTTGCTGCAATGCTTG
The DNA here is from genome assembly GCA_031414995.1 of Betaproteobacteria bacterium. Lineage (GTDB taxonomy): Bacteria > Pseudomonadota > Gammaproteobacteria > Burkholderiales > Usitatibacteraceae > UKL13-2. Next base: position 2,980 of record JANOQY010000164.1, read on the forward strand.
CCGATCACCACGCGGTGGATCGCGTCACGGTTTACCGTGTGCTGGAATGGTTGGTCAATCAGGGTATCGCGCATCGAATCGCTGGCGATGATCGAGTGTGGCGGTTCATGATCAGTCGATCACAAGCGTCTGCCAAATCCAAATCGAAATCACTTACGCACGGCCACCATGCGCACTTCACGTGCGAAGCGTGCGGGCAAACGTTTTGCCTCGACAAACCGATACCGAAAGTCGATGTTGCGCTGCCCGAGGGATTTCGACCGTCTGAAATCGATTTGGTCGTGCGCGGGCGTTGCGCCGGTTGTGCGTGAAGGTTGTTCATGACGGCTTCCTCCATTACGCCAGTTACGCTCCTTACCGGTTTCCTCGGTAGCGGCAAAACCACGCTACTCAATCGCCTGTTGCATCATGCATCGATGCAAGAAACGGCCGTGTTGATCAACGAATATGGCGCGGTCTCCATCGATCATCTGTTGGTGCGCGAAGCCAGCGAAAACATCATGGTCATGTCGAACGGCTGCATTTGCTGCTCGGTCGCGGGCGACATGGTGCAGGCGTTGCGCGATCTTTATTTCAAACGCGCGAACGGTGAAATTCCGAACTTCAAACGCGTCGTCATCGAAACAAC
>JANOQY010000165.1:0-22253 GCA_031414995.1 Betaproteobacteria bacterium
CTATCGACAGCGCGTTGTGGCGCAAATGGGTGTGGACGCCAGCGCAGAGGAACTCTCGACCGTACGCGAGCAACTCTCCGGTGCTTGCACCACGGAGATCGCCTCCTTTGACGAGTTCTCGTCCCTGCTATCCGACGGTACCAAAACTTACGACCATATCGTCTTCGACACGGCACCGACTGGGCACACCCTGCGGCTGCTCAGCCTGCCCAAAGCTTGGACCGGGTTTCTGAACGGCAATGATCGCGGCGCTTCCTGCCTGGGGCCGCATTCGGGCCTGAAGATGCAGGAAGCACGTTTCAAGGCCGCGCTAGACGCGCTGAGCGATCCGGCCAAGACCACGGTGATCCTGGTCACGCGGCCCGACAAGGGCGCCATCGCCGAAGCGGCGCACACGTCGGACGAGTTGCATGAACTTGGCTTGAACAATCAGCGGCTGGCGATAAACGGCGTGTTCCACGCCAGCGAGCGCACCGACGCGGTGGCCTGCGCCATCGAAGATCTGGGGCAGCAGGCGCTGGACGCGATGCCACGGTCGCTGCGCGCATTACCGCAGGACCGCGTGCCGCTGCGGTCTTTCGACACGGTCGGCTTGCCCGCCTTGCGCGCATTGTTGACCACAGATGTCGGCCTGATTACAACGAACGCGACGTCAGTTGCAGAACCCAATGAAAGGCTTCAAGGACTGGACGCACTGGCCGACGAGCTGGCCGCCGTCGGGCACGGGCTGATCATGGTGATGGGCAAGGGAGGTGTTGGCAAAACGACGGTCGCCGCTGCCCTGGCATTGGGGCTGATCCAGCGCGGCAAGACGGTGCATCTCAGCACCACCGATCCGGCAGCCCACCTGACGGGAACATTGAATGGCGAAGTACCGGGTTTGAACGTGAGCCGCATCGACCCGAAAGTCGAGACACAACGCTACATCGACAAGATCATGGCGGCCAAGTCGCCCAAGCTCGATCCGGCAGAGCAGGCTCTGCTGCTGGAAGACCTGCAATCGCCCTGTACCGAAGAGGTGGCCGTTTTCCACGCCTTCTCGCGCATCGTCAGCGAAGGCCGCAGCGCCTTCGTCGTGCTGGACACTGCCCCCACGGGCCATTCCATGTTGTTGATGGACGCGACCGGTGCATATCACCGGCAGATGACGCGCGAGTTCGAGGGACAGGCCAGCGCGCACTTCGTCACGCCTCTGATGAGGCTGCAGGACGCCGCGTATACCAAGATCATTCTGGTGACGCTGCCGGAGGTCACGCCCGTGTCGCAGGCAGCTGCGCTGCAGGACGATCTTCGCCGCGCCGGCATCGAGCCCTACGCCTGGGTGCTCAACAAAAGCGTGCTGGCGGCAGGCACGCGAGACCCATTGCTGGCTGCACGACTGTCGGGCGAACGCAAGCAGATGGCACGCATGGCCGCTGGCCTGGCCAAACGTATCTTCACGCTGGCTTGGCTGACGGTGCCACCGATCGGTTTCGCCGAGTTGTCCAAACTGGTAAGCAAACCATCGGCCGCTGCCGCGATATGCAACTAATCCCAACCATCCACACCATCGAGGTTTCCGACGTATTTGGACGGACTGCGTCCCAGCCCGGCGCAACCCTTGTGGTAGTTCGCTGGGACGATGGCGCTTTTAGGCGTTCTCCACAAATTGGATACGTACTTTGAGATCAAATAGAACGCGAATCATCAAAGCGGGTCTCGCCTACTTCACGCTCGTGTTTGGCGCAGGCTTCATGCTTGGCGCACTCCGTGTTCCCTTTCTGGTGCCGCGCGTGGGTGAACGCATCGCCGAACTCATCGAAATGCCTTTCATGTTCGTGGTTGTCGTGTTGTCCGCGCGATTCATCGTCAGGCGCTTTGCATTGCCCGCGAGCACATCCACCCGTTTGAGTGTCGGCTTTCTGGCACTGGGCTTGTTGCTCACCGCTGAGATATGGCTCGCAATCGCCATTCAGAAGCAGTCGCTTGGTGAGACCATCGCCAGCCGAGATCCAGTCTCCGGAAGCGTCTTCCTGGTGATGCTGGCGCTATTTGCGCTGATGCCGTTCATCATCGCGCGCGTCCCATCGCGTAAGTCAATCAAGCGGCACGCCATAAAGCGTCTGTAAATAGCGTGCGACTGGTGACAGCATCTCTCAACACCACCGTCCGCAACTCAACACCGCGCAGATCGCCATTTGGCGGGCATTCCAGCCACAAAAGCTCCCAGAAGCCGCGCCAGATATAGTGTTTGGCCTGGCTAAAGGAAGATTTCGTGACGACAACGTCTGGTCAACATCGATCAGTCCTTTAATTTTGCCGACAGCGTTGTCAGTCTTTGGCTTGCAGAAAGTTGCGGGGAATGCCCATATTTGCGCAACAACAATACACGTAGCATGTCCGCTATTGACCAATGCAGTAGTAGAAGTAGTTGGTCCCCCAATGGAGTACCCGCCTTGAATCGTCTATGTGTAAGTGAAGAACAAAAACGCAATAACTCGTTGCTGCCGCCATATGCCCAGCCCACTGGTGGCATGGACGACGCATCGGATCACCGCGCGTTGCGGGTTTACCTGATCGAGGACTCCCCGCATGTGCGGGATCTTCTCCTTGATTTGCTTAACGATCCGGGGGAGATTGAAATCGTCGGTTTTGCGGATAACGAGAAAGAGTCCGTTGCTGCCATTCTTGCCGACCCGGTCGATGCCGTCATCGTCGACTTGAAGCTGCGCGAAGGCAGTGGGATGGGTGTGATCAAGCAGCTGCGCAGCGCGGCACTCGACCCCCAGCCCAGCGTTATCGTATTCACCAATCATCCATTTCCGGAAATCAGGCAGCGCGCTATGCAATTGGGCGCGAATTATTTTTTCGACAAATCTGCGGATTACGATAGCTTGGGAGAGACGTTGCATTCGCTGCACGTGCATTAGGTAATCGAAGCCGACACGATAGTCCCGCCGATCAAAACCGCATAACTACCGACTGCCGCGCACGCAATTGCGCCAGCTCGGCTTCCAGACTGCGAATCTGTTCCAGCAACGTGAGCGCAAGTGCGACCGCGTGCGCGTCAAGCTCCAGATCTTCACGCAACCGGCTGGCCTTGCGCAGAGTAACGACACAATCGGCGCTAAAGACCCACGGAATTTCCTGATGATCGACAGGTGCGAGTGCGCCGAGTTCGACCAGTTCATGGACTTCAATCTCGCTCACGCCGGAGAGCGCAGTGAGGTCTGCCAGCGATATGCGCTGCGCGCGATCCAGCCACAACACATCATAGGTTTTAGCTTGCATTTGCGGCCTCATCAACAAAGTGATTGCGTGGATTAAACGTAGACGCCTCGGCCATTTCCTTGAACAGCACTTTTTCGCGCTCGCTAACTGTTGGTGGCATGACAATTTTCACCATCGCAAAAAGATCGCCTGCTTCTCCGGCCTCCGCAGCGCCCGGCTTGGGCAGACCGCGTTTTGCCAGACGCAACGGCTGCCCGGTATTGGTGGCCGCAGCCACTTTGAGATTCACCGCACCCGCCAGCGTCGGTACTTCTACCATGGCGCCCAATGCGGCCTCCCACGGTGCCAGCGGCAGATCGATGTAAAGATCAAAGCCGTCCACGCGATACAGCCGATGCGGGCGCAGCTTGATATTGAGATAGAGATCACCATCGCGCCCGCCGTTGTGTCCCTTGCTGCCCTGCCCGCGCAGCCGGAGCCGCTGTCCTTCGGCAGCACCCTTTGGGATGCGGACCTCGACCGTGCGCGCTTCGCGTCTCATGCGCCCATGCTCATCATGTACCGGCACACTCAAGCTCAGCGACACCATCGTGCCGCGAAAGGCATCTTCCAGATTGATTTCTGCAGCGACATCAAAGTCCTCACCAGGAATCGGATAGCTCGCATTGCGCTGACCGCCACCGCCATGGCGCGCGAAGCTCGCAAACAAATCCGACAGGTCAACACCCTCAAACGATGACTGCCCATCGTTGAACTGGGTGTTGAACTCCTTGCCCCAGTCCCGCGAAGGCACGAAATCCTCACCCGATTTGTGCTGGCCCAGATTATCGTAGGCCGCGCGTTTCTCGGTGTCCTTCAGCGTTTGATAGGCCTCGGAGACATCCTTGAATTTTGCCTCGCCTTCCGGGTCCTTCGACACATCCGGGTGATATTTGCGGGCCAGCTTGCGGTATGCCTTCTTGATGTCGTCGTCGCTCGCGGTGCGCTCAATGCCGAGGATGCTGTAATAGTCCTTGTATTTCATCTGTCACTCATTCTTAAAAACGTCAGCCTGTAGAGGCACTAAAGCCGTGTTTCGCAGTCGCAATGACGCGAAGCGTCAAGATACAACCGGTGACGCTCTCGCTCTGTGCGCTCTCGCACATACAACGCGCGACCAGTTGTTTAATCTGCGGTTTATCTATGAGCACCTTGCCGATGGAACCCGCAGCAATCGCGCAGCCTACACCGCAGGAACTTGCGTTGTCGGGCAGCTGGACTGCGCGCGGGATCGGCGGGATCGAACATCAGCTTGGGGCGGTCAGTGTTCCAGCCAAAACAGAGTTGATCGCTGACGGTTCACTAATCAATGCGCTCGACACCGGGGGTGCGTGGGTGCTCCAAAAACTACTTCTGCGGCTACAGGGCGAAGGCATTAAAGTCACCGTGCGCGGCTTACAGCCACAATTCGCCAAGCTGCTGGAAGTGGTGGAAAAACAGGTTGCCGATCAGGCGAACCAAGCGGCACCGCCAATCATCAAACCGCCGGGTGCGCTTGAGGGTACTGGCGAAAGCGTTGTATCTGCGTTCAAGCAGACGGTCGCGCTGCTAAGCTTTGTCGGCGAAAGTGCGGTGGCGCTCGCTGGTTGCATTACCCATCCGGCGCGTATTCGCTGGCGGCCCATCCTGTTCAATATCCGTACTGCCGGATTCGATGCACTACCCATCGTCGGGCTGTTGTCGTTCCTGCTCGGCATCGTGGTCGCGTATCAGGGTGCCGACCAGCTCTCAAAGTACGGTGCCAATATCTTTGTCGCAGATTTGGTCGGTCTGTCGATGCTGCGCGAGTTTGCACCTTTGATTACCGCCATCATCATCGCCGGTCGCTCCGGTTCGGCGTACGCCGCACAGATTGGCACCATGACCGTGACCGAGGAAATCGATGCCATGCGCACCATCGGCATCGCGCCGTTGGACTTGTTGGTGCTGCCGAAAATCATCGCGCTACTGGTCGCCATGCCGCTGCTGACGCTATTCGCGGATGTGCTCGGTGTGTTGGGCGGCATGCTCATGGCGCAGGCACAACTGGCGGTCACTTACGCCGATTTTATCGACCGGTTCGTCAAGGCAGTCAGCGTCACGGCTTTTCTGGTCGGCATCGGCAAAGCACCGGTATTCGGTTTTATCATCGCGATCGTCGGATGTTTTCAGGGCTTTCGCACCAAGGGTGGCGCCGACAGCGTTGGCCGCCAAACCACGCGCGCGGTGGTGCAGTCTATTTTCCTGGTGATCGTGGCCGACGCGTTATTTTCGGTCGCGTTCAGCGCGCTGGATCTTTGACGATGTCCAGCGCGAATGTGGCTAAACAGGCTCACCTCGAACAACCCCAACCGGGAGCCGTTCGTGGTGAGCCTGTCGAACCACCTGATCACACCAGCGCGGCGCAAACGAACGTCATTGAGATGCGCAAAGTATCAACGCGCTTCGGCAGCCATGTCGTTCACACCGAAATCGATCTTGAAGTTCGCCGCGCCGAAATCTTCGCACTCATCGGCGGCAGTGGTTCGGGCAAGTCAACTTTGCTGCGCGAGATGATCCTGCTGCATCGCCCGGATGCAGGTTCCATCACGGTGCTCGGCAATGATCTGGGCAATCTCAGCGACGATGACGCGTTGGCGTTGCGCCAGCGCTGGGGCGTGATGTTCCAGCACGGTGGACTGTTCGGCTCGCTGACGGTAAAGGAAAACATCGGCCTGCCGCTGCGCGAACACACCGATCTTTCAGACGCATTGATCGACGAGATCGCAGCTTGGAAGCTCGATATGGCCGGTCTCACACCGGAGGTCGGTGCGCAGTATCCGTCCGAGCTAAGCGGCGGCATGATGAAGCGCGCATCGCTCGCGCGGGCGTTAGCGCTCGACCCCGAGCTACTGTTTCTCGATGAACCGACTGCCGGACTGGATCCCGTCAGCGCGAGTGGTGTTGATGCGCTGGTGCTAAAGCTGCGTGAGCTGTTCGGGCTGACCATCGTCATGATCACGCACGACCTTGATTTACTTTGGCAAGTCGCGGATCGCGTCGCGGTATTGGCCAAAGGCAAAGTGCAGGGTGTCGGCTCGATGGCGGAGCTGTCAAAAATGGACAACCCCGATGTCCGTCAATTCTTTGACGGCCCGCGCGGGCGCACCGCGGCGGAGCAGGCGACAGAACAAGCAGAGGCGCATTCGGAACCGCGCGCCATGCCGCAATCTCCCAACACCAATGAAAGCATCGCGAGGCCATTATCGAAACCAAAGTGAATTACGCCATCGTCGGTGGCTTCGTGCTGGTGCTTGGCGCGGCGCTGATTGCGGGCGTGCTTTGGCTCGCTTCCGGCGGCGCATTTCAGACGAAATACGACCCATATCTGGCCATCATGGATGAATCGGTGTCAGGCCTGAATATAAACGCACCGGTGAAATACAACGGGGTTGAGGTGGGAAAGGTGCGCACCATTCAGCTCGATACCGCGAATCCGGAACGGGTGTTGCTGGTGTTCGCGATCGCCCGCGGCACGCCCATCAAGGAAGACACCGTAGCGGTATTGAAAACGCAGGGTCTCACGGGTATCGCGTATGTCGAGCTCGGCGGGGGCAAGCCGGATTCACCGCCGCTGGTCGCCAAAGCGGGTGAACAGTATCCGGTGATCCGCACCAAGCCTTCGCTCAGCGCACGACTGGAGAATGTACTGACGAGCGTGCTGGCGAAGCTGGACCGCACATCGAGCAATATCGACGCCATCCTCAGTGACGAAAATCGCATCGCATTCAAGAATGCGTTGGCCGACATCGCCGTGTTGACGCGCACCTTTGCGGCACGCAAAGACACGATAGACGCCGGTATCACCAGCGCGGCGCGAACGTTCGATAACGGCGCCCGCGTGAGCGCGCAACTCGGGCCTGTTATCGACCGTATCGGTCGCAGCGCGGACGCGGTCGAGAAGATGGGCGTTGAGACAGCGGCGGCCAGCCGCAACGCCGACAAGACCATCACGGCGGTGGGTGTGGATGTGCAGCGGCTGACCGCCGACACCTTGCCCGAGCTTGACCGTTTGCTCGGCGAACTCAATCTGCTATCGGCCTCGCTGCGGCGTCTCAGTGCACAAACCGAGCGTAGCCCAAATAGCCTCGTATTCGGCAAGAGCCCGGTGCCGGACGGACCTGGAGAATCAGCAATGAAGACACGACAACCATGAATAACTCATTCTTCGTCCGCATATGCCGCATCGGTTTGGCCGGGGTGGTTTTGACGCTGGCCGCAGGCTGTGCCGGGCTGCTGCCGAAGCCCGCGGCCCAACCGTCGTTTTATTCATTGGACGGTGCGCGTACCGGACAGGCAACGGCAATGCGAACGCAAGCGCAAACACTGCCAGGCAACGCGCCTACCTTGATCGTCAATCCAACGCACGCAGCCGCCGGCTTTGACAGTCAGCGCATCATCTACGTGCAGGACGCCCACAAACTCGACTATTTCGCGCGCAGCGAATGGATCGACACGCCGGCACGCATGTTGTCACCACTCATCGTTGCTGCTATCGAAAATAGCGGCGCGTTTCGTGCAGTCGTGCAAACACCGAGTCCCGCTGCCGGAGATATCAGGCTCGATACGGGAATATTGCGGTTGCAACACAATTTTGATGCGTCGCCGAGTCGCGTACGATTTATCCTGCGCGCCTATCTGGTCGATAACGCAACCAGACGCGTGCTCGCCTCGCGTGAATTCGATGAGACGATTGCTGCCGCGAGCGAGGATCCCTACGGTGGGGTCGTCGCGGCCAATCGCGCCGTGCAAAGTGTGTTGGAACAACTTGCGCGTTTTTGCGCCGAGACAGCGGCCGCGTGGCAGCCGCCTGCGGCGGGCCAACCGGGACGATGACCTGCGTTACCGGTAAGCAGACTTTGATATTAAGCCGGTGCGCGATATTGTTGTGTGTGGCCCAGAAGGGAATCAAGAATATTTTTTTACCCACGCAACATAGCGATCCATCCAGCCTTGCAGGAACTTCTTGCCGCCTTCGCCGAGGTTGCCGGCGTCATCGAATAATCCTTCTTTCGCATGGATGAATGCTTCGGGCTGACCAAGTGTTGGCATGTCCAGACAGCCCAGAATATTGCGCAAATGTTGCTGCGCCATCGCTGTGCCGATGGGGCCGACCGACGCCCCCATCATGCCTGCTGGCTTTCCCGCCCAGGCACTTTGTCCATACGGACGTGAGGCATGATCGATTGCGTTCTTGAGCACACCAGGGATTGAGCGATTGTATTCAGGTGTGACGAATATCAAGCCATGTGCCGCCGTGATTTCGGCTTTCAGCCGTTTGACGGACGCCGCCGGATTCGAGTCATCATCCTGATTGTAGAGGGGCAAGTCACCGATTTCCAATTGCTTGAACGAGAATGTTGGCGGGGCCAGCTTCGCCATCGCTGTGGCTAGCTTGCGGTTGAATGAATCGCGCCGAAGACTGCCGACGATGACTGCTATCTGGGTTTGTTCCATGACGATCTCCCGAAATTTGAATGCTGATCAGCGCTACGTTACGCACATTACAAGTCTCGCTCGTTACCGTCTGTGCGGTGGCGAACGCGATACGCATTGAAGATTTATAATCATGAGTCCACCCGCGCATCTACTACGGGGAACCTCAACGCCAGATCCGCCCCGGAGTTTTGTGATGACTAACCCCCCAGACCCAAGAGCGAATCATCTGCTTGCCTCGCTGCCAGCAGCCGAATGGCAGCGCTGGCTACCGCACCTTGAATTGGTTGAAATGCCGTTGGGTCAGGTGCTGTACGAATCTGGCAGCACCGTCACACACGTGCACTTTCCGACAACGGCGATCATCTCGCTGCTATACGTGATGGAGGATGGTGCCTCGGCCGAAATTGCCGTCGTTGGCAACGAAGGCATCGTCGGTATCTCGCTCTTTATGGGTGGCGAATCCACACCCAGCCGCGCGGTGGTGCAAAGCGCAGGTTTAGGCTATCGGCTCAAGGCGGAGGTGATGAAGGCGGAATTCAACCGTGGCGGCCCTGTCATGCACCTGTTACTGCGCTACACGCAGGCGCTGATTACGCAGATGGCGCAAACGGCGGTGTGCAACCGGCACCATTCGCTGGACCAGCAATTATGTCGGTGGCTATTGTTGAGCCTCGACCGCTTGCAGGGGTGTGAACTGGTGATGACGCAGGAGCTAATCGCCAACATGCTCGGCGTGCGTCGTGAAGGCGTAACAGAAGCCGCGCACAAATTGCAGGAAGCCGGGCTGATTCGCTACTCGCGTGGCCGCATTTCTGTGCTCGACCGCAAAGGTCTCGAAAAGCGTGTTTGTGAGTGTTATGCGGTGGTCAAAAAAGAGTACGACCGGCTGCTTCCAGATCGACTGGCAATATAGCTGCCCCTGTCCGTCGTATCTTGTAGGACAGTGCCTACGCCCGGAACCGGTGGACACTGATAACTGCGTTGGTGGCATGGCCGGATTATGGTGACTCGAAGAATGCAACGAGGCCATCATGAACGCAGCGCATTTTCACGCACCGTACTTCCAATCTGTCCACCCAAGGCAAAACCAATTGCTCGCAGCGTTGCCCGATTCCGAATGGGCGCGTTGGCAATCGGATTTGGAGCCGGTGGAACTTCTGCAAGGCATGGTGCTATGTGAATCCGGCAAGCTGCCAGCGTATGCCTATTTTCCAACCACGGCAGTCGTATCGCTGCTGAATATGACAGAAGACGGTGCCTCCTCCGAAATCGCGGTAGTAGGCAACGATGGTGTAGTGGGTATCTCATTGTTTATGGGTGGTAACGCGATGCCGAGCCGTGCGGTGGTCCAAAGCGCGGGGCAGGGCTATCGGCTGCGCGCGCAGGTGGTGAAGAATGAAGTCAATCGGGCCGGTCCCGCACTGCTGGTGTTGTTACGCTACACCCACGCGATGCTCGCACAAGTGGCTCAAACGGCCGCGTGCAACCGCTATCACTCCATCGACCAGCAATTGTGCCGCCGTTTGTTGCTGGGCATTGATCGACTACCCTCAGACGAATTGGCGATGACGCAGGAGCTGTTGGCCAGACTGCTCGGCGTGCGCCGAGAAGGTGTGACGGCTGCTGCGCTCAAATTGCAACACGCGGGTGTGATCCGTTACAGCCGCGGGCATATTGCTGTTCTCGACCGGCCACAGCTTGAGCAGCGCACTTGCGAATGCTATGCGGTGGCCAAGAAGGCGTACTACCGGATGGTGCCTGTGCGGAAGCCTGTGTCGATGCCAATGCAAACAACAATGCCGATCCGCTTGCCGTTGCCGGTATCAGTTTCAATGCCGCTCGCTGCTTGAGTGCTCACCGCGATTTTTCACGGCTATGTGCGCTGGCAGACAGTCAAACAGTGACAGAGCGCGCAAAGTGAAGGCGTGCAGTTAAACGGCGATTGATCGCCCCGCGACTTTTTATATCTTTCCGCAGACGGCGCGGCAACGCACGCGAGAGCAAATTTGGCCACCATTGAAAATCACCTGATCGAGCTACTCCCGCGCAATTATCGTCGGCAACTGCTTGCCGTTTGCGAGCCCGTCCAACTGGTGTCGGGGTCCGTGCTTTGCGAACCCGGTAAACCATTGCGGGAAGTTTATTTTCCGGTCAACAGCTTCATTTCGCTCCTGAGCATGATCGATGGCAAATCGGTCGTCGAAGTCGGGATGGTTGGTCGCGAGGGAATGCTGGGCGCCCAGTTGGCGCTGGGTGTGGCGACCGCGCCATTGCGCGCGTTGGTGCAAGGCGAGGGCGCGGCATGGCGCATCAGCACTAGTGACTTTCGACGTGAGCTAGCAAACAACCCGCCGCTACAGGACAGCATAAATCGCTACCTTTATGTGCTGATCGCCCAGTTGGCCGCATCGGTCGCGTGTCTGCGCTATCACTTGATCGGCCCTCGGCTGGCGCGTTGGCTGCTGATGAGCCGCGATCGTGCGCACAGCGATAGTTTTCGCGTGACCCACGAAATTCTGGCTCACATGCTCGGCGTCCGTCGCGTTGGCGTTACCGCTGCAGCCGGTGCATTGCAACGCCGTGGGCTGATCGAATACCACCGGGGTGATCTCACCGTACTCGATCGTCGTGGACTTGAAGCGGCAGCGTGCAGTTGTTACGCGGCTGATCGGCGCGCCTACATTGAACAACTCGGAGTCATGCGTGAAAACTGAAACCCAAAGCCGTGTCGAATGGACCGAGCTTTGCGCCTTGATTGAGGACATCACGGTGGTTATGCTGACTAACCATGACGCTGATGGTGCCCTGATTAGCCGCCCGATGTCGCCGCTGGAAATGGATAGCAGCGGCGCGCTGTGGTTTTTTACGGACGCGCGCGCTGCAAAAGCCGAACTCCTGCACGTTGCGAAACTGAGCTTTACCGATTCTGCGCAATCACGTCACGTCTCGTTGTCGGGTCGTGGCGAAATCGATACAGACCGGGCGCGCATTGATCGATTGTGGACGCCTATCGCCAAACCACGATTTGCCGATGGACCGGGCTCGCCTCACCTCGCCTTGCTGAAATTCGTGCCGGATACGATCGAGTACCGGGATGCCCGGATCGCGCGGGACTGCTCGTGAAGGCGGGTCAAATAGTCAGTAAATTACCAAACACTAGCGTTGGCGAGCACTGCAGAGCATAAATGCCTGTAAAGCCTCGCCGGTGCTTGATATTCATGGCTGTTTCTGTCGGCACGCCCAGCGACGAAGTTTGTGGAGCCGAATTAGCAGGCGCCTATGGCTAAGAGCCGTCAGCGGGAGGTGACGGTCGTCGCCTCGGATAAAAGGTGGATTTCCGGCAGAGTACGCTCGGACAACGTGCGCAACTCTTCCAGCGTATGTGTAAGTAACGACCCAGTGGCACCAGACAAACCGACGGTTCCTGTCTTGAGTGCAGAAAGTGACTGAATCGCGATACCGACCAAGCGCCGGTGCTCGCCCGAAAAAGTGTCCAAACGGATGTGCAAGTTGGCTGCCAGATCATTGGTCAGTTTCTGACGTGCATCGCCAAATGAAACAACCGCACCAGCAATGGCATCGTCGAGGCAACGATTAAATATACGAAATTCATCTGTGGAAATCGGAAGCGACCACATACCGGCCAGCTCTGTTACGGACTGGCAAACGTCGCCGTAATCGCGGACCACTTGATCAACGAGATAGCCACTTCGCAACAATTCGGCACCATGCAAGGCGGCTGCATCAACGATTTTTTGGCGACGCGAATTCAACTCCGGCTCTGATACTTCAAGCGTGAACGTAGGGTGTTCAAGCGCAAGCGTATCGGCAAGCTGCACCAAAAATAACGGCACGCCCTGCCCTGTGGCCGCAGGCGTTTCCGAAGGTGCGAACCGCTGCGCGACCTTTTCGCGGCAACGCGCGATCAACTCATCACGATTTGTGGTCAAAAACTCATTAAGCATGCCCGACGATACAACCGTGAACCCCGGTTGTCTGTGCGTTACCGTACGTAAGAAAAGCGCGGCATCACATCTACTGGGCGAACGCAAACCCTGAATGTGACTGTTTGGCCTGATACATGGCCACATCTGCACTATTGATGAGCGCCGCCGCCGTGACACCGTCCTTCGGGAACATAGCGATCCCGATGCTTGTTTTGACGCCCAGACTAATGCTGAGATCAGCGGTGTTGACGTGACAAGGCGCTTGAATCGCGGCAATTATTTTTTCGGCAATCACGGCGACGTCCTGCTCGCGCCTGCTCTCCATTAACAGGCACAAAAATTCGTCGCCGCCGTGACGGCTAATCGTGTCGTCGCTGCGCGAATTTTCCCGCAGCCGCTGTGCAATCGTCTTTAAAACGCTATCGCCGACCTCGTGTCCGTACGAGTCATTGATAATTTTGAAATCATCCAGATCCAAAAACAGCACAGCCAAATTCCATCCGTGTCGCTTGGCCTGCGCCAGTCCGTATTCCAAACGATTATCGAACAGCGCCCGGTTTGGCAGTCCCGTCAGATTGTCGTGGAAGGCGGCATGGCGCGCAGCAAGTTGCTGCTCTGTCGCTGCGGCCAATTGGTGCTCCAACATCACGCGCGCTCGCACTTCATTGGCCAGCGCACGATTAACTGCCGCCAGCTTTTCGGAGGCCTCGTGTACTTTCTCTTCGACAGACTCGCTTTTTTCAAGGATATTTTCAACCACCGGCGGCGAAACCTGCTCCGAAATTTCCTGCTTGAGTTCCGCATTGACCGACGATAGTTGGTCTGCACTTTCCTCAACGAGCACTTTTACCTTTTTGCTTTCTGACAACACGTTGGTTAACGACTGGCCGGGGCCAGTGGTTTTCTGAATTTCGTTTTTCGCTGGTGGTTTCATTCGTGAATAGTAATAGGCGGCTTTGACTGGATAGGACGTGGGGCGGTGAATTTCGTTCATTGGAACAAAAACCATTTCGCTAATTAAGTAGACCACGTCCACGCGGTCGCGGCGTCGGCAAGTCGATGACATTCTTCCTGAAGCGGGGCGCGACAAACACCGCCGCCACCGCTTTTTTCGCGAAGCTGGTTTGGCGTAGGCGGATGCTCACATCGTTATCGGCGATGGTGACCTGTTGCATGCGCAGATTCGGAATGGCGGCATCCACGAGCGCCACTTAAGCTTGCACCTCATTGCAGCCATTCAGCAATGCCTCGTGACCAACGTATTTTTAACTTTGTACAGGGCACGAAGGGACATGAAGTTAACTTCATTCGTCGCCCCAGCGCTCGCTAAAGCGGCGCGACCGGCACGACAACATAACTTTCCGAGGATATAAACATGAGCTATAAAACAGAAACCATCAAGACCACAGAAGCCACCAATCGTGATCCGATCACGGACGCTCCTGGCGCACACCCCATCGGTACAGGGATCGGTGCAGCGCTCGGCGGGGCCGCAGCAGCGGTAGGCACGGGTGCAGCAATTGGTGCCGCAACTGGTACCGTCGTGGGCCCGGTAGGCACCGTTATTGGCGCAGCAGTCGGTGCCATCGTCGGCGGACTCGCCGGTAAAGGCGTCGCTGAAATGATCGATCCGACCGTTGAAGAAACCTATTGGCGCGAGAATTACGTCAGCCGTCCTTACGTCAATGGTGCCAGCTTTGATGACTATGGTCCGGCATACAAGTACGGCGTGAGTTCGTATAGCAAACACGCGGGGCGCAGCTTTGATGAAGTTGAGACTGATCTTTCCCGTGACTGGAATTCGGTCCGTGGGTCATCAAAGCTTGATTGGAACCGCGCGAAACCTGCCTCACGTGACGCATGGGATCGTTTAAGCGATACCGTGGAGCGTGCCGTACCTGGCGACTCTGACCGCGACGGTAAGTAAACGTGGCTTAAACGGCGGCGCTTAGGCGTCGCCGTTTTTTACTTCTGCGGTTGCCTGTACTTTTTGAAAATGGCCTGTATGCCTTTCATTGACGCTGGAGCGTGGGACACGAAGAGACGGACCTGGTCTGTTGAGTACTCCCAATTTTTTTCAAAAGGCTCATAAGTGCGTAAATTGCTGCGGGTTTATGTGGTGGAAGATTGCCCGAACATCCGCGATTCGTTGCTGGTTTTTTTGCACATCCCGGGACAGGTGGAAATCATCGGCCTTGCCGATAGCGAGGACGAAGCCGTCGTGGCTATCCTCGCGGAGCCGGTGGATGCTGTCATCGTCGATTTGAATTTGCGCGAAGGCAGTGGAATGGCGGTGATCGAAAAATTGCGTCGTGCTGATTTGGCAGCACAGCCCAAGATCATCGTATTTACCAACCACGTTGCGCCGGAAATCAAGCAGCGCGCGTTGAAATTGGGCGCGGACTATTTTCTGGATAAGTCTAATGAGCAAAACCGACTTCGTGCCACCTTGCAGGCGTTGCGAGTACGCTAGTTTGGCGTTGCAGACTGTTTGCGCCACATTGCGATTCTGTGGGTCAATACACTGTTTGGACTGATCCTCAGCCCGCGCAAGGCAGTTCGTGCAAAACACAGCGCCGACAATCCATTCGTCACTTCGTAGGCGTGCGGTACTTTGCAGCAACGTCGTAGGAACCGAAAACCTGCTCAACCGTCTTTATCTCGGGCAATACATAAACAATCGCCCGGCGCTTGGCAAACACCGGCTTGATACGCGAATTGTAGAACGCGACTGGCACGTTAATGCAACCGTACGAGATGCGGTTGTCAGCGGCGGTGACAGTTGCAAGCCGCTCCAGCCTGCGCTCCTTGGCAACCGTCGCGCGCACGCGGTGCATCGATACTGCCGCATCGTAGTCCACCCAAACCACGTCTTCACCGAGCGTATTGCGTCCACGTTCAGCCACGAACCGCCCGGCCGGCGTCGTCCTCTCGGCAGGCTTCACCGCCGCGAGCGGTTTTAAACCAATGCCAGGCACAGAGTCGTCGCCCACTGCGGAACCCAGCAGCACGGCAGTTGCACCCTGAAGGCGCGCATCGCGGTCAAAAACATATACCTTGGCGTGCCTCTTATCGACGATAAAAAATTCGCCTTGTGCGTTATCACGGGAATCTGCGATCCAGTCGGCCACGTGACGCGCATCAACCGAAGGCTTTTCAGTACCGAAATTGGCGAGGCGTAGTTCATCAGCGGCAACCGCTCGGGTGCTTGTGCGCACAGGCACTACAGGCGGCGCAGCCGACGCAGCCTCGGCGGCATTGAGCACCGCTAACCATAACGATAGCGTGGCAGTGATACCAACTCTCACGGCAGCACCCAGCTTGCCGCGTGCGCCAATCAACCGAGGCGAGCGGGTGGCCAATTCGCCAACGCTAGTCTCGGTCGTTAGTACCGCTACCCGCCGCCTGTTTCCAGGCATGTCAGGCATTTTCTGCGTTTATTAGTTGCGGTCGGCACGGGGCATACGCTCGCTCGACATGTTGTTGGTGTCATTGGCGGGTGCTACGTATGCGGGTGAAGGCTCAACTGTAGTACGGACGCTCGTATCGCCGGAGAACGGCGCTGGTTGGTTGGGCAGTGTGGCTTCGGTTTGGACGACCACTGGGGCGGCGTATCGCGTTTCTGTCTGCACCGTAGTTGTTACGGGCGTCACGCAATCGGTCGAGTTGCTGGTCGTGTTGCTGGCGGTTTTGCTGGTGTCTTTAGGCAAATGCGGGTTGAACGGCGTCGGTTGGCATGGCAGGGCCGCGTCGCTTTGAATCTGCGTGAGATTGTTTTTCGGCTTCACATTGATATTTTGCTGGTTGGTTTGCGCATACGCAAAACCGACCGCGCCTGCAACCGAAATAGCAACAGCGGTTGAGATGAGTGTTTTGGAAATATTCATTTTGACTCTCCTAAGTTTAATCGGAATGAAACGGCTTGCCGGTCGAACCGGACAACAAACAGATTAAGCCTGGCCAAACTTTGGACGCGTAGGAGCATCACGGGGATGTCGGTAGGCAAATGGCGCGATTTATTTGAGGCGCACATTCATGAAAAGAAATATGCGTGCACCGCGCCAGAATTATTTTTTTAGGTGCGCTGTCGAACATACAAAGTCAGCGAGGCTGTTTATATTCGATCCCCTGCAGGTCAATATTCAGGAGCAAACACGTCATGAGCTATGTCGCAACGTCAGACAACACCAAACTGTATGTGAAGGATTGGGGCAGCGGTCGTCCCGTGATCCTGTTGCATGGCTGGCCGTTATCGGCTGACAGTTGGGATGATCAGGCGATGGCGATTGCTGAATCTGGCTATCGCACCATCGCCTATGATCGCCGTGGCTTCGGGCGCTCCTCGCAGCCGTGGAGTGGTTACGACTACGATACGCTGGCCGACGATCTCGCCGCCGTCATTGAGCAGACCGGTGCGGAAAATGCGGTGCTGGTAGGGTTCTCAATGGGCGGAGGTGAAGTGGCGCGCTATATGTCGCGACACGGCGGCAAGTCGGTGGTGAAGGCGATTCTGGTGTCCTCTGTGGTGCCGTTCATGCTGCAAACGAGCGACAACCCGGAAGGCACCGAGCGGGCAGTATTCGACAAAATAGCTGAAGGGATCAAGGAGGATCGCGCGAAATTCTTCTCTGCCTTTTTCAAGGATTTCTACGGCGTTGGGATGATCTCGCATCCGGTGAGCGAACAACTGATGCTGGCCTCGTGGACGGTGGCGATGCAAGCCAGCCTGAAAGCCACGCTTGAGTGCGCGAAGTCATTTGCGAACACCGACTTTCGCAGTGATCTTCCGGCGTTCAACGTTCCAACATTGGTCATCCACGGCAGCAGCGACAAGACCGTGCCCATTGATGCGTCCGGTCGCGCAGCAGCAAAAGGTATCGCGCAATCCAACCTGATTGAATATGAAGGTGCGCCGCATGGATTGTTTGCGACCGATAAGCAGCGGCTGACGATTGACTTGCTCGATTTCATTCGGCAGTGAAGCTTCCTTGATGAAGCCTCACCTTTAGTCAAACACTAGCACTGGCGGGTACTTCAAGGCATAAATGCCTGAAGAACCCCGCCAATGCTTGACTTTTACATTCATTTGCCTTGCTTTATAGGTATGGCTGAAATTTTTTTCGCAAGGTTCTGCATGGCAACTTTCAATTTGAATATCCCTAGAAAACTCTGGTCTGGCAGGGCAACACCGTGCCGCCAATACGTATGAACGAAATCGCGCTACCTGTTGTGGGAAAACGCCGATGGCCGCTGTTCGCGACGGCGGTGTTTGCAACCTTGGTGCTCGCTGTCGCCGTCGGGGAGTGGCTCGGTTGGCCGTTCCTTGCGTCACCGTTGCAGCGTGTACTGGCCGAGCAGATGGATCGGCGCGTGGTGTTTGCGGTGCCCGCCACCGCAGTCGAATCAATGCAAACGTCATCGGCTGAAAAACCATTCCACATCCGTTTTCTCGGTGGCGTGCATGTGTACTTGCCCGCGGCGGAAGTTGGCCCGCCGGCGTGGAGCAAGACACCGCACATGTTCATTGCCCGCGAAGTTGACATTCATCTGCGCTATATCGATCTGTGGCGCGCATATGTGGGACAACAAATCAGGATCGACAGTCTGCAGGTGGCCACGGTGGACGGCAATATGGAGCGACTGGCAGACCGCCGCGCCAGTTGGCAATTCGGCGCCAGCCAACCGCCACCGCCGCCGGTGTCAGATGTGCCACCAAAGCCGCGCGCCGTGTTCGGCAATTTGCAGGTCGCCAGCGGCAGGATCAAGTATCGCGACGAGATATTCGATAGCGATGTCGATGTCCGGGTGACACTCGCCGATGGAGTTGCCACCAACGCGACCGCGGCCAACACAAACCCCGGCAAGGTGCTACAGGCCAACGCCACCGGAAAATATCGCGCCCTGCCGTTGAAGCTCACGCTGGTCTCGTCGGGTGTATTGCCGTGGACTACCGACGAAGCGTACGCCACGCCGATTGCCATGAACCTGAATGCCACCATCGGGCGAGCCGAGTTTGTATTTAAAGGTACTGCGACCGATGCGCGCCGCCTGAGCGGATTCACGGGGCGATTCAGCATGAAAGGCCCGTCGCTGGCCGCCGTCGGCGAGCCGCTCGGCGTGACGCTGCCGACCACTACGGCGTTTCGCACCGAGGGTGTGATCGTGCGCCGCACTGACGTATGGCATGTCTTGATCGACGATGCCACTGTCGGCTCCAGCCGCCTGAACGGTGCCTTCATGTACGAGACCGCAGGGCGCGTGCCGCTCTTGTCGGGCCGACTTGGCGGCGCACGCCTGCTGTTGGCCGACCTTGGCCCGGCGATCGGGTTGACACCGGGCGCGCCGCACAAACACAAGGGCATGGTGCTGCCCGACCGCCCATTCGATCTGGCGGCACTGCGCAAAATGGATGCGAATGTATTTCTCGACTTCGTTGAACTCGATCTGGGCACCCGCCTGCTGGAAGCGTTGCGCCCGATGCAGGGCCACCTGCGTTTGGCCGAGGGCGTGCTGACACTAAGTAATCTTGAAGCACGTACCAGTGGCGGCAGCCTGAAAGGTAACCTCGCCTTGAATGGGCAAAAAGACATCGCTGTATGGAATGTGAATGTGCACTGGGACGGCGTGCAACTCGAGCGCTGGATTCACCAGGGCCGCACCGACGGCAAGCCGCCATTTGTATCGGGCACGCTCAGCGGCAGAACCGCCTTGCAGGGGCAGGGCCGCTCCACTGCCGAAATTCTCGCCACGCTGAAGGGGCAGGTTCGTACCGAATTGAAAGACGGAAAGGTATCGCATCTGGTCGTTGAATTGGCAGGCATTGATTTGGCCGAAGGTCTGGGTTTGCTGCTGACGGGCGATAAAACACTGACTGTGCAATGCGGGGTTGCGGATCTGGTCGCCGACGCTGGCGTGTTCCGCCCTCGCGTGATGGTGCTCGATACCATTGATTCAGCAATCTGGATCGATGGCTCCCTGTCGCTCGCCACCGAAGCACTCGACCTGCGCGCCGTGGTCACGCCGAAAGACTTCAGCCCGCTGACGTTGCGCACGCCACTGCTGGTGCGCGGCACCTTTGCCAGCCCCGTCATCTCAATCGAGAAAGGCCCGCTGGGCCGCAAACTTGGCGCTGCCTTTCTGCTGGCGCTGGTAAACCCGTTGGCGGCATTGCTGCCGCTGATTGATCGCGGCGAAGCCGACGCGCCCAAGGCTGGCGCTGTCGGTTGCAAAGGCATCAGGCAGCGCAGCAATGCACAACGCGCGGCGTCCCGGTGACTTGCTGTGACGCGACAAAAAAGTTGTCGCTATGTTCGACACCGCACTGAAAAACGCGCCGCCAGTCGTTACGCTAATGGTAGGTCGAGGCGGACAACCGTCGCCCCACTGTTTCAGGCGCGATGAATAAGAGCCATCCGCGTCACAATTTTCCACATCCAAAGGATCCACCATGAAATATGCAATCTTGATTTCCGCCATGCTCGCCACGTTAAGTTTGGCCGCTTGCGACAAACCCACCGTCGTCAATGTTCCACCACCTGTTGTGGCACCCGCACCCGTAGCCGTACCCGGACCCGCAGGACCACAGGGCACACCCGGTGCACCGGGCAGCGAAGGCGTAAAAGGTGAACCCGGCAAGCCTGGTGACAGCACCACCGTCATCGTCACACCGCCACCACCCCCACGTAATTAATTTCATTCACCCACAATCTCAAGGAGAAAATTATGAGTATAGGAACCATATTGCTGATCGTCCTGGTTCTCATTTTGGTCGGCGCGCTTCCGACTTGGGGGCACAGCAAAAGCTGGGGTTACGGCCCGAGCGGCGGATTGGGTTTGGTAGTATTGATTCTGATCATCCTGCTGGTGATGGGCAAGATTTGACCCGTAGTTTGTACACTGAGGTCAGGCGTTGGCAATGCCATGCGACGCCATTGCTGATCTGTAGCGTGGTGTTGGCACTCGCCGGTTGCGGCGAGGTCGCCAAGCTGCCCGTCTCGGCGGGCACGGGGCCAACACCCACGCTGCCTGCGCCTGCGCAAACGCTAATTCCCACGGTCAACATCGCGCCCGCCAGGGGTTGGCCGCCTGGTGCGACACCGCTCGCGGCAGCGGATACGCGGGTGGTCGCATTTGCGAGCGAGCTCGACCATCCGCGCTGGCTGCATGTGCTCCCCAATGGCGATGTGTTGGTCGCGGAAAGCAATGCGCCACCGAAGCCCGATGGCGCCAGCGGCATCAAAGCTTGGGTGATGAAGATGGTCATGAAACGCGCTGGTGCAGGTGTGCCTAGTGCAAACCGCATCACGCTGCTGCGGGATACCAATGGCGATGGCGTGGCGGATGTACGGTCGGTGTTGCTGGAGGGGCTGAACTCGCCGTTCGGCATGGCGCTGATCGGCAGCCAGCTATACGTTGCCAATACTGACGCTGTGGTTCGATTCCCGTACGTCGTTGGCGATACGCGCATCACGGCATTGGGCGTCAATGTGTTGGCGTTACCGGCAGGGCCGATTAATCACCACTGGACGAAAAACCTCATCGCGAGCGTAGACGGTAGCAAACTCTACGTGACAGTGGGATCGAACAGCAATGTCGCCGAACGCGGCATGGAGGTGGAAACGGGGCGCGCTGCCATCTGGGAAGTTGACCTTAAGTCCGGCGTGCACCGCATCTTTGCCTCGGGTTTGCGTAACCCGAACGGTCAGGCGTGGGCACCGGAGAGCGGCGCACTGTGGACGGTTGTCAATGAACGCGATGAGCTCGGTAGCGATCTGGTGCCCGATTACATGACTTCGGTCCGCGACGGCGGATTTTATGGATGGCCCTACAGCTATTTTGGCCCGCACATCGATGCGCGCGTGAAGCCACAGCGCCCGGAACTGGTGGCCAGCGCGATTGCGCCGGACTACGCGCTAGGCCCTCACACCGCGCCGTTGGGTCTGGCGTCCTCCGTTGGCACCACGCTGCCTGCTATTTTTGCCAACGGCATGTTTATCGGCCAGCATGGATCGTGGAATCGCCGACCACACAGTGGCTACAAAGTGATCTTCGTTCCGTTCGCAGGCGGTAAGCCAGCGGGCTTGCCCATCGATGTGCTGACCGGTTTTCTCAGCGCAGAGGGCAAGGCATTTGGCAGACCCGTCGGCGTCGCACTCGATAAGGCAGGTGCCTTGCTGGTGGCAGACGATGTCGGCAATGTGATCTGGCGCGTGAGTAACAGCAAAACGCGCACGCCGTGATCAAATACCTCGCCGCATACGCAGCCACGATCGCCGTCGTGGCCATGCTGGATTTGCTGTGGCTGGGTGTGATCGCAAAGTCGATCTACCAGCAAGGCCTCGGCCATTTGATGGCGGATCGGCCGAACTTCTCTGTTGCGGTGTTGTTCTACGCCGTGTTTGCAGCGGGTTTGATGGTGTTTGCCATCGCACCTGGTGGTGCCGCGTCAGAGTGGAGCAAGACGCTTATTGCGGCGGCGCTATTTGGTTTTGTCGCGTATGCCACATACGATCTCACCAACCTGGCCACATTAAAAAATTGGCCAGTCGGTTTGTCGGTACTTGATATGGCGTGGGGCACTTTGCTCAGCGTCACGTCTGC
>JANOQY010000166.1:0-1628 GCA_031414995.1 Betaproteobacteria bacterium
CAGACATTCATCGAGCTCTTTGTGCCCCAATACGGTAGTGACTTTTTCCAACGCGATCGCCGTAGCACCTGCACGGGCGAGCTCACGTTCCATCGTCTGACGGCCATGCGCAACATCGACTTCAAAGTACTCCTGTCGAAACCACGCGCGCACCTTGGCCAGCGCCCGATGGCTCGACAACAATCCCAGTTGCGGATTAATCCAGTCGCGCGAAGGCCCACCTAGTTTTGCGGCGAGAATTTCGACCCGCTGCGCGTTCTGCAGTTTGGTATTTAGCGGCACGATCTGACCGTCAAGCTTTGCACCCCGGCAGCGATGACCGAGATCGGTGTGGACGTGGTAGGCGAAGTCGACCGGCGTCGACCCGCTTGGGAGATCAACGACCTTGCCTTGCGGCGTAAATACGTAAATCGTGTCGTTGAACAGCCCCTGCTTCACCTGATCCGAAAAACTGCCCTGATCAACCAGTTCGCGTTTCCATTCGAGCACTTGCCTGAGCCAAGCGATCTTCGATTCGAATTTCTTGTCGCCCGCACTTTTGTGGCTAGCACCTTCTTTGTACCGCCAGTGGGCGGCGACACCGTGTTCGGAAGCCGCGTGCATTTCACGCGTGCGAATCTGCACCTCTAGCGTCTTGCCCTCGGGGCCAACGACCGCGGTATGCAACGACTGATAATTATTCGCCTTGGGTTGCGCGATGTAATCGTCGAACTCGCCTTGTATCGGCTGCCAAAGATCGTGAGCGAGGCCAAGCACAGCGTAACAATCTGCCACGTTATCGACCAACACCCGAATGGCGCGTATATCGTAAAGTTTTTCAAACGCGATATTTTTCGATTGCATTTTGCGATGAATCGAAAATATATGTTTTGGCCTGCCAGCGAGTTCGGCCGGAATACCTAGTTTTCCCAATTCAGTGTGCAAGACAGCGAGAACGCGACCAATGTAGGCTTCGCGCTCGCCGCGTTTGCCATCAAGCTGCGCCGCGATCCGCTTGTAAAGCTCGGGATCGAGAAACCGGAAGCTGAAGTCTTCCAGCTCCCACTTGATTTGGAATACGCCCAAACGGTTGGCGAGCGGCGCAAATAGATCATTGGTTTGCTGTCCCGCAGCGCGGCGCGTGGCGTCATCTGCCTTGGTGATCGAGCGCATGAACACGACGCGCTCTGCAAGTTTGATCAAGACCACACGCACATCGTCAGCCAGCGCCAACAGCATCTTGCGTAAGGTTTCCAGATTCGGATTGTTTGCAGCGTTGCCCGGCTGTGCACTGATGCCGTCGATGCGCCCTGCCCGCTGCACGCCGCTGACGAGCGCCCAGACCTCCGGCCCAAACGCGTCCCCGATCAGCACGGAATCAATCGCGCTGCGCGGCATGCTGGCCACAATCAGTGCTGCAGCGATGGTTTCATCGTCTGCGTCAATACTGAGGAGCACTTCGGCCGTGGTCAATGCGAGCGCCAGCAGACGCTGCCGCGCGCCATCCTCGCTGGCCAGCGCCGCCGCCGTGACAAAATCCAGCGCGCGAACGGAAATGTCCCGGCTGCCGAGCAATCGCCGAGTGCCCGCAACCGAATCAGCGTCGTGAGAGTTTTCGATCAGCATGGTTCACATTTTATGCGAAGCAA
>JANOQY010000167.1:0-6031 GCA_031414995.1 Betaproteobacteria bacterium
AACGCCAAACTCCAGCAGATCTGGGTGCCGTACGAAAAAATTTCGAGCCATCTGAAACGCGCCATCCTCGTGGCAGAAGATGACCGGTTTGTGGATCACGAAGGCTTTGACTGGGACGGCATACAAAAGGCGATGGAGAAAAACCAGAAAAAAGGCAAGGTCGTCGCCGGTGGATCCACCATTTCGCAGCAACTCGCGAAGAACATGTTTTTGTCCGGCGAGCGGTCGATGTTGCGAAAAGGCGAGGAGGCGCTTATCACGGTGATGATGGAGCAGGTGCTCGACAAGGAGCGCATTCTGGAAATCTATCTAAACGTTATCGAATGGGGCGATGGTGTGTTTGGCGCGGAAGCGGCCGCGCGACACTATTTTGGCGTTTCCGCTGCGCAGCTTTCGCAGCAGCAGGCTGCGAAAATGGCGGCCATGGTGCCGCGACCGCGTTTTTATGACCGGAATCGAAGTGCGCCATGGCTGCTGAAAAAGACGCAGATTATTCTCGAGCGCATGCCAAAGGCGCAGCTTCCATGAGCGTCGCGCATGGAACTTGTTAACTGGATTTTTTTCGGGCCCGCCAAACTTTTGGCGGCCATGCCGTACGCGGGCCTCGTGATTGCCTGTGTATTCATCGGCGCGCAAGCCTGGCTGTCGCATCGCAGCAAAACACCATTTGAGCGCACATTCTTTCGCGAGGCACCGGTGCTCGGCGGATTGCTTTGGTTGATTTTCAACCTTTACGAACTGCAAGTATCTGCAATCGCCGCTAGAAACCTGCCTGCTGATAGCTTAAGGATGGATTTAATTATCCTCGTGCCAATTTTGTATGTGATGACGCTCGCCGCGCTGTTATCGATTCGCGCGCAACTTAAACCCAAGCGTCCAGATCAGTAAGCCAATATGCGCGATGTGATATTTCAACGACACTAGCGGGTTGGTCGATCCCGGCGAGACTTGTTGGGATCGCGCGGACGCGAATTTGAGCGGCGGGTAGCAGAGATATAAGTATTCATCTTAATAATCCGATCCGGCGGACTTAAGCTTTCGCTCACCCCGCGCGGATCGGAATCCAACGATTGCCTTGCGTGTAACGTTTAACCCATTGGCTTGATAAGCGGCGTGATCACAGGAGTGACCATCGGCGCTGGCTTTACGGCCATGGGTTTCGCAGCGGCTTTCTTCTTGGGGGCGGCTTTTTTAGCCGGTTTCTTTTTAGGGGCAGCTTTTTTCTTGGCAGCCGGTTTTTTCTTGGCGGCTACCTTCTTTTTAGCAGCGGGTTTCTTTTTCGCTGCTGGCTTCTTTTTAGCAGCGGGTTTCTTTTTCGCTGCTGGTTTTTTAGCCGCTGGCTTCTTTGCGGCTGGTTTCTTTGCTGCTGGTTTCTTCGCTGCTGGTTTCTTTGCTGCTGGCTTCTTTGCTGCCGGCTTCTTTGCTGCCGGCTTTTTGGCTGCTGCCATGATGAAACTCCTTTCGATGGTTGGACCGAATTGCTTGTATATAGCGCCGCGATGTTTTGCTGCACTACCAAGAATTCATTCTGTCGAACGACTGAGCCAGGACAACCGCGCATACTGATTTCAGTAGCAGAGCAACCTCACTCAACCCGGATTATTTTCAGTGCACTCAAAAATTTCAATGAGTGAACCAACAACAACACGAGCACTTGGTAAAGCGGATTCTATTACAGAAGTTTTTTAGAACACCAGTTTTAAGGTGTGTCAAGAGCGGTTATTTGCACACGCGATTTTCAAATTAGTATCGTTTCGATACTAAAAGATATTCGCTTAACTGCTTTGCAGTCGTTCGAGCTTCACCAAGTCGTCAAATGTTTCGCGTTCACGGACTAGCGCCGCGTTGCTGCCATCCACCATTACTTCTGCAGCACGAGGGCGCGAGTTGTAATTTGAGGACATCACAAAGCTGTAAGCTCCGGCAGAAAGAATGGCAACGACATCACCCTCGCAGGCTACCAGTGCGCGAGCATGCGCGAGTACATCCGCGCTCTCGCATACCGGCCCCACCACATCGTAGATTTGCTCTGTAGCGTCCGTGCGCGATGCTCCGGCCATCACCACTTCATGGTGAGCCTGATAGAGCGAAGGACGGATCAAATCGTTCATCGCCGCATCGATCACCAGAAAATTTTTACTTTCGGTTGTCTTTACAAATTCAACGCGTGAAATCAGCACGCCGGCATTGCCGACCAATAAGCGCCCGGGTTCGAGTAGCAGCTCAACCTTTCTTTCGCCCAGACAGGATTCCAAGGATCGCGCGTAGCCGGGCAAGTCGATGGTGCTTTCATCTTTGTAGGTAATACCGATGCCTCCACCGGGGCAGATGTGACGCACAGGAACGCCTTCCTTGGCGAGCGCGTCGGCGAGCGCCACGATGCGTCCCATCGCCTGTTGCAGTGGCGCATCGTCGGTGAGTTGCGAGCCAATGTGGCAGTCGACACCCACCACCTCAATATGCGAGAGCGTGGCGGCGTGCCGATACACATCCATCGCACGATCAAAGGCAATGCCGAACTTGTTGTTCTTGAGGCCGGTTGAAATGTAGGGATGGGTTTTCGCATCAACATCCGGATTGACGCGCAAGCTGATGCGCGCTTTCCTGTCGAGCTTCGCTGCAACCATATTGAGCCTTTCCAATTCCGGCTCACTCTCCACGTTGAAACATTTAATGTTCGTCTCAAGCGAAAATTTCATTTCCGCAGCCGTTTTACCCAGCCCGGAAAACACCACTTTGTCCGGGCTGCCGCCAGCTTCAAGCACGCGCATCAATTCGCCGCCGGAAACAATATCAAAACCAGCACCCAGACTTGCAAACAGGCGCAACACAGCGAGATTGGAATTGGCTTTTACCGCATAGCAAATGAGGTATGGTCGGCCCTTGCGCGCGACTTTCAATGCGGAGTCCAGCTGTTGGAAGGCGTCAGTTAATGCGGCCTTGGAATAAACGAAACATGGTGTGCCGAAGCGATCGGCGATATCGTTGATCGACATCCCTTCCATCTGTAGCTCACCATCCGTGGTGGCGCGATGTACGCCGAAAGTCGCCAGTGTTGACGTCATTTGTTTGGCTCCGACGTACTCGCTTTCGGTACTGGCGCAGGGGTTTGCTGGGGTAACTTGAGCGCACCTTTTTGGCCGCATGCGGTAATGGAAGACGAGAAGATCAATACGGCTAGAATGAAGGCGATGCGACGCATGGCAGGGTGACTTTGAGAGTGTGTGAGCGGGTTTGCGCGAATTGAAAGGATGGTATCACGGGTATGAATACACCAATTTTGATGGATGAGAGTGCATTCCACGAACGGGTGAATGCAGTGTTTGCAGGCATTGAGGCAGCGCTGGAAGAAGGTGCGCCCGATGTCGACAGCGAGATTACTGGCGGCATTCTCACCATTGAATTTCCAAACCGCAGCAAGGTCATCATCAATCGTCAGACATTCAATCGTGAAATCTGGGTGGCTGCAAAATCGGGTGGTTTTCATTTTCATTTTGACGGCTCTGCATGGCAGGACACACGTAGCGATGAGCGCCTTGAGTTGCTGCTTGCCCGTGTTGTCGCGGAGCAGAGCGGAATTGTGATGTCAATCACATTTTGATTTTGCGATGCGCAGAAAATGCCGCTTGATAAAAGTCAGTGTCCAGTTTAGTATCGAATCAATACCAAACTTACACGGTTAAAAATTGACCTTGTACAGTATCGAGTCGAAACCATTTTTTGCAGGAAGCGACACACGGCGTTAAAAATGTCTGGCCTGAATACTGATAACCACTGGCATGGATAAGAGCCCGGAAGTACTTCTGGAGTTGGTCGAACGGCTCGGCAATCTGCTGCGCTCGGAATTTCGCCGCGCTGGTGCCGACGAACAATTGCAGCCGGTTCACGTCCATGCACTTGTATATCTGACTCGCGCCAACCGCTACTCAAACACGCCGCAAGCGATGGCCGAATACTTGGGGCTGACCAAAGGCACGATGTCGCAAAGCCTGCTGTTGCTGGATCGACGCGGATTGATCGAGCGTTATCAGGATGATCTGGACCGACGTGTGGTGCGATTGCGGCTTTCCACCAGCGGTGAACAGTTCTTATATGATGCGCAGCCCCAAGGTGCCTGGCAGCACGCCACGCGCAACATCAGTCCTAATCGGATACGGAATGCCGTTTCGGCTTTGCGTGAAACCCTGACGACCTTTCAGGCCGACAACGAAGGCCAGCCGTTCGGCACCTGTAGTGGCTGTCGACATTTTGAGCGCCTGTCGGCGCGCGCTTACCGATGCGGATTGATGGGTGATCGGCTGTCAGGGCCGGAAGCGCGCAAGATTTGCTGGTTATATGAGGAGAAGGGCGGCGGGGGTGAGGAGGAAGAGGACTAGGGTCACCATATAAGTAATACAACGGAATTTCGACTGCTAATCCAATCCCGCGAGTTTCACCGTAGCGTATACCGTTCACGCCAACCGTTTGTGCGCCCTCTCTGTAGCTAACCTAACCTGTGCCGGCGACGTCCCACCAATGTGATTCCGACTTGCAACCGATCCCTCAGGCGACAACACGGCATACACATCGTTATCTACCAGCTTGGAGTAACCACGCAAGACATCAATTGGCAATTCCGCCAGATCCTTCCCTGATTTTTCAGCATCCCGCACCGCCAGCGCAACCACTTCATGCGCGTCGCGGAAAGCCAACCCCTTCTTGGTCAGGTAATCGGCCAGATCAGTCGCAGTCGCAAAACCACGCTTGACTGCCGCCGACATCCGCTCAGGCCTTACCTCAATCGCTGCCGCAAGATCGGCCATGATGGTCAACGAGTCGCGCACCGTATCGACCGTATCGAACAGTGGTTCCTTGTCCTCCTGATTGTCCTTGTTATATGCAAGCGGTTGTCCTTTCATCAGGGTCAGTAACGCCACCAGATGCCCGTTCACCCGCCCCGTTTTACCGCGAATCAGTTCCGGTACATCGGGGTTCTTCTTCTGCGGCATGATCGAGGACGAATAACAGAACCGATCTGGCAGGTTAATAAAGCCGACGCTCTGACTCATCCAGATAATCAATTCTTCCGAGAACCTGGACAGGTGCGTCATTACCAGCGCGGCGGCAGAAACAAACTCAATGGCGAAATCCCGGTCAGACACGGCGTCCAGCGAGTTTTCGCAAACGCCATCAAAGCCCAACTCCTTTGCAACTGATTCACGATCAATCGGGTAGCTGGTGCCAGCCAAGGCTGCCGCTCCCAGTGGTGATCGATTCACACGTTTGCGACAATCGACCATTCTGGCTTCATCACGCGCCAGCATTTCTACGTACGCCATGATGTGATGCCCAAAGGTCACCGGCTGGGCAACCTGCAAATGGGTGAAGCCGGGCATGATGGTATCCGCATGCTTTTCGGCCAGGCCCACCAACGCCAATTGATTCGCACGCAGCAACTCAATCAGGCCATCGATCTCGCCGCGCAGCCAAAGCCGGATATCGGTGGCGATCTGATCATTGCGGGAGCGACCGGTGTGCAGGCGCTTCCCCGCGTCACCGATCGCGGCGATCAGTCGCGATTCGATATTCATATGGACATCTTCGAGATCCACCCGCCATTCAAAGCGACCCGCGCGGATCTCCGCCTCGATTTCGCCCATGCCGCGCTCAATTTCCGCCAAATCCTGCGTCGTAATCACGGCTTGTCGGGCCAGCATTCTCGCGTGCGCAAGTGAGCCTTGAATATCCACGAAGGCCAGGCGCTGATCAAATGAGACCGACGCGGTGAAACGCTTGACGAGATCGGTGACTGGCTCGGAAAAGCGGCCCGAAAAATGGCTCTTTGCGCTCGAAGCACCTGTATTTGATTCACCGGGCGGGGCAGAAATATTGGACATATGGCATTGTCAATCTGTAGAAAATTCGCTCACAATCGAGCCATGACGAGTATAAAGCATCACTCTCCCGATCAAGACCATCCCGCAGCACCCAAACTGACGACGGCGCGCCTGCCGGATTTCTGCAATCTCGGCATCATGTTGCGTTTGTTGCT
>JANOQY010000168.1:0-3937 GCA_031414995.1 Betaproteobacteria bacterium
AGGAACGGACGCTCATTTTCAGGCCGGCCCAATATCTCGTTTAAAAACGCCATCGGGCTCGGCGTGTGTGTGAGCGTCGCCAGCCCGGCATGGTGAAGTGCTGCGATCAACAAGCCGCTGGCGATGCCGACTGAATCCATCGGGTAATAGCGTTTTTCTTTTTGTCCATTGGCATTGAGTCCGTAAGCCTCATAAAAAATCGCAATGAGATACGGCGCAATCTCAATGAACGGTTTGTCGGCATCAGTCCCAAGCGGAGCGAGCGCATCGCGCCATGCATCGGTGACGCGGTGCTCATAAAACTCGCGCTCCTCGGCTTCCGCTGCCACGCGAATGCGCGTTTTCACCACGGCATCGCTAATCACTACAAAACGCCACGGTTGCTGATTGGCCCCTGATGGAGCCGTGCCAGCCGTGCGCAGACATGTTTCGATCACCTCAATGGGCACAGGTGTAGCTGCAAATTCGCGCACTGTGCGGCGCTGCTTCATCTCGGTATGGAAAGCCTGTGCGCGCGACAACATTTCCGCAGGAGGATATTGGGTGAACGCCAGTGGAATCGATTCATGCGGCTTCAATGTGTTCTCCGTTCGCTTCGTGATGCTTCGTGATGGCGCATGTTACCGCGCGCTGAAGTCGATAGTCATGTGACAATGCTGGCGCGCTCCGATTCTGGTCAGTCGGCAGAAATTCTATCGCCATCAATCATCATGCCCATCCAGCAAGCCCAAATCGTTGTTCCCTGTTTGCAGTTCGACGCGACCTTTACCGCCCTCACGACGCAATTGGGGTTTTACGTTGATGCCATTTGGCCCGCAGACGCGCCCACGACGGCAGTTGTTTCAGGGTTCGGGGTGACGTTGAGGCTAGAGACGGCGACTTCTTCTGCCACCGCGCGGATTGTGCTGCGGCTGATTACCGCGCAGCCGCCATTGATGGTCCCGGTGGCGGACCTCGTTATCGATTGGGTAATGAGCGATACCACGTTGGCGATACCGGACGGCAAACAGGAATTCATCATCACACACATGCACGACGCAGAAGCGTGGGTGACGGGCCGCGCGGGCATGCAATATCGCGACCTGATTCCGGGGCGGTTTGGCGGACGCTTCATTGCCTCGCATATCCGTATTCCCGAAGGCGGTCCGGTGCCCGATTACGTGCACTTTCACAAGATTCGTTTTCAGATGATATTTTGTCGCACCGGTTGGGTGCGGGTGGTCTACGAGGACCAGGGCGAACCGTTCGTGCTGCACTCGGGCGATTGCGTTTTACAACCACCCGGGATTCGCCATCGCGTACTTGAAGCTTCCGCCGGACTGGAAGTGATAGAACTAGGCTGCCCGGCCATTCACGAGACGCTCGCCGATCATCAAATGACGTTGCCGAATTCGCAGTTTCGCTCTATGCGCGAATTTGATGGGCAACGCTTCGCGCGCCATGTTGCAGCCGATGCAATCTGGCTGCATTGGAGATGGATGGGACACGAAACGTCCGGGTTTGAGGCGCGCGATACCGGCATCAATGCGGCCACCAATGGACTCGCCCGTGCGCTCGTCGTGCGCGCGAAGGACGAAGACGCAACCACGCCAATTGCATCACACAGTGGCGAATTCCTGTTCGTGTTTATGCTCAGCGGCACGCTGTGGCTAAAGAGTGCATCGCTTGGCGATCATCGCCTCGGTGCAGGCGATAGTGTGACGATCCCGGCAGGTGCTGAGATTTCGTTGCGCGCCGATGCAGGAGCAGAGTTTCTGGAAGTCGTGTTACCTGCTTAACATCCGATAACTCCAGCACTGGCGGGCCATTCGGGGCGAAATGCCTTGGAAAACCCCACCGATATTGGTGTTTCACCTCTGCAAAAATCTGCACGAATCATGTATGAAAAAAGGTTCATGTCGGACGCATTTTCGTCATCGCAGATTCACAAAAATGCGGTAATCTGCGAATGTTGACCATTTAGCCAGTTTTCAAATTTCCTGCGTTATTTCTCGCATTGCCACGAACATCTTCGGAGACAAGAATGCTTAAACGCATCTTTGCTGGACTCACCATTGTTTTTACAGTTTTTCAAGTCAGTCTCGTTGGTGCGGCTGCGTTTACACCGGGGAATATTGTGGTTTATAGAGTTGGTGATGGAGCGACGGCGCTTTCCAGCGCGGCTGCGCCCGTATTTCTGGACGAATACACAATTGCGGGTAGTTTCGTGCAAAGCATCCCGTTGCCAACAGCGGTGACCGGTGCAAATCGAATAGTAACGGCCAGCGGGACTTCGACCAGCGAAGGACTGATTACACGATCCACCGATGGGAAATTTATTCTCGCCGCGGGTTACGATGCCGCCGTAGCTACCCTAACAATAGCTAATACTGCTTCTGCCACTACTAATCGAGTCATTGCACTTGTTGCTGTGGATGGCAGCATAAATTCAACGACAGCATTGACAGATGCGTATAGCGGAACGGGTTCAAACGCAGGAAATATTCGCGGAATTTCGTCAACCGATGGCGTATCCATCTGGACAACTGGCAACGGAGCAACCGCAGCATCTGCCGGGGTGCGCTACACGACACTCGGTTCCGCAACCTCAACGCAACTTTCAACTACACCCACTAATATCCGGAGTGTCTTTATTTATGGCGGACAGTTATTCATTTCTACGCAATCGGGCGCGTTCAGAGTTGCAACAGTTGGAGTCGGCACACCAACTTCAGCCGGACAAGCTATTACTAACTTGCCCGGTTTTCCGACTGCAACAGGATCGCCATATCAATTTTTCTTTGCCGATCTTGATCCTGGCACCCCCGGCCTAGACACTCTTTATGTTGCCGACGATAATTCGACAACCAACATTCAAAAGTATTCATTGGTCGGTGGTGTATGGGTTGCGAATGGCACTGTAGCACAGGCCGGTGCCAGAGGTATTACCGGCGTCGTTACAGGGACTTCTGTTGCCCTCTACGTAACAACCGGCACAAATTTATATTCCCTTACTGACTCAAGTGGATATAACACCGCGCTAACCGGTACGCCAACACTACGTGCCGCTGCTGGTACAAATAGAGCATTTCGCGGAATCGCGCTTACTCCAGAAAATAGTGGTCAACCAAATGTCACGATTGACAATGTTATCGCCGCTGAGGGCAACAGCGGCACCACAACATTTACCTTCACTGTTTCGCTCTCTACGCCTGCCGGTGTTGGTGGCGTCACGTTCGACATCGCTACAGCGAACGGTAGCGCCGCGGCAGGTAGCGACTACATAGCAAAAACCCTCGCGGGACAGACAATTCCCCAAGGTATGTCCACCTACACCTTTACGGTCGACGTGAATGGCGACGTGATGCCCGAAACCAACGAGACGTTCTTCGTAAACATCACTAATCTCGTCGGTGCCAATCCAACCGATGTGCAAGGCTTGGGCACCATCACCAACGATGACGCGGCATCAAACCTCACGATCAACAACGTTTCGCAGAGTGAAGGCAACAGCGGCACGACCACATTCACATTTACCGTCACCCTTTCCGCACCCGCGCCCGTCGGCGGCGTGACATTCGATATCGCGACTGTCGATGGCACCGCCACCGCGCCGTCTGACTACACGGCCAAAACGCTCAACTCGCAAACCATTGCTGAAGGCGCGACCACGTATACCTTCGACGTGCTGGTCAATGGCGATACGACAGGTGAAGCAAACGAAACCTTTACCGTCAACGTCTCCAATCTTGTCGGTGCCATTCCCGCCACACCGACCGGCACAGGCACCATCATTAATGATGACGCACAACGAATCCATTCCGTACAAGGCAGCGGCAATGCCAGCCCCTTCTTGGGCCAAGGCGTGACTGTTGAAGGCATCGTCACCGCGAATTACCAAGGCCCGGGCACGCTGCTCGGTTATTTCATTCAGGAACCGGACAATCTCGCCGATGCC
>JANOQY010000169.1:0-4920 GCA_031414995.1 Betaproteobacteria bacterium
ATTTTATGCCTGAAAGCCGCACCAGTATTGGAGTTTCACTTTGAGCGTTGATGCAAAAAAACTCGGCAAGGTGGCTGTCCTGATGGGCGGCCCAAGCGCTGAACGCGAGATCTCGCTGCTCTCGGGTAATGGTGTGCTTGCTGCGCTGCGCGAGAAAGGTGTGGATGCACACGCCTTTGATCCGGTCGTCAATTCGTTGTTCGATTTGCCGCGTGAAAAATTCGAGCGGGTGTTTATCGCGTTGCATGGCCGCTTTGGTGAAGACGGCACCGTGCAAGGCGTGCTTGAAACCTTGAAGATTCCCTACACCGGCTCCGGCGTGATGGGCTCGGCGCTGGCGATGGACAAATGGCGCACTAAACTCGTCTGGCAGGCGGCCGGCATCCCAACGCCGAAATACAGAATGCTTGACGCGGCAAGCAACTGGGGTGCAGTGATCGATGCGCTGAAACTGCCGCTGATCGTGAAACCCGCGCGCGAAGGCTCTAGCATCGGCGTGACGAAGGTGCAAACCGCCAACGAATTGCCCGCAGCATTCCAGCTTGCCTTCAAGCTCGATCCGCTGGTGATCGCCGAGGAATTTTTTGCTGGACAGGAATTGACCGCATCGGTGGTCGCTGATGGTACAAAACTGGATGTTTTGCCGCTGATTCGAATCGAAGCGCCAGCGGGTGCATACGACTATCAGAATAAATATTTCACCGACGTGGTCAAGTACCACTGCCCATCAGGTGTTCGTGCCGAGGTTGAAGCGGAAATCCGCGCGCTGACAATGAAAGCATTCCGCGTGCTTGGCTGCGATGGCTGGGGTCGCGCCGACATGATGCTCGCCCCCGATGGTCGATTCAGCTTTCTTGAAATGAACACTTCTCCCGGCATGACCAGCCACTCGCTGGTGCCGATGGCCGCACGTGCAGTCGGGATGAGTTATCCGGATCTGTGCGTACGCATTTTGCAAGCAGCATCGCTCAAAAGTTAATCACATGGCACGCCAACCAAAACCTCAACCCCGACACGCACCCGAGCCCGCGGCGCACTTCACGCGCAACCGCGTCGTCGTGATTGCAGCTTCGCTGCTAGCGATGTTGGTGGCAGCTGTGCTTGCGTGGCTGGCGATGGGCGCGTTATCGAAAAACGTGAATTCCACACCGATGTTTCCGATTGGGGAAGTGACATTTGTCGGCGACATGCAACGCGTCGATGCCGCAGAACTCAAGCGCGTCGCCGGTGGCATTAGGGGCAGCATGTTGCAGACCAATTTGAATGACGTGAAAGCGGCCATTAAACAAGTGCACTGGGTGCGCAATGCTGATGTTCGTCGCCGTTTTCCCGCGACGCTGGAGGTTAGCGTCGAAGAACATCGCCCATTTGCAAGATGGAAGAATGGCGATTCTGAGCAAGGGTTATTGGTAAATACCCTCGGCGAAGTATTTGAAGCTGATCTCGATGCGCCATTGCCGACATTCAGTGGCCCGGAAGGTACGGCCAAAGAAGTCCTCGCCAATTACGACAAGTTCAAATCCCAGCTCGCTGCGATCAGCCAGACACCATCGTCTATTGCGCTTTCGGCCCGACGCGCCTGGCAGGTCGTGCTCGATAACGGCGCATCACTGGAACTGGGCCGCATTGAAGCTGGCGAGCGGCTCAATCGTTACGTGAGGGCATATGCCGCCGTGCCTGCGCTGCAAATGGCCAATGCGCGTATCGACATGCGCTACCAATCCGGAATGGCACTTAAAGTTGCCGACGCCAAACCGATCAAGCCTGCCATGTCAGTCATGTCCACGACAGGCGCTGCGAGCAAGTCCACCAAAAAGGCGGTCGTCAAATGATAAAAACAGCGCATGAAGAAACGAGCCTATGAATAAGCCTCGCGAAACCAAAAACCTGCTGGTCGCGCTCGATATTGGTACGTCCAAAATCGTAGCCATCGTTGCTGAGGTAACGGCCGATGGCACGCTCGAAATTCTCGGTCTGGGACAGCACCCGTCGAAAGGATTGAAGAAAGGTGTGGTCGTCAATATTGAGGCGACCGTCACCGGCATTCAGCGCGCGCTGGAAGAAGCCGAATTGATGGCCGACGTGAAGATTCGCGATGTTCTCACCGGCATCGCCGGCTCGCACATCAAGAGTTTTAATTCGCACGGCATGGTCGCGATCAAGGATAAGGAAGTTTCGCAATTCGATGTGGATCGTGTGGTCGAAACCGCACGCGCGGTGAACATCCCGATGGACCAGCAAATACTGCACATCCTCACGCAGGAATTCATCATTGACGGTCAGGAAGATGTGCGCGAACCGGTAGGCATGAGCGGTGTGCGGCTGGAAGTCAAAGTGCATATCGTCACCGGCGCGGTGTCGGCGGCACAGAACATCATGAAGTGCGTGAGGCGTTGCGGATTGGAAGTGCGCGATCTGGTATTGCAGCCGTTGGCCTCGGCCATCGCGGTGCTGTCGCAGGACGAAAAGGATTTGGGTGTGTGTCTTGTTGATATTGGTGGCGGCACCACCGACATCGCCGTCTTTACGGGCGGGGCGATTCGCCACACGGCCGTCATTCCGATTGCTGGTGACCAGATCACCAACGACATCGCCATGGCACTACGCACGCCAACCAAGGATGCCGAGGACATCAAGATGGCGCACGGTTGTGCGCTGCGCCAGCTTGCCAGTGTGAATGACGTGATCGAAGTGCCGGGTGTGGGTGACCGTGAACCACGGCAGATGTCACGACAAACACTGGCCGAAGTGATCGAGCCGCGCGTGGAAGAGCTTTACTCATTGATCCAGCGCGAGTTGCGCGCCAGCGGATTTGAGGAATTGTTGTCCTCCGGCATCGTGTTGACCGGCGGCAGTGCTGCGATGCAAGGCATGGTCGAGCTCGGTGAAGAAGTGTTCCATATGCCGGTGCGTCTGGGTGTGCCGACGTATTCGGGCGGGCTTGCAGAAGTCGTTCGCAATCCACGGTTTTCGACCGGGGTTGGCTTGCTGGTATCGGGGCTGGAACAAAAAAAGCGCGATGAGCATGTCAGGCTGCACAGCGCAAATTTCAAAGGCGTATTCGAGAAAATGGCGAGTTGGTTTAAAGGGAATTTCTAGCGAAGTAGGGGAAATTTCTACCGAAATATAGTTTGGGGTTTTTTCAAGTTGTTTCACAGCAGAGGAGAGTAGACATGATTGAGGTTATCGATACAGAGCAACCGGAAGCGATCATCAAAGTGATCGGCGTGGGAGGCTGCGGCGGCAATGCAGTCGACCACATGATCGGCAACGGTGTGGCGGGGGTGGAATTCATCTGCGCCAATACCGACGCGCAAGCGTTGAAACGTAATCAGGCAAAAGTCACCATGCAGTTGGGTGGCGCTGTCACCAAAGGGTTGGGTGCAGGTGCCAATCCGGACGTGGGCCGTCAGGCGGCAATTGAAGATCGTGAGCGCATCGCGGAGTTGATTCAGGGTGCCGACATGCTTTTCATTACCGCTGGTATGGGTGGCGGCACTGGCACTGGAGCGGCACCGATCATCGCGGAGATTGCGCGCGAGATGGGTGTGCTTACCGTCGCGGTGGTGACCAAGCCTTTCGCGTTTGAAGGCAAGCGCAAAAAGATCGCCGAAGCGGGCATCGAGGCGTTGAAGCAGCACGTAGATTCGCTCATCATCATCCCCAATGATCGGTTGATGGAAGTACTGGGCGACGACGTTACTTACGAAGACGCGTTCAGAGCATCCAACGATGTGCTGAACGGTGCCGTCGCGGGTATTGCCGAAGTGATCAACTGCCCGGGTCTGGTGAACGTCGACTTTGCTGACGTACGCACGGTGATGAGCGAGAACGGTGTGGCAATGATGGGCTCAGCGATGGCTTCCGGCCCTGATCGTGCGCAAGTTGCTGCTGAACGTGCTGCTGCATCACCACTGCTCGAAGACGTGAACCTGACTGGTGCGCGTGGTGTGCTCGTCAATATCACGGCCAGCAAATCGCTGAAGCTGAAAGAAGTGCACGAAGTCATGAACACCATTCGCAGCTTCACGGCTGAAGACGCGACGGTGATTTTTGGCAGCGTGCTCGACGAAAACATCGGCGACCAATTGCGGGTAACGATTGTTGCCACCGGTCTTGGCGGATCCGTGTCCAAGCGTCAACCGCAGTTGGTCCACTCGGCGCAATCGATGGCACCGGTGTACGCAAGAACCGGTACGGATGATGCAGTCGGCGCACCGATGACCTCGGCGGGCGCGATCAATTATCACGATCTCGATACGCCTGCGGTTACCCGTCGGCGTCGTGATGCAACAGTGAGTGCCATGCAGCAATCCGGGGTTGAGATGTACGACATCCCGGCGTTTTTGCGGAAGCAAGCGGACTAGCAGCAAGTCCCCGCAACTCCATTCAGTGCGAACCTCTGCCGCACTGAATGGAGTCGCGTCCCCGTCAATTGCCCGCAATGGAGATTGCAGTTTAGTTGATAGCGGCACTAGCATTGGCGGGAATCGCAGGCATAAAACGCCTGAAGAAGCGCACCAGTGCTAGTGTTTGCCTAATTTATGCTGCGCTTTGGGTGTCGCTGCACTATCCAACAACGTAATCCGACAACGCCACAAACTCCGCCACCGACAACGTTTCCGCGCGCCGTTTCGGATCGATGCCAAGTGCCGCAATCGCATCAGCGGCAAGATACGGTTTGAGTGTATTGCCGAGTGTTTTTCGGCGCTGGCCGAATCCCGCGCTCACAAACGCGGCGAACCGTTCTTCGTTGATTGCACGCAGTCGCTGTGCGGTCAACGGCACCATGCGGACGATAGCTGAATCCACTTTGGGCGGCGGCGTGAACGCACCGGGCGGCACATCGAACATGCGCTTCATCTCGAAGCGATATTGCAACATCACCGACAGGCGCCCATACGCTGCGCTGTCGGGTGC
>JANOQY010000170.1:0-3025 GCA_031414995.1 Betaproteobacteria bacterium
ACTGTGGTTGCCGCGACCGTTTTTTCTACAGCCGCCTACGCCCGCGATTTCCGCTCGGCTGACGTGCATCCCGGCGACTATCCGACCGTGGCTGCCGTTAAGTACATGGGCAAATTAATCGGCGATCAAACCAAGGGACGGCTCGGCGTTCGCGTCTATCCAGCCGGCAGCCTTGGTACTGAAAAAGACAATATCGAACAACTAAAACTGGGCGCGCTGGAGATGATGCGCATCAACGTTGGCGTACTTAACAGCGTCGTGCCAGAAACGATTCCGACTGTTTTACCGTTCGTCTTTCGCTCGACCGAGCATATGCGGAAAGTGCTTGATGGTCCGGTTGGCGACGACATTCTCGCTGCGATGGCATCGCAAGGTCTGGTTGGACTAGCGTTTTACGATAGTGGCTCGCGTTCCTTTTACACGGCAAAAAAACCGATCAGGACGCTCGCGGACATGAAGGGCCTGAAGGTCCGCGTACAACAGTCGGATTTGTTTGTGGCGATGATTGAGGCGCTCGGCGCGAACCCAACACCGATGCCGTTCGGCGAGGTCTACACGGCGTTGAAAACCGGCATCGTTGACGCGGCCGAAAACAACTGGCCTTCATACGAATCGTCGCGACATTTCGAGGCGGCAAAGTTCTACAACTTGAGCGAACACTCGCTGGCCCCGGAGGTATTGGTATTCTCAAAGAAAATATGGGATACGCTCTCCAAGGAAGATCAGGCGCTGATACGCAAGGCGGCCAAAGATTCTGTTCCGTACATGCGTAATCTCTGGGACGAGCGCGAGATAAGGTCACGCAAATTTGTTGAGGCTGCCGGAACGCAGGTTGTCACCATCGCGAATAAAAAAGAGTTCATCGACGCGATGAAACCGGTCTACGCAAAGTTTGCCAACACGCCAAAATTGAAAGACTTGGTCAAGCGCATGCAGGACACAAAGTAAACCGCGTCCGGATAAGTCGGTCAACATCAGAACTGCGAAACCCAATGGAAAGTAATTTGCGCCCGGAGCAATCCAGGACACCGAGCATGCTCACGCGGATGAATGCGTGCATTGCCAGAGTTGGCATGTATTTCTCAGTCGCCGGATTATTCGTCATCGTGGCAATTGTGGCGTATCAGGTCTTCGGTCGGTACGTGCTCAATGACAGCCCTACGTGGGCCGAAAACCTCGCGCTGGTGCTGATCCTGTATGTCACGCTGATCGGGGCCGCCGTGGGTGTGCGTGATGCCGGACACATCGGCATGGAATCGCTGTTGGTGCTTGTCCCGGAAGGTCCCCGCCACAAACTTGAGATGCTGATCCATGTGCTGGTCGCCATATTCGGCGCGGCCATGATCTACAACGGCTGGATTTTGGGTGTCTCCGTAGCACCGTACAAACTTTCAAACATCAATCTCTCCGAGGCGGTGCGCTATGTGCCACTAGTTTTATCTGGCGCGCTAATCATTCTCTTCTCGCTTGAGCATCTGCTTGCGTTGATCAACGGTACGGAAGTGGAACCGGCATGGAACTAGCAATCCTCGGCCTGTCGTTCCTTGTGCTCCTGCTGCTTGGAGTCCCGGTCGCGTTCGCCATCGGCCTGTCTGCAATGTGCACGATCCTTTATGAAGGCCTGCCCGTCGCCGTTATTTTTCAGCAAATGATGTCGGGAATGAACATCTTCTCGTTTTTGGCCATCCCGTTTTTTGTATTCAGCGGCGAGCTGATGTTGCACGGTGGAATTGCTGACAAGATTGTCAATTTTGCCCGCAGTTTGGTCGGACACATCCGCGGCGGCCTGGGCATGTCTAACGTGGTTGCCTGCACGCTTTTCGGTGGCGTATCGGGCTCGCCGGTTGCCGATGTTTCCGCGATGGGCTCGGTGATGATTCCGATGATGAAGAAAGAGGGCTATCACGCCGATTACGCGGTTAACGTCACCACGCACGCGTCGCTGGTCGGGGCCCTCATGCCGACCAGTCACAACATGATCATCTATTCGCTGGCTGCGGGTGGAAAGGTATCCATTGGCGCACTCATTGCCGCGGGCGTTGTGCCCGCGTTGGTGTTGACCATTTGCATGCTGGTCGCGGCTTACGCAGTTGCAGTCCATCGCGGCTATCCTGCCGGCATTTTTCCCGGCTGGGCTGCGGTCGGATTGTCGCTCGCAGCCGCAGCACCGGGATTACTCATCGTCGTGATCATCCTTGCCGGCATTCTCACGGGTGTGTTTACCGCGACTGAATCGGCAGCGGTCGCGGTGGTGTATTCGATCATCCTGACCTTCTTTATTTATCGGACGATGACGTGGCAGAAGTTCCTGAAGGCTGCGGCAAGAGCGGTCAAAACGACAGGTGTTGTGCTACTGCTGATCGGTGTATCCACGATGTTCCAGTACCTGATGGCGCTGTATCAGGTCGCAGACCTTACCGGCGCGATGCTCTCGTCGGTGTCGACTAATCCGTGGACGATTTTTTTTCTCATCAACCTCATTCTTTTCGTGCTCGGCACGTTCATGGACATGGCGAGCACAATCCTGATCTGCACACCGATCTTTTTGCCGATCGCGATGCAGTACGGCATGGACCCCGTGCAATTCGGCATGGTGATGCTGATCAACTGCGCGCTCGGATTGAACACGCCACCGGTGGGCACCACGCAGTTCATCGGCTGCGCCATCGGCGGCATCTCGGTGGGCGAAGTGATGCGCACGATCCTGCCGTTTTATGCGGCGCTAGTCGCGGCACTGTTGCTCGTCACCTACGTTCCGGCGTTCTCGATGTGGTTGCCGCGTTTGCTGATGGGATAATATGAAACTCTAGCATTGGCGGGCCTCGCAAGCTGAAACCGCCTGAAGACGCCCGTCAATGCTAGTGTTTCGGTTTTTTGCACAAATATTTGTGCGCCACAGCATTACATTTTCCCCGCATCGGCGTACATTTTCCCGCTGGCGCTGTTCAACCGAACCAAGGGGAAATGATCGTGGCAAAACTGACTGTCAACGGCAAAGCCGTCACCATTAACGCGAGTCCGGACA
>JANOQY010000171.1:0-1580 GCA_031414995.1 Betaproteobacteria bacterium
AAGTTTGCCGATTATTTTGCGTATGCCGAGACCTGGAAGACCATCCCTTCGCACCGCGCGCTGGCGATTTTCAGGGGGCGCAACGAAGGCATCCTTACTTCGAAGTTGCTACTCGATTCCGAAGCGGGAGAGGAAAAGCCCGCCTGGAGCGCGCCGCTGAATCCGGTTGAAAACATGATTGCAGGATTCGCCAAAATCATCAACAAGAGCCGGCCGGCCGACAAATGGCTGACTGAGGTCGTGCGCTGGACATGGCGCATCAAGATTTCGCTGCATATGGAAACGGAGTTGATGTCGACGCTGCGCGAGAAATCGGAACTGGAAGCGATCAACGTCTTTGCGCGTAACCTGAAGGATCTTCTGCTGGCCGCACCCGCCGGCCCGCACGCGACGATGGGCATTGACCCAGGCATTCGTACCGGCTGCAAGATCGCGGTCGTGGACAAGACCGGCAAAGTGCTGGACACGGCGACGGTCTATCCGCACGAGCCGCGTCGTGATTGGGATGACGCATTGCATGTGCTGGCAGCGCTGGCCAAAAAGCATGGCGTTGATCTCATCAGCATCGGCAACGGCACCGCATCACGCGAAACCGACAAGCTGGCCGCTGACTTGATCAAGCTCGTCCCCGAACAACGGATGACAAAGATCGTGGTGTCGGAAGCCGGTGCATCGGTGTATTCAGCGTCGGCTTTTGCATCCAAGGAGTTACCAGACCTGGATGTGTCGCTGCGCGGCGCGGTGTCGATCGCGCGGCGTTTGCAGGATCCATTGGCAGAGCTGGTGAAAATCGACCCGAAATCGATCGGCGTTGGGCAATACCAGCACGACGTGAACCAGACCCAGTTGGCGCGCTCGCTGGAATCGGTGGTGGAAGATTGTGTAAACGCCGTCGGGGTGGACGTGAATACCGCATCGGTAGCGTTGCTGGCGCGCGTGTCCGGCCTCACGCAATCGGTCGCCACGAATATCGTCAATCACCGCGATGCCAATGGTGCATTCAAGTCGCGCGCAGCGTTGAAGTCGGTGCCGCGTTTGGGCGATAAAGCGTTTGAGCAATGCGCAGGTTTTTTACGGGTCAGCAACGGCGACAATCCGCTGGACGCGTCTTCAGTGCATCCCGAAGCGTATCCGGTCGTCGAGAAAATTCTTGCTGACATTAAGCGCGACGTGAAAACCGTGATGGGCGATAGCAAGTTGCTCAAATCACTGCGCGCCGAAAAGTACGTCGATGCGCGGTTTGGCCTGCCGACCGTGACCGACATCCTGAAAGAGCTGGAAAAGCCGGGACGCGATCCCAGGCCCGAATTCAAAACCGCCACTTTTCAGGACGGTGTGGAAACGCTGCGCGACCTGCAGCCGGGGATGATTCTTGAGGGCGTCATCACCAACGTCGCCGCATTCGGTGCGTTTGTCGATATCGGCGTGCATCAGGACGGGCTGGTGCACATTTCCGCACTTGCTGAGAAGTACGTGAAGAATCCGCACGACGTGGTGAAAGCCGGCGACGTCGTCAAAGTAAAGGTGATGGAGGTTGACGAGAAGCGGAAGCGCATTGCGTTGACGATGCGGCTGAACGA
>JANOQY010000172.1:0-7462 GCA_031414995.1 Betaproteobacteria bacterium
GCAGACGCCCGAGAAAACGCTCGATAGCGGCATGGGCTCGTGTCGGGATAGTGGCTGGCTGCTGGTACAGATTCTTCGCCACTTCGGTATCGCCGCGCGATTTGCCTCGGGTTATCTGATCCAGCTCGTCGCCGATCAAAAAGGCTTGGACGGTCCCAGCGGCACGGATAAAGACTTCACCGATCTTCACGCCTGGGCCGAAGCGTATCTGCCCGGTGCAGGTTGGGTGGGACTAGACCCCACTTCTGGATTACTCGCAGGAGAAGGTCACATCCCGCTCGCTTGTGCCGCTATTCCAACGTCTGCCGCACCAGTATCGGGATTCACCGATGTTTGCGAATCCTCGCTCGAATTTGAAATGTCGGTCACGCGTATTTCCGAGGACCCGCGCGTCACCAAACCATACAACGACGCACAATGGACGCAGATCAATAACCTCGGCACCGCAATTGACGGCGAACTCGATGAAGGCGATGTCCGACTAACGATGGGAGGTGAACCAACGTTCGTTTCCATCGATGACATGGAAGGCCCCGAGTGGAACGTG
The DNA here is from genome assembly GCA_031414995.1 of Betaproteobacteria bacterium. GTDB lineage: Bacteria > Pseudomonadota > Gammaproteobacteria > Burkholderiales > Usitatibacteraceae > UKL13-2. The sequence continues at coordinate 548 of JANOQY010000172.1, forward strand.
ACGGCGCTATCGCCGAAAAAACTCGAACTATCGATCGCGTTATTGCGCAAGCTCAAACCAAAGTTTACGTCATGCGCGTTGATGCATTTTGGTCAAGGCAAGTGGTACCCCGGAGAGCCACTGCCGCGCTGGGCACTGTCCTGCTACTGGCGACCGGATGGCCACGCGTTGTGGGCGAACGATGCATTGATCGCGTTCGACGTTGGAAAAAATCCGCTCAAGAAAAATGACGCCAAAGCATTTGTGCAGGAGCTCGCCAATCAACTCGGATTGCATACCGATTTCACGATACCTGCGTATGAGAGCGTGCTGCGAACGATTCGCGATGAAGCTGAACTACCGGCTAACATCGATCCGCTCAGCGCCGACCTGAAGAACGCCGCTTTCCGAAAAAAGCTGGTTGATCAGTTAACGGGCGGCATCGGCGAGCCCATCGGCTATGTCCTGCCGTTGAAAGCAATCGATCGCAAGGAACCTGCAACTGCAACCGAGTGGGCGTCGAGCGCTTGGCCATTGAAATCGAAACATCTGTTTGTCGTTGAAGGCGATTCGCCAATTGGCTTCCGATTGCCATTGAGTTCGTTGCCCGCAGTCGCCCCGGAGGATATAGAGGCCATCATCCCGGTCGATCCATTTGCGGAGCAAGATGCGCTGTCGACTGCGCCATCGGTAAAGCATGTCCAGAAAGTGCCTGCAAAACCTGCGGCGGTGTTGCTGCAGAAAGGAAAATCGGCCAAAGAGATCGTACGCACCGCCCTTTGCGTGGAAGTCCGCGATGGCATGCTGCACACTTTTATGCCCCCGCTGGCACTGCTGGAAGACTATCTGGCGCTCGTCGCAGCCATCGAAGCAACGGCGACAACACTCGGCATGCCGGTGCGGATTGAGGGCTACACGCCCCCGTCCGACAAGCGCATCAAGAAGTTCGCCATCACGCCTGACCCGGGCGTCATCGAAGTCAATATTCACCCCTCGTCCTCATGGGCCGAGCTCGTTGCCAACACGACGACACTTTATGAAGAAGCCCGGCTATCGCGGCTGGGCACCGAAAAATTCATGCTTGATGGTCGCCATACCGGGACCGGCGGTGGCAACCACGTCACGGTCGGTGGATTGACACCTGCAGACAGCCCGATGCTTCGACGGCCCGACCTGTTGCGCAGCTTGATTACCTACTGGCAGAACCATCCCGCGCTGTCGTATTTATTTTCAGGCACCTTCATCGGACCCACTTCTCAAAGCCCGCGCGTCGATGAAGCGCGTCACGATTCGCTGTACGAACTTGAAATCGCATTCGAACAAATGGATGCCGAGGTTTTGGCAGGCAAAAGCCGCGACTCTACCAAACCGTGGTTGGTGGATCGTCTGCTGCGCCATTTCCTCGTTGATCTCACCGGCAACACTCACCGCGCTGAATTTTCCATCGACAAGCTTTACTCGCCAGACGGTCCGACCGGACGGCTCGGCTTGCTCGAGTTCCGCGCTTTCGAAATGCCGCCGCACCCGCAAATGAGCCTCACGCAAACGTTGCTACTGCGCGCACTGATCGCCAGATTCTGGAAGACGCCCTACCGGGGAAACTTGATTCGCTGGGGCACCGAATTGCACGATCGCTTCATGCTGCCCTACTTTGTGGCGCAGGACATGAAAAGCGTGGTCGATGATTTGGCCGCTGCCGGGTATCCGGTGCAATTTGACTGGTTCGCACCGTTTCTCGAATTTCGCTTCCCGCGATACGGAACGGTGGCCTACCAAGGCGTCGAGTTGGAATTGCGACAAGCCATAGAGCCCTGGCATGTACTCGGCGAAGAGATGGCTGGCAGCAGTACAGCGCGTTACGTCGACTCGTCGCTTGAACGCATGCAGGTTCGTGTGACCGGGATGACGCAACAACGCCACGCGATTACCTGCAACGGGCGCGTGGTGCCGATGACGCCAACCGGCACGCCCGGCGAGTTCGTGGCCGGTGTTCGCTATCGCGCGTGGGCACCGCCATCGGCGCTGCACCCAACCATCGGTGTCCACGCGCCGCTGGTTTTCGATATTGTCGACACCTGGGCCCGCCGCTCGGTTGGCGGCTGCACGTATCACGTCACCCATCCAGGCGGTCGTAGTTACGACGATTTTCCGGTGAACGCGTTCTCAGCCGAAGCGCGACGTGTCGCGCGCTTTCAAAAAATCGGCCACACGCCGGGCCCGATGGATTTCAAGCAGGAAGGCCGAAATCCCGCGCACCCGTTCACACTGGATTTACGTCGACAGCCGGATTTCGACAGCGCGCAAATGATGGCGATTCGTGCTGGCGACCAGTAAACCGACGATCATTCACAATTTTTTGCCAAACACCAGCACTGGCGCGGCTCGTGGCACTAAAATGCTCGGGGAATTCCGTCAATGCTAGTGAAAGTACCTCTCGACAACGTAGATCTGGCCGCAGATAAAACTGCTGCGCAATACGTGAAAGACGAATTGGTCAACGTGACCTTTGCGACCGCTGATGGGCAATTGATCAGCCGTGAGGGACCCAATCAATTCCTCCGGGGTGACGCATTGATTTCCACATTCAGCGGCGATATATGGAGCGTCTCACGAAATCGATTTGACGCAAAGTACGAACCGGTCCCACCGTTAAACGCTGGCGACGACGGCCACTACAGATCACAGCCGATTCCCGTGCTGGCCAAACAGATGCCGCTGCCATTCATGGTTGCCCGCTGCAAAGGTGGCGATGTGCTGCACGGATTGGCGCACGATTGGTTGCTGCAATATGCGCCGGGTGACTATGGCATCGTCGGCAACGACAGGTTTCAACAGGTCTATCGCCTGCGCGATTCCTAGCAAACGCCCGCCACGCACAGAACAAGATGCTCGATACCAACGCGCGAAAATATCTCCAGCCAGTTCTCGATCACGTCGCCCGCGCGTGTCTGCGGCTCGGTGTCAGCGCCAACGCGCTGACGTGCATTGGCATGCTGGTTGGCCTCGCCGCGGCCTTGCTGGTATTGCAGCAATATGTTGTTGCCGGTGTTGTGGTGCTGTGGCTATCGGGGCTGATCGACGCTGCCGATGGCACGCTCGCGCGCATGACCGCGCCAAGCCCGATGGGCGCAATACTGGATATCACGTTTGACCGCATGGTTGAAGTCGCGATGATTGTGGCCCTCGCCTGCAACTATCCCGAGGCACGATTTGAACTCGTGATTCTGGCCGGCATCATCGCCATCGCGATGTCATTATTTCTCTCAATTGGTGCCGCCGTCGCCAACAATTCCAACAAGTCATTCCATTACGCGCCGGGCTTGGGCGAGCGCACAGAGGCCTTCATTTGCCTGTCGTTGATGGTCCTAGACAGTGGGCGGCTGGTATTGTGGACTTGGGTTTTCATCGGCGTCATCGTGTTCACGATGGTACAGCGGATGTTTCATGCCTATCGGATGTTGTCGGGTGGGACTGGGGTGGATAGAAAAGGCTAGCGACAAAAATGAATTAGTGAGTACCTTTAATTCATTTCGCGCGAAACAATACACGTTGCCTCCTTTTTGCTTCTCTTATTTCTTTACAGCAAAAATACTTGTTTTAGAAATCCCCATGTAGTCCGGAGGGGCACGCCTCATCGCAACAAGAATAAATGCTGTTTCTTTGTTTGCGCACAATACGCGAAATTCAAATCGTCCTTTCTCTGACAGAACATAAATTGTCTCAAGGCTTGGCTTCACGCAGCCTTCAACGAGAGATTTGTCACCACTTATCGGGATGGTGTTTTTGTTTGTATAAAGCAGAAAATTCATTGCCGCATCTCGCGCCAGATTAGTTGCCTCCTTGCTTGTTCCCGGCGAGTCAACCAACAAATAGATATACACCGAAAAGAGTGCGGCACCGGTTCCTAAAACAGCCCAAAGCTTCTTCCTCATTTTCCCAACCCTTCTAAGGCGCACTTCATAGAACATGTTGCGATAGCTTGCGCAACCGCACCGAAGCAGGCCTTTCCCACTCCGGGCACTATCGAATTGATATCTCCTTTTTGCTTGTCCATCTCTTCAAGTAAGCAAAACAGTAGAGTCAGGTTGATCTTGCCTACGATCAATCCCAGTACTAACGCCTAAGGCTTCAAATATTGCGAGAAAAAGCCTCTGAGATAAAATCATAAAAACTAGCACTGGTGCGGCTTGTGGCGGCATTTAGCCCTAGAAACCCCGCCAAATGGCGTTCTACACAAATTGCACAAAACTACGCAATAGCCTCGAAGTATTTGAACGGTTGAATTCTCAACCTCTATATGTAAATCAACCTAAACGCAGAATCCGTTCCCGCCGGTGCCGATGCCATCTGTTGCAAACTGGTATTCGGTGGCAGTCTCGCTTCCCGGGACGCCGCGCCCGTGAGAAGGATTTCGTTGGCTTTGGCCACGTCTTCGCCGAGTTTGCATGCGGCATTTACTTCGGCACCGAAAATATCGGCGTCACCGATCCGTAGCATCTCACCGTAGCCGATCCCCACACACAGCAATACTTTTTCTGCATCGATGCGCGTTTCGTTGTATTCACGGGTGCATTTTTGCATCGCCAGTGCGCAGCGGAGAGCATCGTTCACGTGGCGGAACATGACGATCAGGCTGTCGCCTTCGGTTTTGAGCAGAATGCCGTTGTCCTTTTCAATCAGCGGCACCAGCAAGCGGTGCGATTCATAAATCGTCTGCAAAAAATGGACGATGCCGAACTCAGCGACGTGCCGCGAAAATCCGGACAGATCGGTATAAAGCACCGCCCATTTTTCACCGAACAGCCGCCAGATACGCCGATCAATGGCGACCTTGTCAGCACCCGGCTCAAGGCGCTCGGCAATCAATTTTTCCAGCCGATCTGCAGAGGCGCCGGAAACAACGTTATAGGTAAATGGCATGGCTGACTCCCTGATTGCGATACAGCTTACGCGGCAAAGGTCGCGCCGCCTGCGACTTTTTCGGCGTTGCGATAAATTGCGCCGTTTTTGGTGGCGAGGAATTTATCGAAAGGGATTTCTTCCTGTTTGATAAATCCTTGTTGCGGCAATATGCCGTCGGCCACCATCTCAACCACTGCACACAGGCTCGCAGCGGTCGTCCAGGAGATAGCGCGCCAGCTTTCCCCTTCAAGCTGCATGGCCGGATAGGCGCGAACAAATTCTTCTCGTGAAAGACGCCCATCTTTCTGGCCTTCAACGGCTGCGTGAACGAACACTACGTCTTCCGCCACGGCAGGCAGTGCATTTCGCAGCAGCTTGTTGGCCAGATCGCGTTGATCACGCAGGTAAAGTTCATTCAACAAAAATCGCATCAGTTCGCAGTGGCCGGGGTAGCGCATCGTTTTGTAATTAAGCTCCTGCACGCGGCCAAGATAGGTCTCGCACATGGTGCCCAATCCCCCCGACGTGGTGAACGATTCCAGCTCCAGACCATGGACAAGAATCATTTCCAGCCCTTCCAGCGCGGGCACCATCTGGATGTGGCCATTGCGAATAACTTCGCAATCGTTGATGTACTCGTTGATCACGCCTTCTGGCGACCAATTGAGCGCATAGCCCAGCTTGCCGCGCGGATGCTGTGGCAACGCCCCGACGCGCAGCTCGATTGAACGCAATGAGTCGAAGCGCTTGGCGAGATCAGCGCCGACGATACCGATGAATCCCGGCGCCAGTCCACACTGCGGTGCCATCACGCCTTTGGCTGTGAACGACATTTCCATAATTGCGCGGGTGGTGGCAACGTCTTCGGTCAAATCAAAATAATGCATTCCGGCTTCGTGCGCGATGCGCGCGATGCCGACATTCAGGTGAAATGGCAGGCAGGAAATCACAGCGTCATGGCCCGTCAATGCGGTTTTTAATTTGTCAAAATCGGCAACGTCCTGCACCCGCACATCGAACGGTAATTTGGCGGGCGGGTTGGCATCGATACCGGTGATCGTGAATCCCGAACGCGCCAGCAAGGTGCCGACGAGGCTGCCTACTTTACCCAATCCCAGAACGGCGACACGTTTAAGCGTGGTGGTCATAATTTCTTTCAAAAGATTTCAGTGTGAAAATAATGTTTTGTCATTTCGAACGAAGAGAGAAATCTGCTTTTATGGCGAGAGCAATAAAGCAGATTTCTCACCCGATGAGGCAGGGTTCGAAATGACAGTTAATTTTTGCAGCGATTTGCTGTCAGCAGTCGCGGATTACCGCCCCGACAATCCCATCGAGCGGCTGATCACTTCTTTCATGATCTCGTTGGTGCCCCCGTAAATGCGCTGCACGCGCGCATCCGCATAGGCGCGCGCAATCGGATACTCCCACATGTAGCCATAGCCGCCGTGTAGTTGCACGCATTCATCGACCACCTTGCATTGCAGATCGGTGGTCCAGTATTTGGCCATCGATGCCGTCGCGGTATCGAGTTTATCGACCATCAACAGCTCGGTGCACTTATCCAGAAACACCTGCGCCACCTGCACTTCAGTCTGCATCTCGGCGAGTTTGTAGCGCGTATTTTGGTAGTTGCCGACTGGTTGCCCAAAAACCTTGCGCTCTTTCACGTACGCAATTGTCCAGTCAATGGCAGCCTGCGCGCTGGAGATGGCGGTGATGGCAATTTGCAGCCGCTCCCAGGGCAATTGTTCCATCAAACAAATAAAACCGCGATTCTCGAATGCCTCACCACCGAGCAAATTTTCCATCGGCACCTTAACATCGTTAAAGAAAAGCTCGGCCGTGTCCTGCGCTTTCAGGCCGATTTTCTTCAGACGTTTACCGGTCTCGAAACCGGGCATGCCGCGTTCGACCAACATCAGGCTGGTGCCCTTGCCGCCCGCTGCAGGATTTGTCTTTGCCACGACGATCACAAGATCAGCATGCCAGCCGTTGGTGATAAATGTTTTGGAGCCATTCAACACATAGTGG